>DASZEJ010000016.1:0-24798 GCA_035940955.1 Solirubrobacteraceae bacterium
TCGGGCGGCGGCGAGCGACACAACGCGCACAAGTCAGACACAGCGCCGACAACGAGCCTAGGAGTCAGCTCGCCGCCCGCCCGGGACCACACCGGCCGCGTCGGACGTCAACCGCCCGGCATCACCGAACGCTGACACTGACACGAGCGTACCCCCGCAGCCCAGGAGGACTGCGCCGACGCCGCCGTCCTCAGCCTGCTTCTCAGCGACGACATGCCGCAGCCGTGGTCGGACGAAGAGGTTGCCCGCGAGCTTGGCGACGCGCTCGAGACGACCGATGCGGTGTCCCGACTGCATAGCGCCGGCCTCGTGCACCGATTGAGCGGCTTCGTGTTCCCGACGCGCGCCGCGCGGAGGGCGGCGCAGCTCCCGAGGTAAGCGGCCGCACGCGCAACCAATCGCAGGGGAACGCGCCCGCCGCCGCCAGCGGCGGGCGCGCCGCCCTGCGATGGCAGGGAGATCGCGCCGTAGCACGCGGCGCCGAACCCGCGCCTCCGGGCGCCGTCCCGCCGAGGCGGACCACGCTGTCCACCGGCTAGAACGTGCAAGCGCGGCGAGCTTCGCTCAGTTGCGCGGCCGACATCCCGTCCGAACGGCTCATCGACGGGGGGGCGAACTGGCGTAGCAGCTGCATGCGGCGGAGGACCGGCGGCGGCACACACACACACACACCGATCGCGATGACCGAGTTACAAGATGATGTGCGCGCCTTGTCCCGCCGGGCGGCGCCCGCTACGACGGGACAACGCGATCAGGCGGCACGGGCGTCGAAGCTCGATATCGCGGTTGCTGGACCGAGGCGGATGCTGGATCCGACCGAGATCAGCTCAAAGGCGGGCTGTCGCTGGCGCTCCTGACTAGCATCGTGCACTCAAGACCGACCACCTGTCACTCGACGCCGCTGCTCGGCTCCGCGGGACCGCTGAGCACTGGTATCTGGTCAAGATATCCGCGGATCCCCGCTGCCTCCGATGGGCGCGGAACCTGTCCCGACCTCCACAGGACCGCCGCGCGTGCCTCGACCATGCTTGAGTCTCGAAAGCCCAGGGAGCGCGCTATTCGTTTGAGCGTCTGCTTCCCGAAGCATTGCCCGGCGAGTCTTTCAACGTCGGTGCGCATCGTCGCGTACTCGTCGAGACGACGCCTAATCGCGAGCCTGCGGCGCGCCACCTCGGCGCCTTGGATGTCCGGGATGGCGCCTGCGATGCGGCGCGCCGCGTCGTTCGTGTCCGCTACATCCTTCCAGGCGAGTCCACCCGCGACCGTCACGGTTGCTCGGGCATCCTCGCGCCACTTCTCCTCTGCCTTCGCTTTCTCGAATGCCCAGCGTCCCGCGTCTGGGTCGGCGCCCGATTGAAGCAACGCCGTCACTTCGTCGGGGCTTCGGTCAAGCTCAGAGAGCAGCCGTCCGAGGAGCTCCGGCTGGAGGAAGAGGTTCTCGACCTCGTGTACGCACAGCACGTAGATGCCGTCGTCCGCGAGAAGACTTAGACGCTCCTCCTCGGTGCGGAAGTCCCGATCGACGATGCCACCAACCCGCAGCTGTTCCTCCTCGGACGCCAGTTGTCGTAGGGCGCGGACTCGGGCGATGACCTCCATGCACCCGTCCGCCTCTATGAATCGGTCGGCGACGCCGGTGTCGAGAACCGCGGCGAAGCGCTCGCGCTCTCGCCGCTCCCTCGTTCCCTCGATCAGCACGAACCGCGACCTCGCGACCGAGAACGCGGGCGTGCCCACGGCTGCAGCGAGAGTCGTCAGCGCGGGCCGGTCGGCGATCGGAGCGATGCGTCGAACGAGTCTGTCGTCGTCCCTGTCTAGGACGAGCGTCGCCGATGGCCCCGCGACCTCTGCGGCTTCGAGCGAGTGCGTCGCGACCCAGGCTTGGCCCGCACCAACGGTTGACCGCAAGTAGTCGAGCCAACCCCGTAGAAGCTCCGGATTGAGGTGAAGCTCCGGTTCGTCCAGGAGGAAGAGCCCGTCCCGAACTCCAAATCGGTCGATCTGCCCGATCAGGAAGGCCAGCTCCCGCTCGCCGCCGCTCAGTTCCTCGTACGGAAGCGGCGAGCCCGAGCTATCGAAGATCAGCCGCCGCGCTTCCTGGTCGAGGCGAAGGAAGCGGAGGTGCGGAAGGACCTGATTCAGTGCTGTTCTGTAGCTGTCTAGCGGGTCGACCGGCGGGGGAGGCGTGCCGCCCTGTCGATGCGCAGTCATCGCCTCTTGGAAGTATTCGCTCTGAAGACGTTGCTGCCGACCCAGCATGCTGCGCATCCATTCCAGATACAGGTTCTGGGTCATCTGCGCCGCTTGCTGCTTGAGCCACTGCGGGACAGTTGTGTCCTGCCGGGCTAGGGCAAGAATCTCCTCGTCGCGGATCTCAGCCGGCGGGAACACGCGCTCCGCGTCGATGTAGAGGTGTAGAAGCTCCGGGAGTTCGCGGAGCAGTTGCGAGACATGGCTCCCAACCGCCGCGGAATGTGTCGGCTCAACGCCCCCTGCCAAGAGCGCTACGTACGACCCGCCTTGGCCCTCGGCGGTGCTGTAGCCGATCCCAGCGGGGATCTCAGGGACCGTTACGCCAGCCCAGCTCCTCGTCGCGAACGTAAGCGAGCCGTCCCAGCCTTCAGCTGCCGCGCCGCTGCGCATAACGAGCGCCTCGCGTAGGTCGTCGCGCTCCGTCGCGAAGGTCACCGCCAAATCGAGATCGAGACCTGGTTGCGCCGCGGGTGGGACTCTGCGTAACGCAGCCTGAGCGGTAAGGCCAGCGTGATGGGCGGCGAACGTAATCAGCTCAAGAAGCGAGCTTTTGCCGGTTCCGTTCTCGCCTACAAGACAGATGAAACGTGCCTCGGGAGGAACATCTAGATGCAGATCTGCAAGGTTGCGCCACCGATGAACTTCGACCGACCTAACTCGCATCGCCGACACCCTACGATCCGCGAGGGCGCATCGTCGACAAGCGACGACCAACGCCCGGCTTCGAGAGCACGTCGAGATGCTGAACGCGCAGTCGTTCGGCTACTCGCCGAAGTGGTGAGGCGCCGGAGCGTTGCGTGTATTCCAGACGGCGTGGCGGAGGGGCGCGCTTCCTGCTCCTAAGGGAACCGACGGCCACGACGGATGCTGAGTCCGGCCTGGGGTGCCCGCGGAGCCCTCCGATCATTGCGGACCACTCGCGCGGGAACTCGCTGAGTGCAGTGCCGCGAAGACAAGCCGCCCGCTGTGCGGATCGAGTCGGGCCCGGGGCGCGGCACGTCCGCCGCACGTCGTACTTTTGCGCAGGGACGTCAGACCTTGCGAGTGTTCGTCGTGATCCGCGGCTAAGGCAGTGAGGGGCGTCTGCTTTGACCATCGTGATCAGTTGCTTGACAGAGAGGTACGTGCTCCAGGTCTCCGACCGCCGGTTGACACAGGTAGGTTCTGGCCGTCCTGTCCCCGGAGAGTTCAACAAGGCCGTTCTCTTCGGGAACTCGGTTGCCTTCGCCTACACCGGTCTCGCGAAGATCGGCAGATTGGACACCGACGAGTGGCTTGCAGATGCGCTTGCCAGTGGGCATGACGACAACTCGAGCATCGTTGCTGTGCGCGACCGCGCGACGACGGCGTTCCGTCGCCTCCGTTGTGCGCCGCGGTGGAAGGCGCATGCGTTCGTGGCCGTTGGGTGGGACAAGCCGCCGGATAACGGCGGGTGGGTTCCGTGGATCTGCTGGATTTCGAACTCCATGGATGCCGCCGGCCGATGGATTAGGCCGCCGACAGACAGCTTCGAAGCGCATTCCTTCGTCCTGAGAACCACTCCTGACGGACGGGCCCTCGCGCTGTCGTTCGTCGGCGTGCCTCTGACACGAACGGAGCACGTGAGCCTGATGCGTGATCTAAAGCGCTACGTCAACCACGGAGTCGGCCCCGCGTTAGTCGCCGAGCGGCTCGTCTCTCAGGTTCGTCAAGTGGCTCGAAGAGCAACGACCGTAAGCGAGGAAGTGATGGTGAACGCCATCCCTTTGCTTCCCGAGCAATTTGATTCTGGCGAGATGGTCGCACTCTCCTCG
Source organism: Solirubrobacteraceae bacterium (assembly GCA_035940955.1). Classification (GTDB taxonomy): domain Bacteria; phylum Actinomycetota; class Thermoleophilia; order Solirubrobacterales; family Solirubrobacteraceae; genus CADCVT01. Next base: position 4,047 of record DASZEJ010000016.1, read on the forward strand.
CGCCCGGTGCTCGATGCGCTGACGTTCATACGAATCCCCGCAGGCGAGACCGAGGGCGTTGAGGTAGGGCCACGAGGAGCGTTCCCCGGAGGGGCGCAGTTCTTCGACTTCAGAGCGAGGGAGCTCGCCGAGCCGGGAGACGTCGAGGTGGTCCTCGGGTTCAAGACGCCCCGCGCCGGAGAGTTCACGGTGGGGATCGGAGAGCTAGGTGGTGGCGCTTGATGCCCCTTGGCGAGACTGCCGGTCCGTCGTGCGACTTTGCCGAAATCCGTTCGACGGCGGCCGAGGCGCGCGGTTCCGCGCCGTGTTCCAGAATCGGCGAAACGAACCCCGCCCAACCAGCCGTACCTTCAGATAAGATCGGCTAATCGGGTCAACCGTCACCCAGTACTAGCCCTCATAATCCGTTCGACGCAGGTTCGAGTCCTGCCCGGCCCATGCCAGACAGCACCGTGTGCGGCTGACCAGGCGGGCGGCAGCAGAGCTACGTCGCGGCAGGCGCTCCGAACCAGGTGGTGAGCGCATCGGTGAGCCCCGCGTCCGTGCCGTCTCCCACCCAGGCGACATGCCCGTCGGGCCGGATCAACACGGCAGCGGGAGCGGTGACCGTGCCGAGCACCGGAAGCTCCCATGCACCGTCGTGTTCGGCGTCGACCACCTGGATTCGGTCCGCCCACGGAGCGATGGCGAGTCCGCCGGGCTCGCCGAGGTTCAGGAGGATCGGCCGGGCGTCGTGCAGCAGCGTGTAGACGCGCAGCGGGCCGTCGGCGGTGACCAGGTCGACGTCGGGCATCCGGCGCCCGAGCAGCGGGTGGCCTTCGCCGAGGTCGTAGCGGATGTCCAGGCCGGACATCCTCGCGCCGAACTGCCTGCGCGGTTCGTCCATGGCCAGCAGCTCGGCCACGGTGTCGCGCAGGGCCGCGATGCGGTCGTCAGCGCGGCGAAGCACGCTCTGGGCCATGGTCGTGCGCAGCACGCGGGCAGCCACGGGGTGGCGCTCGGCGTGGTAGGTGTCCAGGAGGCTGTCCGGCGACGTTCGGTTGACCACCTGGGCCAGCTTCCAGCCGAGGTTCACCGCGTCCTGCACGCCGAGGTTGAGGCCCTGTCCGCCGTCCGGGGGATGCACGTGCGCGGCGTCGCCGGCCAGCAGCACCCGCCGGTCGCGATAGGCCTCGGCCTGACGCGCCGCATCCGTGAAGCGCGAGATCGAGATGGGGCTGTGGATCCCGTAGTCCGTTCCGTAGACGGCCACGAGCGCCTCGCTCAGCTCGCGCAGGGTGGGTTCGGTCGCAGGCCCGACGCGGTCCTCGGTCACCATCACCCGGACGGGGCCCGTGTTCGCGTAGACCACCTCGCCGTCGCGGATCTCGTACTCCACCCGGCTGACGCCGTGGATGCCGCGGGCGTCCCGGCGGATGCCCAGTTCAGGCTCCTCGGCCATCTCGGCCTCCGCGATCAGGCTGCTCGTCGTCGGATCCCACCCGGGAAAGCCGATGCCGGCGGCCTTGCGGATCAGGCTGCGACCTCCATCGCACCCGACGAGGTACTCCGCGCGCAACGGCCTGCCGTCGGACAGCTCGACGTCGACGCCGGTGTCGTCCTGTGCGAAACCGGTCACCTCGCTGCCGAGGTGGATCGTCACCGCCAGCTCGGCGACCCAGCCGGCGAGGATCCGCTCGATGTGGTTCTGCCACAGCCCGAGCCCGTAGGGGTGGCGCGTGGGGAAGTCGCTGATGTCCAGACGGATCGTCGAGAAGCCCGCGACCTGGGCCACCTGCCCCTCCGAGAGAAACCGGTCGGCGATCCCACGTTGATCGAGCACCTCGATGGTCCGCGCGTGCAGGCCGCCGGCGCGCGAGCCCGCGAGCTCGTGGCTGGCGCGCCGCTCGACGATCGCGACGTCCACGCCTGCCAGCGCCAGCTCGCCCGCCAGCATCAGCCCTGTCGGACCCCCGCCGGCGATCACCACCGCATGCTCGGTCATGGCCGCACTCCGACCCCATCCGTCGCCGCCAACACGCCCATCTCGCGCCTCCTTTTTCAGCCGGTCCCGGCTTGCGGCGGGCGATTATGCGGCACGACCCGGGGCTTGCGGCAAGCCCCCCTGCCGGCTGTAGAATTCGAAGTGGAGAGGAGCAGCGACGCCCTTTCGCTCGTCAGAACCGCGTCGCGGTGCGCCGCCTGTGCTTGACGGGTAGTCCCTGCACATGGCCAAGAACCACGGGTCGTCGGTGAAGGACGACGAGCAGTACGAGGCCCTCCGCGACAAGGGCATGAGCAAGGAGAAGGCCGCGCGGATTGCCAACGCCAACGCGCAGGGCGGCGGCGGGAACAAGGCGTCCAAGAAGGGCGGCAAGGCTTCGAAGTACGAGGATCAGACGAAGGACCAGCTGCAGAGGAAGGCCCGCGAGGTCGGGATCGTGGGCCGCTCGAAGATGAGCAAGGGCGAGCTGGTCGACGCGCTGCGCGACCACTGACGCGCGCTCCCTTCCCGCACACCGAAGCCCCCGCCGCCCGCGTTTCGTGGATCGGTCAACGTCGGCCGAGCGCTTCGCGGAGAGAACGATGGCGTACCGAGGAAGGCGGGGCGCATGGGCGACAGGATCGCGATCACGGGGCTGGGTGCCATCACCCCGTACGGCGACGGGGCGAAGGCGCTGTTCGAGGGCTGGGCGGCCGGCGACTGCCGGATCGAGGACGGGGAGGCGCGGTGCGTCGACTTCGACCCGACCGCCGCGATGTCGAAGAAGGACGTCCGGCGCTGCGACCGGTTCGCGCAGCTCGCGCTGGCGGCGGCGGCGGAGGCCATCCAGCAGGCGTTCGGCGACGGCCTGCCCTACGACAGCGACCGGGTCGGGTGCGTGGTCGGGACCGGCTTCGGCGGGATCAACTCGATCGAGGAGGAGCTGGACAAGCTGCGCGAGAGCGGGCCGTCGCGGGTGTCGCCGCTCGGCGTGCCGAAGCTCATGGGCAACGCCGCCGCCGCGATGATCGCCATGCGCTACGGGCTGGAGGGCGAGTCCTACGGCCTCCTCGGCGCGTGCGCGTCCGGGAGCCAGGCGATCGGCGACGCCAAGCGGCTGCTCGAGGTCCGCGCGGTCGACGCGATCGTCGCCGGCGGGGCCGACGCGATCTCCTCCACCTACTTCAAGAGCGCCTACGCGAACATGGGCGCGACCTCCAAGCAGGGCATCTCGCGGCCGTGGGACCGCCGCCGCGACGGCTTCATCCCCGGCGAGGGGGCCGGGATCATGGTGCTCGAGCGCGAGGAGGACGCGCGGCGCCGCGGGGCCCGGCCGCTCGGCTACCTGCTCGGCTACGGCGCGAGCTGCGACGCCTTCCACCTGACCGCGCCGCGCGAGGACGCCGCCGGCGCGGCCCGCGCGATCCGACGCGCGCTGGAGGACGCGGGGATCGAGCCGGGCGACGTCGCGTACGTCAACGCCCACGGCACGTCCACGCAGCTCAACGACCGCATGGAGACCCAGGCGATCAAGCTTGCGCTCGGCGAGCACGCCCAGGACGTGAAGGTCTCGTCGCTGAAGTCCGCCATCGGCCACCTGCAGGGCGGCGCCGGCGCGGCCGAGGCGATCGCCACCGTCCAGTCGCTCAACGAGGGCGTCGCGCCGCCGACGCTCGGCCTGGAGGAGCCCGAGGAGGGCCTCGACCTCGACTACGTGCCGCAGGAGGCCGCGCCGCTCCAGGCGGCGAACGGCAACGGCCGCATCGGGATCAGCGAGTCGTTCGGCTTCGGCGGCCACAACGCGTGCCTGGTGCTCCAGCAGGCGGAGGGGTGACGGGTGGAGCTGGCGCTCACCGACGAGCAGCGCGCGTGGCGGGAGCGCTGCCGCGCGTTCGCCGACGAGGCGATGCGCCCGGCGTCCGCGCACCACGACGCCACCGGCGAGTACCCGGTCGCGGTCATCCAGGAGGCCCGCGAGCGCGGGCTGTTCGACTTCGAGACGATCGCCGGGGCCGCCGCCGACCCCGACGGGCTCATGCTGCTCCTCTACGCGGAGGAGCTGTACCGCGGCTGCCCGGGCATCGCGGCCGCGATGGGCGCGTCGGCCGGCGCGGCGCTGCTCGTCGCCGCGGAGGGGACGCCGGAGCAGGCGATGCGCTGGGGCCCGGCGTGCTTCGAGGGCGGCGGCGCGGTCGCGCTGACCGAGCCGGGCGCCGGGTCCGACGTGCGCGCGCTCGCCACCACGGCCCGCCGCGACGGCGACGGCTGGGTCCTCGACGGCGCGAAGACGATGATCGGCAACGGCGGCATCGCCGCCGTCACGGTCGTGGTCGCGACGGTCGACCCGGCCGCCGGCACCGGCGGGCAGGCGCGGTTCGCCGTCGGGAGGGGGGCGCCCGGCGTGCGCGCGCAGCGCCAGCCGACGATGGGCCTGCGCGCGGCGCACCTCGCGACGCTGACCTTCGAGGGCTGCCGCGTCGACGGCGACGCGCTGCTGGGCGGGGAGGAGCGGCTCGCGCGGCGGCTCGAGCACGCGCACAGCGGGGAGGAGCGGCTCGCGCGGCGGCTCGGCCGCGCGCGCGGCGGGGAGCAGGGCGCCGGGCGCGGCCCCAGCGCCACCAGCCCCGAGCGCACGCGCCCGCTCTTCGCCGCCGGCGCCGTGGGCATCGCTCGCGCGGCGCTCGAGTGGACGCTCGCCAACGCCGGCCCTGACCGCCTGCGGGAGGGCTGGGTCGAGCAGGCGATCGGCGAGGTGGCGACCGAGATCGACTGCGCGCGGCTGCTGGCGTGGCGCGCCGCGTGGATGCTCCGCAACGGCCACGCGCTCGACCGCGGGGAGGCGAACATGGCGAAGCTGAAGGCGGCGGACGTCGCGACCTGGGCGACCGGCAGGCTGCTCGACGTGGCCGGGCCGGCCGGAGCGGACCGGTCCTGCGACCTGCAGCGGTGGCTGCGCGACGCGAAGGCGTTCCAGCTGTTCGAGGGGACGGCGGAGATCGAGCGCATCAACGTCGCCCGGCGCCTGACCGCCGAGCGTGCGTCGACCGAGGACGCCAGCCGACCCGAGCCGGCCGCCGCCGCCGTGCTCGCGACCGCGGGGGTGTGACCGTGTCGCGCGTCTTCGGCAAGTACGGACCGTCCTATCCGCGCCTCGGCCTGCTGAGCGAGCGGGCGGCGCGCGCCGCGCTCGAGCGCCACTTCGCCCGGCGCGACTTCCACCGCGCCACGAGCGCGTTCGCCGAGCGCACCCGGGCCGAGCTCAGGCGCCGGATGCAGGCCGGCGAGCGCTCGCTGCTGCTCGGCGTCGGCCCGGCCGGGCACAACTCCGGCGCCGCGCTCGTCGAGGTCACGCCCGAGGGGCGCGTCGACCTGATCTGCAACGAGGAGGAGGAGCGGTACTCGGGCATCAAGCACTGCCGCGACTTCCCCGTCAACGCGCTGGAGTCCGTGCGCGAGCGCCTGCGCGAGCTGGGCGCCGGGCCGGAGGACCTCGTCGCCTGCACCGCGACGTGGGACTACGTCCAGGTCGGCGCGATGTTCGTGCGCTGCTCGTTCGAGGAGTTCCCGGGCCCGATCTTCACCGAGCCGCCCGACGACCTGAACTTCGGCCACGTCCTCGAGGCGGCCCGCGCCCCAGAGCGGATCGGCCACCAGCTCGGCCTCGGCCGCCCGCTGCCGATCATCGGCATCCGCCACCACGACTCGCACGCGTACTTCTCGTACGCCGTGTCGCCGTTCGCCGCCGGCGGGGAGCCGACGCTGATCGTGATCTGCGACGGCTTCGGCGACGACGCCGCCCTGTCGATCTACTCGGCGCAGGACGGCCGCGTCACCTTCCTCAGCCGCAACGACAACACGCTCGACTCGCTGGGGATCGTCTACGGCACGGTCAGCGCGACGCAGGGCGGCTGGCCGCCGTTCTCCAGCGAGGGCCGCTACATGGGCGCCGCCGCCTGGGGCAACAACGACCGGCTGACGAACCACTACTACCGCCGGCTGCGCCAGCTCGTGTACCTCGGCCCCGACGGCGAGTTCCGCCTGAACCGCGAGTTCTCGAACTGGCACCGCCGGGCGCTCGGCGACCCGTACGGTCCGGAGCTGGAGGACATCCTCGGGCCGGCGATCCCGCGCGAGAAGATGTGGAACCCCGACGCGGTGCTCGACGTCGAGAAGGTCGAGCACGCCGACGTGACGCGCGACCGCGTCGACAAGGCGGCGGCGCTGCAGATGCTGTTCGAGGACGGGCTGACCCACGTCGTCGACCACGCGATCCGCCGCACCGGCGCGAGCCGGCTCGTCCTCTCCGGCGGCACGGCCCTGAACTGCCTGGCGAACATGCGGCTCCTCGACCGCTTCGACGAGGCGTGGTACGAGCGCTACCTCGACCGGCCGGGGACGCGGCTGCACCTGTGGGTGCCGCCGACGCCCGGCGACGCGGGCGTGCCGCACGGCTCGGCGTACGCGCTGGCGATGCAGGCCGGCGCGCGGCCCGGGCGCCCGCTGAAGCACGCGTTCTACTGCGGGCACGCGCCGACGACGCAGTCGATCCAGCGCGCGATCGCCGAGGAGGGCGCGCGGTCGGTCCGCGTCGGGCACGTCCACACGCCCGAGGGGCTGCGCCAGGTGGGCGACCTGCTGGCGTCGCTCGTCGCGGCGGACGGCGTCGTCGGGATCTTCCAGGGGCCGGCCGAGACCGGCCCGCGGGCGCTCGGCCACCGCTCGATCCTCGCCAACCCGTGCAACCCGGACACGCTCGCGCTCATCAACGCGCGCGTGAAGTACCGCGAGGCGATCCGGCCGCTCGCGCCGATGGCGACGCTCGAGGCCGCGCGGGAGCTGTTCGAGCTGTCCGAGGGCGCGTCCGACGACGAGTACAACGCCTACCGGTACATGGTGCTCGCCGCGCCCGCGAGGCCGGAGGCGCGCGAGCGCGTCCCCGCGGTCGTGCACCGCGACGGCACGAGCCGCGTGCAGATCGTGGACGCGGAGGTCGACCCGGTCTCGCACGCGTTCCTCAAGGCGATGGGGCGCCACGCCGGCGTCGAGTGCGCGGTCAACACGTCGCTGAACGTCGGCTCGCCGATCGTGCAGACGCCGCGGCAGGCGATCCGTGCGCTGCGCCGCGCGAAGGGCATGGACGGCATCCTCATGATCGGCGCCGACGGGGCCGCGTACATGACGTGGCTGGAGGACCAGCGCCCGCCGGAGGCCAAGCGCCGCCTCGACGCGTGGCTGGAGCGGCACGCCGGCGCCGGCGCGGACGAGCCGGCGGAGATCATGGTGCCCGTGTGAGCGGAGCCGTCGAGGCAGCGGGCCGGGCGGAGCCGCTCGCCGCCGGCGGCGAGACGCTCGCGACGATCCTCGCCGGGCGCGCGGCGGCGACGCCGGACGCCGTCGCGTACCTCGCGCTCGACCGCGGCGAGGAGGAGGCCGGCGCGCTGCGGTTCGCCGAGCTGGAGGCGCGCGTGCGCGCGGTCGCCGCCGAGCTGCGCCGCCGCTGCGAGCCGGGCGACCGCGTCCTGCTGCTGTTCCCCACCGGCCCGGAGTTCGTCGTCGGCTTCTACGCGTGCGCGTACGCGGGCGTGGTCGCGGTGGCGGTCCAGCCGCCCGAGGGCTGGCGGCTGCGGGTCGCGACCGCGCGGATGGAGGCGATCCGCGCGGACTCCGGCGCGGCGGCGGTGCTGGCGACGGGCGCGATGCGCGAGGAGCTGCGGCGCACGCTCGCGGACTCCCCGGCGTGGTCGCTTCCCTGGGTCCTGACCGACGAGGCCGGCGACGCCCCGCCCGGCGACGGGCCGCTCGCCGACCCCGCGCCCGGCGACCCGGCGCTCGTCCAGTACACGTCGGGCTCGACGGGCACGCCCAAGGGCGTCGTGCTCACCCACGCGAACCTGGCGGCGCAGGGCGTGCTCCTGGAGGAGTCGACCGCCGCCGAGGAGGGCGCGACGTCGGTCAGCTGGCCGCCGCTGCACCACGACATGGGGATCGTCTCGGCGGTCGTGCTGCCCGTCCGGGCCGGGATGCGCTGCGTGATGATGTCGCCGCTGGCGTTCCTCCAGCGGCCGGCGCGCTGGCTGCAGGCGATCTCCCGCTACGGGGCGGTGTTCAGCGGCGGGCCGACGTTCGCCTACGACCAGTGTGCGCGGCGGGTGACGTACGACGAGCGCGCCGGCCTGGACCTGTCGAGCTGGGGCACCGCGTTCATCGGCGCCGAGCCGCTGCGCGCCGACGTCATCGATCGGTTCTGCAAGGCGTTCGCGCCGGCCGGGTTCGCCCGCGAGGCGCTGTGGGCGTCGTGGGGCCTCGCCGAGTCGACCTGCGTGGTGACCGGGTCGCCGCCGCCCGAGCGCTTCTCGATCCGCCACGTCGACCGCGACCGGCTGGCCGCGGGCGAGGCGGTCGACGCCGAGCCGGGCGCGGCGGGCGCGCTGCCCAAGGTCGGCTCCGGCCGGCCGGTCGGCGGGCACGAGACGCTGGTCGTCGACCCCGAGCGCCGGGAGGCCCTGCCCGACGGCCGCGTCGGCGAGCTGTGGGTGCGCGGCCCGAGCGTCGGGCTCGGCTACTGGGGGCGCGAGGACGCCACGGCCGAGACGTTCGGCGGCCGGCTGGCGGACGGGACCGGGCCGTTCCTGCGCACGGGCGACCTCGGCTTCGCCCGCGGCGGCGAGGTGTTCGTCACCGGCCGGATGAAGGAGCTGATCGTCATGCGCGGGCGGACGATCGCGCCGGAGGACGTCGAGCTGGCCGCCGGTCAGGCGCACCCGGCGGCCGAGGGCGGCGCGGGCGCCGCGTTCCCCGAGGACCGCGACGGCGAGGAGCGCCTGGTCGTCGTGCAGGAGGTCGAGGCCGGCGCGCGGGAGGCCGCCGGCGAGGCGCTCGAGGCGATCCGGCGCGCCGTGCGGACCGAGATCGGCGTCTCGCCGGCGCGCGTCGTGCTCGTCGGGCCGCGGTCGATCCCGCGGACGCCGAGCGGGAAGGTCCGGCGCGGGGCGTGCCGCGACGCGCTGCGCGACGGCGGGCTGAAGACGGTGGGGGAGGGGGAGTGGACGTGAAGGTCATCGTCGTAGGCGCCGGGCCGGCGGGCTGCACCGCCGCGTACCGGCTCAGCCGCATGGGGCACGACGTCTGCGTGCTGGAGGCCGAGCCGCGCGTCGGCGGGCGCACCTGGACGCTGCGCCACGACGGCTTCACTATCGACACCGGCGCCTTCTACTTCGGCCACTTCTACGAGCGCACGCTGAGCCTGCTCGGCGAGCTGGGCGAGCGCCGGCTGGTGACGCTGATGGAGGACACCTCCGGGCTCTTCCACGCCGGCCGCGTCCACCCGTGGAAGCCGGCGTCGCCGCTCAGCGTCGCGCGCCTGCCGAACGCGCGCTGGACGACGAAGCTGCGCGCGTTCGCGGTGCTGTCCTACTACGCGCTGCGCGCCCCCGACGCGTTCGACCTCGACGCGCTCGCCGCCGCCGACTCGGGCGAGACCGTCGCCGACTGGGCGCGGCGGCGGCTCGGCGACGACGGCCTCGAGCACGTCGCCCGGCCGACGTTCGAGCCGTACTGGCTGTACCCGCCGGAGGAGGGCGTGGCGCTGGCGCTCACCACCTTCCTGCGCCACACGCCGAACCTGAAGCTCCTCGCGCTGCCGGCCGGCACCGGGTCGCTGTGCGAGTCGCTCGTGCGCGACGTGCGGGTCGAGCTCGGCGTCCCGGTCCTCGCCGTGCGCGCCGAGCGCGACGGCGTCGCCGTCGAGACCGCGGACGGCGAGCGGCGCGCCGAGGGGGTCGTGGTCGCGACCGACGCGAACGCCGCCGCCGGGCTGCTGAAGGGCTGGGCCGGGGCGCAGGCGCTCGCCCGGGTGCCGTACGCGCGCAACGTCCACGTCGCGTGCGGCTACCGCGTGCCGACCGACCGGCTCGCCCGCTTCCCGGCGACGATCAAGCCCGCCTCGCCGGCGACCGAGCCGGTCGCGGCCGTCGGGATCCTGTCGCGCAAGGCGCCCGGGCTCGTGGCGAGCGGGTCGGAGGTCGTCGACGTCTACTTCGGCGAGCGCGCGTCGGCGGCGATGCGCGAGGAGGACGCCGGCCGGCTGGCGCACGAGGCCGCGCAGCGGTTCCTCGACGCCGACCTGCCCGAGCCGGCGTTCGCCCACGTCTTCCACCGCGAGCGCGCGATCGTCAAGCCGCCGCCCGGTCACTACGGCCGGATGCGCGACGCGCTGCGGCGGCTGCCGCCGCGGGTCGCGCTGGCGGGCGACTACCTGAGCGCCGGCATCGTCGAGGGCGCCGTGCACAGCGGCGAGCGCGCGGCCGCGGCGCTGGCGGCGCAGCTGGCCGCCGCGCCCGAGGGCCGGGTCCGGGAGCGGGTGGCATGAGGGCGTACGAGGGGGCGGTCCGCCCGTACGGGCACTTCGTCGCGCGCAACTACGACCGCTGGTACGAGCCGGCCGAGGACGCGGGCCTCGCGGCGATGCGCGAGCGCCTCGCCGGCCCGCTGACCGGCCGGGTGGTCGAGGTCGGGGCCGGCACCGGCCTGAACGTCCCGTACTACCGCGAGGACCTCGACGACCTCGCGCTGGTCGAGCCCGACGAGCTGATGGCGCGCCGGCTGCGCGAGCGCCTGCGGACCGAGCGCCCGGGCGCGCGGGTGGTCATCGCCCCGGCCGAGCGGCTGCCGTTCGGCGACGGCAGCTTCGACGCCGCGGTGACGACGTTCGCGCTCTGCACGGTCGACGACCTGGAGGGCGCGCTGGCCGAGATCCGGCGCGTGCTGCGGCCCGGCGGGCGGCTCGCGTTCCTCGAGCACGTGCGGGCCGGCGAGGGCACGGCGCTCGCCCGCTGGCAGGACCGCCTGCAGCCGCTGTGGCTGCGCGTCGGCTACGGCTGCAACTGCAACCGCCGGACGCTCGACGCGCTGAGCGCCGCGCGCTTCCGCGTGGGCGAGCTCGACCGGGGCGACCTGCCGAAGGCCGTCCCGCTCTACAGGCCGTACGTCAGCGGCCACGCGGTGGCGGCCTGACCCCGTCCCGGTCGGGCGGCTCGGCGCGCAGGTGGTCGCGCAGGCGCAGCGCGGTCTCCAGCTCGGCGCGGCGCCGGACGACCGAGCGCCCGATCCGCTGCTCGACCGCCTGCAGGCGCTGCGCGACGGTCTGCTGGTGGATCCCCAGCGCGGCGGCCGCGCCGGCGGCGTTGTGCCCCGCCTCGAAGTACGCGCGCACCGTCGCGCGCAGCCGGCGCGAGCGCACGTCGTCGCGCTCCAGGCCGCGCAGCTCGCGGGCGACGAACGCCTCGGCCGCTGCGCGGTCGCCGCACGCCAGCGCCTCGAGCGCGACCGCGTCGTAGGCCAGCAGCGGCCGGCCGCGCCGGACCGCCGCGCCGTGCGCGAACTCGGCCTGCGCGTGCGTGCTGCGGAAGCCGTCGACGCCGGCCGCCTGGTCGCCGAGGCCGATCCGGACGCCCTCCGGCGGGCGGTACCGGCGCAGCGCCGACTCGGCCGAGCCGTCGAGCGGGTTGTCGCCGCCCAGCCACGCCCACCACGTCGACTCGTCGGCGCGCACGATCAGCGGGCGGCGGTCGAGCAGCGAGGCCAGCGCCCACAGCGCGTCGGGCGCCGCCTCGCCGGACGCGACGAGGCCGACGTGGTGGTCGGCCGGCCGGTAGCCGAGCGCGCCGGGGCCGACGCTGCGCCCGTCGAGCAGGTCGCGGACGAGGACGACCCGGTGCTGCTCGCGCCCGCGCAGCAGGCGCTCGCGCTCGCGCGTGTACTCCTCGATCGCGAAGCGCGTCATCCGGTTCGCGTAGGCGAAGAAGAACCGCGACGCGCCCTCCAGCAGCGCGTGGCGCTCCTCGTCGGACGGCTCGTGCCGCTCGACGAGCCGCATCCAGTGCTCCCACTGCACCGCGTGGCCGAGCCGGTACTGGAGGACGACCGCGTGCAGCGGCACGCCGAGCCGTGCGCACTGGCGCGCGCCCTCGGCGTCGAGCGGCGGGCACCGCTCCGGCAGCCGGCCGGTGCGCAGCGCGCGGACCTCCGCGCCGATCGCGTGGACCGCGCCGATGCGGGCCGTGTCGGCGAACTGCGGCCGGTCGCGCGTCCACTCGGGCAGCTCGTCGCCGAGCCGCGCGAGGTAGTCGGCGACCAGGTCGTCGACCTCCGCCTCCAGCGCCGCGGTGAGGAGGGCGAAGTCGGCCGCGGTCGCGGTGTCCATGGAAGGAACCCTAAACGCTGCGAATTCGTAGAAGCGTCGATTCCTGGCGCGCTCGAATCGAAGACCTTCCGTTGCGGAGCCCTCCGACTCGCGCAATGGTTGCGCGACCAATGGACACGTTCAGCGCCATCGTCTTCATCAGCATCGTCGTCGTGTTCGGGACGTTCGTGCTGCTCGGCAGCCTGGCGAACCGCCGTCACGTCGCGGACATCACCGACAAGAAGCGCAACCGCGCGCTCGGCGCGCAGGCCGCCATCGAGGACGCCGACCTGCCGCAGATGGTCGACGCCACGAACGAGTACCGGCGCAAGCAGGGGATGCCGGAGGTCACGCTCGAGGAGGTCAGGTCGAAGGTCGGGGCCGAGCAGCTCGCGATCCTCGACCAGGCCGACCGCGAGGCACGCCAGAAGAGCAAGCGGCGCACGCGGCTGACCCGCGAGCGCCGCGGGTTCTAGAGACCACGGCGCCGCGCTCGGGCGCGGCGCCGCGAGCCACGAGGGGAGAGCGGGTCGCGCAGTGACGGTCGAAGGCGGGGCGAGGGTCGACACGGCAGGGGTCGCGCGCGCCGTCGCCGCGCGGGCCGACGAGATCGTCGGCTCGATGGTCGACCTGCTCGAGGCGAGCGTCGAGGGCGAGCCGCTCACGCACCCCGGCCGGCGGCGCCGGACGATGCGCATGGCGGCGGGCTTCCTCGAGCGCCAGCTCGACGAGCTGGCCGGCGCGATGCGGCTGCCGATCTCCTGCCCGCCGCCGGTCGCGGAGGCCGCGCGGGCCGCGGTGGCGATGGAGCTCTCGCACGCCGACGTGGCCCACTGCTACCGCGCCGCGCACGCCGCGCTGTGGAGCGCGTGGCTGGAGGCCGTCGCCGAGTCGGGCCGCGGGCCGGCCGAGGTCCATGCGCTGCTCGAGCAGGGCGCGCGGTTCATGTTCGCCTTCACCGACCGCTGCATCTACTTCCTCGAGCGCGAGCACGAGCGCGAGCGGCGCCGGGTGCGGCGCAGCGACGCCCGGCGCCGGGCGGTCGCGGTCGTCGGGCTGCTCACCGGCGCGGCGGTCGACGCGCCCGACCTCGGCTACGCGCTCGACCAGGACCACCTCGCCGTGCTCGTCGACGACCCGGAGGGGCTCGACCCGGTGCGGCCGCTGGCCGCCGCGCTCGGCGCCGAGCTGCTCGAGGTCCAGGCCGAGCAGCCCGACCGGCGCTGGGCATGGCTCGGGCGGCGCCGGCCGTTCGCGGCGCAGGACATGGGCGTCGTGCGGCGGACCGTCGCGCCCGAGTCGGCGCGGCTGGCGGTCGGCGCCCCGGCGCGCGGGCTCGCCGGGTTCCGCGCCAGCCACTTCCAGGCGGTGATCGCCCACCGCGTGGCCGCGCGGCGCCCGGCCGCGACGCTGACCGTCTACGAGGACGTGGCGGTCGAGGGCCTCGCGCTGGCCGACCCGAGCACGGCGCGCGCGTTCCTCGACCGCGAGCTGCGCGGGCTCGACGACGACGACGACCGGACCGAGACGCTGCGCGAGACGCTCGGCGCCTACTTCGCCTCGGCGCAGAACGCGGCGTCGACGGCGGCCCGGATCGGCGTCTCGGAGCGGACGATCGCCAACCGCCTGAGGGCGATCGAGGAGCGCCTGGGCTGCTCGATCGTCGCGCGCCGGGCCGAGCTGGAGACCGCGCTGCGCCTGCGCCCGCTGCTCACGCCGCCGGCGCCGGAGCCCGGTCGGCGGCCGCCGCCGGCTCCTCCTCGGCCTGCAGCTGCGCGTTGAGCAGCGGCAGCCCGATCGCGTGGACGCCGCCGTCCACGTGCAGGATCTCGCCGGTGATCGCGCGCGCCCAGTCCGACAGCAGGAAGCACGCCGCGTCGCCGACGGGCGCGGCGTCGAACGCGTCCCACCCGAGCGGGGCGGCCTGCGACCAGGCGAACGCCAGCAGCCGGTAGTACGGGATCCCGCGCGCCGCGACCGTGCTGAGCACGCCGGCCGAGACGAGGTTGACCCGGATGCGGCGCGGGCCGAGGTCGCGGGCGAGGTAGCGCGCCACCGACTCCAGCGCGGCCTTCGAGACGCCCATCCAGTCGTAGATCGGCCAGGCGACCGAGGCGTCGAAGTCGAAGCCGACGATCGACGCGCCGTCGTTGATCACCGGGTCCAGCCCCTGGACCATGCTCTTCAGCGACAGCGCGCTCACCTCGAACGAGCGCACCGCGCTGTCGTTCGGGGCGCTGAGGAAGTTCCCGCCGAGCGCCTCCGGCGGCGCGAACGCGATCGAGTGCACGATGCCGTCGAGGCCGCCCCAGCGGTCGGCGACGTACTCCCGCACGCCGTCGTAGTGGCTCGGCTCGGTGACGTCCAGCTCGAGGACGTCGGGCGGATTGGGCATGCCGGCCGCGGTGCGCTGCGCGACCCGCCGGGCCTTGCCGTAGTTGGTGAGGAGGATGTCGGCGCCCTGCTCCTGCGCGCGGGCGGCGACCGCGTAGGCGAGGCTCTCGCGGTTGACGACGCCGGTGATGAGGATGCGCTTGCCGGCGAGGTTCATGCCGCCGCCCCGCGCCGCCAGACCACGTCGATCAGCCCGCGCACGCAGGTCCGCCCGTCCTCGTCGCGGACGGTCAGGCGGAACGTCACGAGGCCGGTCCCCGAGTCGACCGGGGCGAGCGCGTCGACCGCGGCCTCGACGAGGATCTCCGTGCCCGCGGCCACCGGGCGCTTGAAGGTCACGTCCCGGACGCGGCGCAGCGCGACGACCCAGCGCCCGTCGAACGGGAAGGCGCCGAACGCCATCGAGAGCACGAGCATCCCGTGCGCGATCTGGCGCCCGAACCGGCTGCCGGCCGCCCACTCGGGGTCGACGTGGACGGGGTGCCGGTCGCCGGTCAGCTCGGCGAACTCGAGCACGTCGCCGGCGGTCACCCGGCGGGTGACGGAGTCGAGGGCCTCGCCGCGCTCGAGCTCGTCGAACGGGCGCTCGAAGACCGGCAGGCGGGTGCGGGTCCGGTCGGCGGTCGTCATCGGATCAGCAGGTACCCGACCGCTCCGGCGGCGCCGCTTCCGTAAAGAGGAAACGACCGCTCAGCGGCTTGCGAGGATTCGGTCGCGCGCCGGCCCTCGCCCCTGGGCAACAGCCTGGGTGGACCGGTGGAGAAGGGAGCTGTGGTGGCGGACGAACGGGTGGCCGTGGTCTTCCCGGGGCAGGGGAGCCAGGGCGCCGGCATGCGCGCGCTGGTCGAGCGCGACGCGCCCGAGCTGCTCGAGCGCGCCGTCGAGCTGCTCGGCTGCGACCCGTTCGAGCGGCTGGAGGAGGGGACGCGGTTCGTCCAGCCGGCGATCTACTGCACGAGCGTGGCGAGCTGGCGGTCGATCGCCGGCGAGGTGCGGCCGGCCGCGGTGGCGGGCCACTCGCTGGGCGAGCTGGCCGCGCTGGTCGCCGCGGGGGCGCTCGACGCGCTGGCGGGGCTGGAGCTCGTCGCCGTGCGGGCGCGGGTGACGCAGGAGGTCGCGCGGCGGGCGGGCGGCGGGATGCTCGCGGTGATGGGCGCGCCGGCCGCCGACGTCGAGCCGCTGGCCGAGGCCGCCGGGGTGACCGTCGCCAACGACAACTCGCCCAAGCAGATCGTGCTGTCGGGCGGCGAGGAGGGGCTGGAGGCGGCTGGGCGGGCCGCCCGCGAGCGGCGGCTCAAGGTGCGCCGCCTCGACGTCGACGGCCCGTTCCACTCCCCGGCGATGCGGCCGGCGGTGGCCGAGTTCGCGGCGGCGCTGGCCGCCGCCGAGGTGCGCGAGCCGCGGTTCCCCGTCTGGTCGTCGATCTCCGCCGCGCCGTTCGAGGACGTGCGCTCCGGGCTGGCGGACGCGCTCGTCAGCCGGGTCCGCTGGCGCGAGTGCGTCGAGCGGCTGCGCGCGTCGGGGGTCGAGCGGTTCGTCGAGGTCGAGCCGGGCCACGTCCTGTCCGGCCTGATCAAGCGGACGGTCGACGGCGTGCGGATCGAGGCGGTCGAGAAGATGCGGCGGGGCGCCGCGGTCGCGGCGTGAGCGGGAACGGGCGCCGGCCTGCCGAGGGGGCGGCGCTGGTCACCGGCGCCTCGCGCGGGATCGGCGCCGCGACGGCGCGCGCGCTGGCGGCGGCGGGGTGGCCGGTCGGCGTGAACTTCCGCGACGACGCGGACGGCGCCGCGGCGGTCGTCGAGTCGATCGAGCAGGCGGGCGGGCGGGCGCTGGCGGTGCGCGGCGACGTCGCCGACCCCGACGCCGTCCAGGCCGTGTTCGACCAGGTCGAGGACGCGTACGGGCGCGTGCTCGTGCTCGTCAACAACGCGGGCGTGCGGGCCGACAAGCTCGCCGCGTCGCTGACCGACGAGGACTGGAGCGGCGTGCTGGAGGTCAACCTGTCCGCGGCGTTCCGCACCACGCGGCGGGCCCTGCGCGGGATGCTCCGGGCGCGGTTCGGGCGGATCGTGAACGTCTCGTCGGCGATCGCCGTGCGCGCGAACCCCGGGCAGGCGAACTACGCGGCGGCGAAGGCGGGGCTGATCGGGCTGACGCGCACGGTCGCCGCCGAGGTCGCGAGCCGCGGGATCACCGTCAACGCGGTCATCCCCGGCTACATCGACACGAAGCTCATCGAGGACGTGCCGGCCGAGTCCTTCAAGGCGGTGCCGGCGCGGCGCGCGGGGACGCCCGAGGAGGCGGCCGCGTGCATCGGGTTCCTCGCCTCCGAGGAGGCGAGCTACGTCACCGGCACGACGGTCGCCGTGGACGGCGGCCTGACGGCCTGAAACGCGAGAGGAGAGAGGGACATGGCGGAAGTTGCATCCGGCGCGGCGATCGAGAGCAAGGTGTTCGACATGCTCGCGACGCTCGGGCCCGAGCGGGACGAGATCACCCACGACGCGCTGCTCGAGGACCTCGAGATCGACTCGCTCGACGTGGTCGAGATGGCGCAGTGGGCCGAGGACGAGTTCGACGTGACGGTGGACCCCGAGCGGTTCGTCGGGTCGAAGACGGCGGGCGACCTGGCCGACCGGCTGGCGGCGATCGTCGCCGAGGCGCAGGCCGGCTAGCGGGAGGCCGTCGGTGGGGGGCGCGGCGGTCGCGGTGATCGGCGCCTCCGGCGCGACCGGGCGGGTCGTGGCGGAGGAGCTGGCGGGGCACGTCCCGGGCGGGGCGCTCGTGCTCGCGGGGCGGGACCCCGCGCGGGTGCGGGCGGCGCTGCCGGGCGTCGCGCCGCGTTTTGACGTGCGGGCGGTCGACGTGTTCGACGACCGGTCGCTGGCGGCGCTGTGCGCGGACTGCGACGTGGTCGTCAACTGCGCCGGGCCGTCGGCGGCGGTGCGCGACCGGGTCGCGCGGGCGGCGGTCGCGGCCGGTGCGCACTACGTCGACCCGGGCGGGGACGAGGAGGTCGTCGCCGCGCTCGTGGACTCGTGGCGCGAGCCCGCCGACCGCGGGCTGTCGTGCGTCTTCTACGCGGGGTGGATCCCCGGGCTGTCGGGCGTGCTCGTGCGCTGGGTGGACGGCGTCGCGCGCTCGCGGGGTGTGCGGGTCTCGGCGCTGGACCTCTTCTGCGGGGACAGCAACGTGTGGTCGGAGACCGGGTTCGAGGACGCGCTGTCGCTCTTCTCGCGCTACCCGGGGCCGTACTCGTACGCGGGCGGCCGGGTCGTCTCGCGGCGGCTCGCCCAGCCCTCGGCCTGGCGCCGGGTCGCGCTGCCCGCACCGATCGGCCGGCGGCTCGCCTTCATGTGCTTCATGAGCGAGCTGCGGCAGTTCGCCCGTGAGAGCGACGCGAACGTGGCGAGCTGGGTTGCCCCACTCGGCTCGCCGCTCACCGGCGCGGCGATGGCGGCGGGCGCGGCAATGGTGGGGCCGCGCCCGCGCCTCGCCGCGCGTCTGCTGCGCGCGGCGACGGCCCGCGACGCCCGCAGCGGCCGGGCGGGCAGCGGCGTCGGGGTCCTCGCGGCGCGCGCTACGGGGCGGCTCGGCGGGCGGCCCGCCTCGGTGTCGGCGACGGTCGTCGAGCGGCGCCACTACCTCGTGACCGGCGTCGCGTGCGCGATCGGCGTGCGGATGCTGCTCGACGGCCGGCTGTCGGCGCGCGGCTGTCGCTACCTGTGCGACGTCGTCGACCCGGCTGCGTTCGTCGACGAGCTGGCGCGCCGCGGGATCGTCGCGCACCTCGACGCGCCGGGCTCCCCCGCCCCGCCGGCGCGGCAGGCCTCGCCGGCGGCGCACGCCTCCCCGGCCTCGCGCGCTCCCCACGCCGCCCATGCGTGAGCGCCCTCTCGTCCTTCCGGTCGCCGCGGCGAGCCCGCGTGAGCTGCGGGCGCTGCTGCGCGAGCTGCGGGACACGCTGGTCCTGCACGGCCGCACGTTCACGCTGGCCGACCTGTGCCGGACGGCGGCCGAGGCGTGCGACGGCCCGTACCGGGCGGCGCTGGCGGGGTCGACGGCGGCAGAGCTGGCGCGGCGGGCGGGGGAGCTGGCGGAGGCGGACGACGTCGGCGCCGCCCGCGCGGACGCAGCGCGGGTCGCCTTCCTCGCCCCGGACGTCGCGTGCGAGGGCCCGCCGCGCGGCGCCGCGCTGCTGTTCGAGGAGGCGGCGTTCCTCGAGCGCTTCGAGGAGTGCGACCGCGCGGTCAGCGCAGCCACCGGCTGGTCCCCGCTCCGCGCGGTCGTGATGGAAGAGTCCGACTGGACCCCGGAGCGCGCGCGGATCGCGGCGGCGGCGACCCAGCTGGCGCTCGCGGCGCTGTGGGAGCGCTGGGGCGTGCGCCCGGACGTCGTCGCGGGAGGGCCGGTCGCGGCGGCGATCCGCGGCGAGTCGTCGGTCGAGGACGCGCTGGCGGAGGTGAGGCGGAGTGCGGCCGGCGAGGCCGATCCCGCGCTCGACGTCGCCACGGCGGGGGCCGACCTCGTCATCGCGCTCGACCCCGCGCCGAACGCATCGCTCGGGCGGACGGAGGACTCGCCGCGAGACGCCGCCGACTCTCCTTCGCCGACTGGAGTCTCCGTCGTCGGCGCGACCGCCGGGCCGCCGACCGCGGTGCCGCCGGCCGGCGCCGCGGTCCTCTCCTCCTGCCGCTCCTCCGCGGCGGACGGGCGGGCGAGCATGGTCGCCGCCGCGGCGCGGGCGTTCGCGCTCGGGTGCGACCTCGACTGGGACGCGCTGCTCGGGCCTGCGGGCCGTGACGTGCGGCTGCCCCGTCGCGGCGGCGGGCCCGGGCGACGGGTCGCGGGATGGGCCGGCGCGGAGGTGTTCGAGCTGCGGCCCGACGAGCTGACCGAAGGCCCGCCGGCCGAAGCGCCGCTGATCGCGGGGTTCGCGGTCCCCGCGCCGGCGATCTGGCGCGCCGCGCTGCGGGCCGCGGGGTCGGTCCTCGGCGGCGAGGCCCACGAGCTGCGCGCGCCCGAGCCGCCGCACGACCTCGCCGTTCCCGTCGACGACCCGTCCCCGCTGCGGCTCGCGGTGACCCGCACGCCGGAGGACCTGCGCCGCGACACGCCGCGCGAGACGCGCGTCGAGCTGCTCGCGCGCGGCGACGCGGGCTGGGAGCCGCGCTGGACGGCGACCGTCGCGCGCGACCCGCGCCCGATGGCGGTGGCGGCTGGCGGCGGCGGTGCGATGGCCGGGGTGGCGCGCGGGGGCGCCGGGGGCGGCGGGGCGAACGGTGGCGCGGGCGGGGCAAGTGGCGGCGCGGCCGGGGTGGGTGGCGGCGCGGCCGGGGCGAACGGCGGCGGGGACGGAGGCGGCGACCCGCTCGACCGGTGCGAGCGCGAGGTCGCGCCGGGCGACCTTCTCGGGCCGCTGCGCGCGCTCGGGCTCGCGGTGCCGGGCGGCGAGCACGTCACGCGCCTGGGCGTCGCGCCGAACGAGGCGGTCTGCCGGGTGGAGGCGGACGGGGACGGCGAGCGCGCGCTCGACGCCGCGATCCATGCGGCGGTGGCCGCCGCGGTCGCGGGCAGCCGGCGCTCGGGGGCGGCGCCGCCGGCGCCGGTCGCGGTCCGGCGGCTGCGGGCGGCCGGCGGCGACGGTGCCGGGCCGCCGGCGTGGGTCCACGCGCGCCGAGCGCCGGACGGGCGGGGGGTCGACGTCCGCGTCCTCGACGACCGCGGCGCGATCCTGGTGCGGGCGGACGGCGTCGAGGTCGGCCCGGTCCATGGCCTGCCGGACAGCGAGGCCCGCCGCCGCGCCCTGACCGGGCGCCTGGCCCGCGAGGCCCGGGCGCTCGGGGCGCCCGGCGACGACGACCGCGTCCCGCTCGCGGCGCAGGGTCTCGAGGTTCCGCAGATCGCCGCCCTCGCGGAGCGCCTGCGCAACTCCGCCCGCCTCGCGATCCCCCTCGTCCGCCTCGCGGAGTCGCCGCTCGCCGCGGTCGCCGAGTCGCTCGAGGCCGAGCTCACGGACGACCCGCACCGCCTCGCCGCCGCGCTGGGGACCAACGGAGCGAGGTCGCGCGGCGGCGGGGAGGGCGCTGCGACGGACGGCGAGGGCGTTGGGACGGGCGGCGGCGATGGCGTTGGGACGGGCGGCGGCGACGGCGCCGCGAACGGCGGGCCGCCGCGGCCGCCGCGGTCGGGCGGCGGTGGTGTGACGGCCCCCG
>DASZEJ010000017.1:0-14699 GCA_035940955.1 Solirubrobacteraceae bacterium
CGGCGACGCGGTCGGCATCATCGCCGCGCAGTCGATCGGCGAGCCGGGCACGCAGCTGACCATGCGGACGTTCCACACCGGCGGCGTCGCCGGCGCGGACATCACGCACGGCCTGCCGCGCGTCGTGGAGCTGTTCGAGGCGCGCAAGCCGAAGGGCCTCGCGCAGATCTCGGAGTACGACGGCACCGTGTCGATCGAGGAGACCGAGAAGGCGATCACCGTCGTCGTCACCGACGACGCCGGCGAGGAGCACCGGTACTCGTTCCCGCGGCGCACGCGGATCTTCGTCGCCAACGGCGAGAAGATCGAGGCGGGCCGGCAGCTCAACGAGGGCTCGCTGTACCCGGCCGACCTGCTGGCGATCCGCGGGCGCACCGAGACCGAGCAGTACCTGGTCAAGGAGGTCCAGGAGGTCTACAAGTCGCAGGGCGTCGACATCAACGACAAGCACATCGAGCTGATCGGCCGGCAGATGCTCAAGCGCCTGCGGATCGAGCAGCGCGGCGACACCGACTACCTGCCGGGCCAGTTCGTCGACCGCAACGAGTTCCTCCGCGCGATGGCCGACGCGAAGGGCGAGCCGGCCCAGTACGAGGAGACGATCCTCGGCATCACGAAGGCGTCGCTGAACACGGAGTCGTTCCTGTCGGCGGCCTCGTTCCAGGAGACCACGAAGGTGCTGACCGACGCCGCGCTGGAGGGCAAGGTCGACCGCCTGAACGGCCTCAAGGAGAACGTGATCATCGGCAAGCTCATCCCGGCCGCGACGGGGCTCAAGCGCTACCGCCGCATCGAGATCGAGCCGGCCGAGCCGCTCCCGCGCGCGATGGACGCGGTCGGGCTGCTCGACCAGGACGACATCGCCGCCGAGCTCGGCCTCGGCGACGGGGAGGGCCTGGGCGACTTCGGCAGCGCGTTCAACGAGGACCTGGCGGCGCTCGACGAGATCGGCGCCGGCGGCCGCGAGACCGGCTTCGCCGAGGAGCTCGCTGACCTCGACGTGCCGGCCGACGGCAAGAACGAGTAACGCTCGACCTGAGCCTTACGGTCATGGCGCGGCGGCCTCTGCGGAGCGCCGCCGCGCCAGGCCGTGCGTCCGCTCTGCGCGAAAGCCCTTCAGTGGTGCAGCGCGGGGTCGATCACCCGCGGTATGGGACGCCCTGCCGCGCGCCGGCTGGTCCTGCCTTTGTCCGGGCTGGTTCTCGCGTGCGCGCTTACGGTCGCGCCCGCGTGGGCGGCCACGTCCCTGCTGCGGCCGGACGCCACGGTCTCGAACGGCACCTGGACGGTCGACGGCGGCGGGGGCGACGCCCACGAGGTCGTCGACGACCCCGAGGTCGATCCGGACCCGCCGGTCACCGGCTCGGACGAGCTGCGCTCGAGCGGCCCCGGGCCGGTCACCGCCGAGGTCCAGGTCGCGGACCCGGCGGCGCTGCGCACCGGCGAGACCGTGCTGACCGTGCACCTGCACGCCTACGTCTCGACCGGCGCGGGGGGCGTCCTGCAGGTCGACCTCCTCACCGGCCCGACGGTCCTCACCTCGATCGTCCGCGGGCCGGGCACCGCGGCCGGCTGGTACCGCGCGACGGCGGCCGGCGGGCTCACGCAGGCCGAGCTCGACGACCTGCGCGTGCGGTTCGTCGGCGACGGCGACACCGCCGTGCACGCCGCGTACGTGCGGGTGACGACGCTGCCGCCCGCGCCGTCGATCACGGGCTCGCCGCTGACCCCGGGGACCACGCGGTCGCCGTCGTGGGCGTTCGCGGGGCCGTCGGGCTCGACCCTCGACTGCCGCCTGGAGCGCGGCGCCACCGTGCTCAGCGACTGGACGGCGTGCGCGAGCCCCGACGCCCACGACCTCACCGGCGAGCCGGACGGCGACTACACCTTCAGCGTCCGGGCGGTCGACCCCGACAGCGCCACGAGCAGCGCCTCGAGCACCTACACGCTCGACACGACCGCGCCCGCCGCGCCCACGATCGACTCCGGGCCGCCGGCGCAGTCGGCCAACCCGACGGCGATGTGGGCGTTCACCGGCGAGGGCGGCGCGCTGCACTCCTGCCGCGTCGACCGCGCCGACGGGACCGCGGTGTCGGACTGGGGGCTCTGCACGAGCCCGGTCTCCTACGACCTCTCCGGCGAGCCGGACGGCGCCTACACCTTCCGCGTCTACTCGACCGACATGGCGGGCAACTCGGGCGCGGAGAGCACGCACGCCTTCACGCTCGACCGGGCGGCGCCCGCCGCGCCGTCGATCACCGGCGCGCCGCCCGCGAGCGGCAACGGCTCGGCGCCGGCGTGGTCGTTCACCCACGAGGCCGGCGCCAGCGCGGCGTGCCGGCTCGAGCGCGGCGCGACGGTCGTCAGCGCGTGGGGCCCGTGCGCCAGCCCGCGCAGCTTCGACCTGTCGGCCGAGCCGGAGGGCGCCTACACGTTCCGGGTGCGGGCCACCGACGCCGCCGGCAACCAGGGCGCCGAGGCGACCGGCAGCTACACCCTCGACCGCACCGCGCCCGCGGCGCCGTCGATCACCGGCGGCCCGACCGGCGCCTCGAACGACGCGGCGCCGCAGTACTCCTTCACCGCCGAGGCGGGGGCGGCGGCCGAGTGCCGGCTGGACCGCGGCGCGACGGTGGTCAGCGACTGGGCGAGCTGCTCCAGCCCGCGCTCGTACGCGCTGGGCGCCCAGCCCGACGGCAGCTACACGTTCCGCGTCCGCGCCACCGACGCCGCGACCAACACGGGGCCGGAGGCGACCCGCACGTACACGCTCGACCGGGCGGCGCCCGCCGCGCCCGCGATCACCGGCGGCCCGCCGGCCAGCTCAGCGGACGCCGCGCCGTCGTTCAGCTTCACGCACGAGGCGGGCGCGACCGCCACCTGCCGGATGACGCGCGGCGCGACCGTCGTGTCCGACTGGGCGCCGTGCGCGAGTCCGAAGGGCTACGACCTCGCGGCCGAGGCCGACGGCGCGTACACCTTCTCGGTCCGCGCGACCGACGCGGCGGGCAACACCGGCACCGCCGCGACGCGCAACTACACGCTCGACCGGGTCGAGCCGGTGGCGCCCACGATCACCGGCCGGCCCGCGGCGGTCTCGAACGACGAGACCCCCACGTGGACGTTCACCGCGAGCTTCGACGTCGTGAAGTACCGCTGCCGGCTGGAACGCGGCGCGACCGTCGTCAGCGACTACACCGTCTGCACCAGCCCGCAGACCTACGACCTCTCGGGCCAGCCGGACGGCACGTACACGTTCAAGGTCCGCGGCAGCGACGACGCGGCGAACGAGTCGACGGAGACGAGCGACACGTTCACGCTGGACCGCGCCGCACCTGCGGCGCCGGCGATCACCGGCGGGCCGACAGGCGACTCGCAGAACGCGACGCCGTCGTACGCGTTCACGGCCGAGGCCGGAGCGGCCACGGCGTGCCGCGTCGACCGCGGCGGCACCGTGGTGAGCGACTGGGGGCCGTGCGTGAGCCCGCGCTCCTACGACCTCACGCTCCAGCCCGACGGCGCCTACACGTTCCGGGTGCGGGCCACCGACGTCGCGGGCAACACCGGCGCGGAGGGGACGCGCACGTACACGCTCGACCGCACGGCGCCGGCCGCGCCGGCGATCACCAGCGGCCCTCCGGCGGACTCGAACGACGACACGCCCGTCTACTCGTTCGCCGCCGAGGCGGGGACGACGTTCGCCTGCCGGCTGGAGCGCGGGGCGACGGCGGTCAGCGACTGGGCGCCGTGCACGACCCCGGCGGGCTACGACCTGAGCGGCGAGGTCGACGCGAGCTACACGTTCCGCGTCCGCGCGACCGACGCGGCGGGCAACCAGGGGCCGGAGGCGACGCGGGCGTACGCGCTCGACCGCCAGCCGCCGCCCGCGCCGTCGCTCACCTCCACGCCGGGCGCCGACACGAACGACGACACGCCGTCGTGGGGGTTCGCCGCGGCCGGCGGGACGGCGACGGCGTGCCGGCTGGAGCGGGGGGCGACCGTCGTGAGCGACTGGTCGGCGTGCGCGAGCCCGCGCACCTACGACCTGTCCGCCCAGCCGCAGGGCGCCTACACGTTCCGCGTGCGCGCGACCGACGCAGCCGGCAACACCGGCGCCGACGCCGCCCACACCACGACGCTCGACCGCACCGCGCCCGCGGCGCCCGCGATCACCGGCGGGCCGCTGCTGAGCACGGCCGACCCGACGCCCGCCTTCGGCTTCACCCACGAGGCGGGCGCGGCGGCGGCGTGCCGGCTCGAGCGCGGCGCGACCGTCGTGAGCGACTGGAGCGCCTGCTCGTCGCCGCGCGGCTACGACCTCGGCGCGGAGGCCGACGGCGCGTACAGGTTCCGCGTGCGCGCGACCGACGCCGCGGGCAACACCGGCGCCGACGCGACGCGCGACTTCACGCTCGACCGCCAGGCGCCCAGCCAGCCGGCGATCACCGCCCGACCGGCCGCGTCGACGAACGACGAGACCCCGTCGTGGACCTGGGGCGCGGACGCCGACGCGACCGACAACTGCCGGATCACCCGCGGCGCCACGGTGGTCGTCGACTGGACGATCTGCTCGTCGCCGCGCACGTTCGACCTGTCCGCCCAGCCCGACGGGACGTACACGTTCCGCGTCCGGTCGAGCGACCCGGCGGGCAACCTCTCGACCGAGGCGAACGACACGTTCGCGCTCGACCGGCAGGCGCCGGCGGCGCCGAGCGTCGTGTCCGGCCCGGCGGCCGACTCGGCCGACGAGACGCCGTCGTTCGGCTTCGCCGGCGAGGCCGGGGCGACGTTCGCCTGCCGCGTCGAGCGCGGCGCGACCGTGGTCAGCGACTGGGCGGCGTGCGCGAGCCCGCGGACGTACGACCTGGCCGCCGAGCCCGACGGGGCGTACACGTTCCGCGTGCGCGCGACCGACGCCGCCGGCAACACCGGCCCGGACGGCACGCGCGGCTACACGCTCGACCGCGCGGCGCCGGCCGCGCCGTCGATCACCTCGGGGCCGGCCGGCGACTCGCCGGACGGCACGCCGTCGTACGGCTGGACGGCGGAGGCGGGCGCCGCGAGCGAGTGCCGCGTCGAGCGCGGCGCGACGGTGATGAGCGACTGGGCGGCGTGCTCGTCGCCGCGGGGCTACGACCTCGGCGCCGAGCCCGACGGCACGTACGCGTTCCGCGTGCGCGCCACCGACGCCGCCGGGAACACCGGCCCCGACGCCTCGCGGACCTACACGCTCGACCGCATCGCGCCCGCGGCCCCGTCGATCGCCTCCGGCCCCGCCGCCGACTCGACCGACGACAGCCCGACGTACGCCTTCACCGCGGAGGCGGGCGCCGCGCTCGCGTGCCGCCTCGAGCGCGGGGCGACGGCGGTCAGCGACTGGTCGGCGTGCGCGAGCCCGCGCACCTACGACGTCGGCGCCGAGCCGGACGGCACGTACACGTTCCGCGTGCGCGCGACGGACGCCGCCGGCAACACCGGCGCCGAGGCGACGCACGACTACGCGCTCGACCGCACGGTCCCGCTGACGCCCGCCCTCGACGCCCGACCCGGCGACGACGGCAGCGACCGCACGCCCGAGTGGGCGTTCTCGACGACCGAGCCGGGCCGGACGTTCGAGTGCCGCCTCGCCCGCGGGTCGACGGTGCTCTCCGACTGGGGCCCGTGCGTCAGCCCGCGGCAGTTCGACCTCGGCCTGGAGCCCGACGGGGCGTACGACTTCGCCGTCCGCGCGGCGAACGCCGCGGGCACGCGCAGCGCGCCGCAGGCCGACCGCTACCGGCTGGACACGATGGCGCCGCCCGCCCCGGTCGTCTCGGGCGGCCCCGCGGCCGACTCGACCGACGAGACGCCCGAGTGGTCGGTCGCCGCCGAGCCCGGCGCGACGCTGACGTGCCGGCTCGAGCGCGGCGCGGCCGTCGTCGGCGACTGGGCGCCGTGCACGACGCCGGCCGGCTACGACCTCGGCGGCGAGCCGGACGGCACCTACACGTTCCGCGTGCGCGCGACCGACGCGGCCGGCAACGCCGGGCCGGACGCCTCCTCCTCCTACACGCTCGACCGCACCGTCCCTCCGCAGCCGGCGATCGGGACGACCCCGGGCGCCGCCGGCAGCGACCCCACGCCGACCTGGACGTTCTCGGGCGCGCCGGGCACCACGTTCGAGTGCCGGCTGGCGCGCGGCGCGACGACGGTCTCCGACTGGGCGGCGTGCACGAGCCCGCACACGCCGGACCTGACCGGCGAGGCCGACGGGACCTACGTCCTCGAGGTCCGCGCGGTCAACCCGGCCGGCACCCGCGGCCCGTCCGCCTCCGACGAGTACGACCTCGACCGCGCCGTCCCGGCCGCCCCCGTCATCACCGGCGGCCCCGCCGCCGACTCGCCCGACGACACGCCGTCGTGGTCGTTCACCGGCGAGCCGGGCGCGTCGTTCGCCTGCCGCGTCGAGCGCGGCGCGACCGCGGTGCGCGACTGGGCGGCCTGCACCGACCCCGAGACCGCCGACCTGACCGCCGAGCCGGACGCGGCGTACACCTTCCGCGTCCGCCAGACCGACGCCGCTGGGAACACCAGCCCGGACGCCTCCCGGTCCTACACGCTCGACCGCACGGTGCCCGCGGCGCCCGCGATCGCCACGCGGCCGGCCAGCCCCAGCCCCGATCACGCGCCGGCCTGGACGCTCACCGGCACGTCCGGCTACACGCTCGAGTGCCGCCTGACCCGGGCGACCGGGATCGTCTACGACTGGGCCGCCTGCGGCAGCTCGCACACGTACGACCTCTCGGCCGAGCCCGACGGGTCATACGCTCTGCACGCGCGCCAGGTGAACACCGCCGGGACGCGCGGGCCCGAGGTCACCGACGCCTACGTCCTCGACGCGACCCCGCCGTCCGCCCCGGACATCACCGCGTCGCCGGGCCCGGTCGGCAGCGGGTCCGAGCCGGCGTGGTCGTTCGCCGCCGAGCCGGGCGCGGCCGTCGAGTGCCGGCTGCAGCGCGGGGGCGTCGACGTCCGCCCGTGGGCGCCGTGCACCAGCCCGCGCACCTTCGGCCTCGCCGGCGAGCCCGACGGCGACTACACGTTCTCGGTCCGCGCCACCGACGCGGCCGGGAACACCGGTCCCGCGGCGTCCGACGACCACCGCGTCGACCGCGTGCCGCCGGCGCCGCCGGCCATCGCGTCCGCCCCCGGCCCGCTCGGCCAGACGCGCGCCCCGTCGTGGTCGTTCACCGCCGAGGCGGGGGCGACCTTCGAGTGCACGCTCGAGCGCGGCGACGCCCCGCTCGCGCCGTGGGCGCTGTGCGCGAGCCCGCGCGGCTACGACCTGGCCGGCGAGCCCGACGGCGACTTCGCGTTCGGCGTGCGGGCGCGCGACGAGGCCGGGAACACGAGCCCCGCGACCCGCTCGGCGTACGTGCTCGACACCACGCCGGGCGCCGTGACGATCGACGGCGGTCCCGGGCCGCTCGGCCGCGACCGCCGCCCCGCGTGGCAGTTCTCCGGCGAGGCGGCCGCGACGTTCGAGTGCCGGCTGTCGCTGCGCGACCTGCCCGTCGACGACTGGAGCGCCTGCACCAGCCCGTACGGCTTCGACCTCGCCGGCCGCCCCGACGGGCCGTTCGCCTTCATGCTGCGCGCGATCGACCCGGCGGGCAACGTCGGCCCGGCCGGCTCGGCCGAGTACGTGCTCGACACCACGCCTCCGGCCGCGCCGTCGATCGACGGCCGGCCCGACTCGCCGGGCGAGGACCGGACGCCGAGCTGGCGGTTCTCCGGCGAGGCCGACGCCACGTTCGACTGCCGCGTCGAGGGCGCGTCCGCCGCGACGGTGATCGACTGGACGCTGTGCGCGAGCCCGTTCAGCGCCGACCTCGCCGGCGTCGAGGAGGGGCGCTACCGCTTCCTCGTGCGCGCGACCGACCTCGCCGGCAACGCGGGGGAGCCGGCCGCCGGCTCGTACGAGCTGGTCATGCCCGCCCCCGCCCCGCCGCCGCACCGCGACGAGCCCGCGAGCGACCCGCCGCGGAAGGACCCGCCGCCGGCGGACCCCTCGCCCCCCGCCCCGGACGAGCCGCGCGCCGCCGGCCCGCTGACCGCGACGCCGCGCCCGGCCAAGCCGAAGCCCGAGCCGGAGCCCGAGCCCGAGCCGGCCGCGAAGCCGCGCGAGCGCCGGCCGCGCGAGCGCCCCGCGCTGCCCGACCCGCGCCGCCGCGCCGAGCCGCGCGCCGCCGCTCGCTCGACGCCCGCCCGCCCCGAGGCGCGCGACTCCGGCGGCAACTTCGCCACGCGCGCCGTGGCGCAGGCCGTCGAGACGATCGCCGAGCACCCCGACAAGTCGGTCTTCCCGCTGTCGCTGCTGATGCTCGTCCTCGCCTTCCTCGCGATCCAGAACCGCATCGACCGCAGCGACCCGAAGCTGGCGCTCGCTCCCACCTTCGCCGATCCCGACCTGGAGTTCCGGCCGCCGCCGGGTGACACCACATGAGCACCTCCACCGACACCACGACCACGGGCGCCGCCGGCGAACTGGTCCCGATCGCGGACCGCCTGCGCTACCTGCAGGCGTTCCGCTTCGTCCTCGCCGCCGTCGTCGGCATCGCCGCCTGGGCCGAGCGCGGCGAGCTGACCGCCGAGCCGACGATGGTCGCGCTGGTGACCGGCGCGTACCTCGTCGGGTCGCTGATCGTCCACGGCGTGTGGCTGCTCTCGCGCAGCGCCGCCCTGGTCGCGTTCGGCCTCCTGCTGATCACCGACGGCGTCTACCTCGCGTGGGCGTCGTGGGCGACCGGCGGGTCGACCAGCCCGATCCGGTACCTGATCATCCTGCACCTCATCGCGGTCGCGCTGCTGGCCTCGCACCGCACGGGGATGAAGCTCGCGCTGTGGCACTCCCTGCTGCTGCTCGTCGTGCGGTACGCCCAGCAGGCCGACCTGCTGGCGTCGCCCGACGGGCAGGAGGCGTCGATGGAGCAGCTGCTCGCGTTCAGCGCCGTGTTCTGGTTCGTCGCGATCGTCACCGCGAGCTTCTCGGCGGTCAACGAGCGCGAGCTGCGCCGGCGCCGGTACGACCTGGAGGCGCTCGCGGGCATGGCGCGCCGGCTGGAGCAGGCGGCCGGCTCGACGCCGGTGGCCGAGGTGCTCGTCGACCACGTCCGCGAGACGTTCGACGTCGAGCGCGCGGCGGTGCTCGCGTCGCCGGACGGCGCGCCGCTGCAGGTGCTCGCGCACCGCGGCGACGTGCGCGTCGAGGTCGCGGTCGACCCGGAGCCCGGCTCGGCGATCGCGGGCGCGATGGGCACCCGCGGGACGCGGCTCGTCTCGCACCTGGACCCCGAGGCCGACGCCAGCCTGGCCGCGGCGCTGCCCGACGCGCGGAACGTCGTGATCGTGCCGCTCTCCGCGGAGGGCCAGGCGATCGGCGCGGTGGTGCTGGAGCACGCGATGCGGGCCGGCACGCGGATCGAGCGCCGGGTCGTCGGGATGCTGGAGCGGTTCGCCGCGCACGGCGCCCTGGCGCTGCGCAACGCGTGGCTGCTCGAGCAGGTCCAGCACCTCGCGGCGACCGACTCGCTCACCGGCCTGCCGAACCGCGAGACGTTCCAGCGCTCGCTGTCGCAGGAGGTCGCGCGCGCGAGCCGGACCGGCGGCGAGATGACCGTCCTGCTCATGGACCTCGACCACTTCAAGCGCATCAACGACACGCTCGGCCACCAGACCGGCGACGAGGTCCTCCGCGCGGTCGCGGCCGTCCTCGACGAGAGCTGCCGCCCGTTCGACACGCCGGCGCGCTACGGCGGCGAGGAGTTCGGCGTGGTGCTGCCCAACACCGGAGACGCCGACGCCCGCGCGGCCGCCGAGCGCCTGCGAACGGCGATCGAGGCCGCGGAGATCAACCCCGCGGTCACGGTCTCCATCGGCCTCGCCTCCTTCCCGTCCGACGGCCGCGACGGAGACGCCCTCGTCCGAGCGGCCGACGAGGCGCTGTACGCGTCGAAGCGCGGCGGCCGGAACCGGGTCACCCCCGCGCGGGCGGCGCGGCTGGCGGGGTAGGGGCGGCGGCCCGCGCGCGGCGCTCCGCCCCCTTCTCCCCCCGCGCCGGCGGCGTCGCTGACGGCTCGGCGAGGGAGGGTGGGTCTTCCCTCCCCGCGTCGCTGCCCCCACAACCCGCCACTCGTTGCGGTTCGGGAGGGCGTGTGTCCGATTTGGGGTCTATAGCACCCCCAATCCGCCACACGTCCCGTGCCGGTGCACCGAGTGGCGGGTTGTGGGGGTGGACTCCCTCCCTCACCAGCCCAAGCCCGCCGCCGGGCCCAGCGACGCCGCGCGAAGGCGCCCCGTGCCAGCCCGCTCAGAGCCCGGCGGCCCACGACGCCAGGCGCGACGCGTGCTCCGCGACGAGCCCGACCGAGGGGTCGGTCTCCACGAGCAGCGTCGGAGCGTCGCGCGACCGCGCCCACGCGAAGCACGCCTCGTTGAACGCGTCGTCGACCCACGCCAGCGGCCGCTCGCCCGCGTGCGCCTCCACCGCCCCGAGCTTCCAGTGCCCCGGCGTCGTCGTCCCCGGGCCGCGGTGGGCGTCGAGCGCGACGTACGGCAGCGGGCCGGGCAGGCCGAGCGCCGCGACGAGGTGCTCGTTGGCCTTCTCCTCCCAGCCGGTGCACCAGACGAGGTCGAACGTCGGCGCGAGGTCGAGCAGGTGCCCGCCCGCCTCTTGCGAAAGGAAGTGCGGGATGCCGTCGACCACGGTGAACGAGCCGGGTGGACGGCTGTCCGCCGCAAAGCCCCACAGCGAGATGACGCCGTCGACGTCGACGAACAGGATCGGTTTCCCCTGCATCGCCGCGCAATCGTGACGACTCCGCGCGCCGGGCGCGGTTCTTTAGGTTGCCTCGCTAGGGTCCACGGGCAAGACCGCCGGATCAAGGCGACGGCCCCACGTGCCGATTGCAGGACCGGCATCGAACTTCGCCATGTTCCCCGGACGGTCGCGTTGTACCTGAACACATGAGCCTCTACTTGGGCATCCTCCTGGCGCTGGCGTGCGCCGTCGCGTCGAACCTCGCGTTCTTCTTCAAGCACCGCGGGGCGTGCGAGGCGTGCGCCGTCGACATCAAGCACCCGTTCCGGACGGCGAGGTCGCTCTGGAGCTCGAAGTGGTTCGCGATGGGCATGCTCATCGGCGCCGCCGCCTGGGGCGTGCACGTCGCCGCCATCGCCCTGGCGCCGCTGTCGGTCGTGCAGTCCGTCCTCGCCGGCGGGGTCGCGCTGCTGGCCGTCATGGCCGAGCGGATCTTCGGGCTCGAGGTCGGGCCGCGGCAGTGGTGGGGGCTCGCGCTCACCGCGGCGGGCCTCATCCTGCTCGGCGTCACGCTGCCCGCCACCGACGGCGCGCACTCGACCTTCTCCGTCCCGGCGATGATCGCCTTCGAGGCCGGCCTGTTCGGCGTCGGCGCGCTGCTCATCATGGGCCCGCGCCTCGGCGGCCCGGCCGAGCACCACGGGGTCATGCTCGCCGCCGCCAGCGGCATCCTCTTCGGCGTCTGCAACGTCGGCGTCAAGGCGCTGACCGGCATCGTCGGGGACGAGGGCGTCATGGGCGTGCTCCTCAGCCCGTGGACGCTCATCGCGGTCGCCGGCTCGGTGACCGCCTTCTACGCCTCCGCCCGCTCGCTGCAGGACGGCGACGCCGTCCCGGTCATCGCCATCACCGGCACCGCGGCGAACATCTCCTGCATCGCCGGCGGGATCATCGTGTTCGGCGACCCGATGCCATCCGACGCGCTCGGCATCGCCCTCCAGGCCGCCGCCTTCGTCATGGTGATCGTGGCCTCCGCGCTCATGCCGGCCCCGGTCCGGGCCGCGCGAGGCGCCGCTGTGCCCGCCGCCGCGCGGTGAGCCCCGAGTTCCTCGCGACCAGCCTGGTCGTCGTCGCCACGCCCGGCACCGGCGTCGTCTACACGCTCGCCGCCGGCCTGGCCCGCGGCACCCGGGCGAGCATCCTCGCCGCGTTCGCCTGCACGCTCGGGATCGTCCCGCACATGGTCGCGGCGATCACCGGCCTCGCCGCGCTGCTGCACGCGAGCGCGCTGGCGTTCAGCGTCCTCAAGTACCTCGGCGTCGCCTACCTGCTCTACATGGCCGTCGCGACGCTGCGCGAGAAGGGCGCGCTGACGGTGGAGGAGGACGCCGCGCCCCGCTCGGTGCGCAAGGTCATCGTCTCCGGCGTCCTGATCAACGTCCTCAACCCGAAGCTGACGATCTTCTTCTTCGCCTTCCTGCCGCAGTTCGTGGGCGGCGGCGGCAGCGCGCTGCTCCACATGGTCCAGCTGAGCGCCGTCTTCATGCTCCTGACCTTCGCGGTCTTCGCCGCGTACGGCGCCTTCGCCGCCGCGGTCCGCCGCCACGTCGTCTCCCGCCCGCGGGTGATGACGTGGATGCGGCGGGCGTTCGCCGGTTCGTTCGCGGCGCTGGGCGCCCGCCTGGCGTTCACGTCGCGTTAGCCTCTCCGTCCACCGCCCGACCCCGTGTTGCGCCGCCCCGGCGCTGGCGCGAGGCACACAGGCGTCACTACTGTTGGCCGGAGCGGCGAACGGGTCGTACGAAACGGAGGAGCGGGAGCGGCAATGGCGACCACCCAGCAGAGCCAGGGAACGCTGCAGGAGCTGGCGAAGCGGCATCTCTGGCTGCACTTCAGCCGGATGGGCGCGTACAGCGCGGGAGCGCAGATCCCCGTCATCGTGCGCGGCGACGGCTGCCACGTCTGGGACGAGCAGGGAAAGCGCTACTTCGACGGGCTCAGCGCGCTCTTCTGCGTGAACATCGGCCACGGCCGCCACGACATCGCCGCGGCGGGCGCCAAGCAGGCCGAGGAGCTCGGGTTCTTCACGAACTGGTCCTACGCGCACCCGCCGTCGATCCGGCTCGCCGCCCGCATCGCCGACCTGGCGCCCGGCGACCTGAACCGCGTCTTCTTCACGAGCGGCGGCAGCGAGGCGGTCGAGACGACGCTCAAGCTGGCCCGGCAGTACCACAAGCTCACGGGCCATCCGAACAAGACGAAGGTCATCGCCCGGGAGATCGCCTACCACGGCACCAGCCTCGGCGCGCTGTCGGCCACCGGCATCACCGCGCTGCGCGCGCCGTTCGAGCCGTTCACCCCCGGCGGCTGCCACGTCCCGAACACGAACATGTACCGCCTGAAGCCCGGCTACGGCGCCGAGATGCTGGCGGACGCGGTCGCCGAGCGGATCGAGTTCGAGGGGCCGGAGACGGTCGCCGCGGTGATCATGGAGCCGGTCCAGAACTCCGGCGGCTGCTTCACCCCGCCGCCCGGCTACTTCCAGCGCGTGCGCGAGATCTGCGACGAGTACGACGTCCTCATGGTCTCCGACGAGGTGATCTGCGCCTGGGGCCGCCTGGGCACCTGGTTCGGCGCCCAGCGCTACGACTACCAGCCGGACATCATCACGACGGCCAAGGGCATCACCAGCGCGTACGCACCGCTCGGCGCCGTCATCACGTCCGACAAGGTGGCCGCGCCCTTCCTCGAGGGCAGCGCCTCGTTCCTGCACGGCTTCACGTTCGCCGGCCACCCGATCTCGTGCGCGGTGTCGATGGCGAACATCGACGCGATGGAGCAGGAGGGCGTGCTCGAGAACGTCCGCGCCAACGAGGACGGCTTCCGCGGGATGCTCGACTCGCTGCGCGACATCCCGATCGTCGGCGACGTCCGCGGCGCCGGCTACTTCCACGCGATCGAGCTGGTCAAGGACCGCGACACGAAGGAGTCGTTCAACGACGCCGAGTCCGAGTGGCTGCTGCGCGAGTACCTGTCCGGGGCGCTGTACGACGCGGGCCTGATCTGCCGCGCCGACGACCGCGGCGACCCGGTCATCCAGCTCTCCCCGCCGCTGATCGCCGGGCCGGAGCACTTCGAGGAGATCGAGGGCATGCTGCGACCGGCGATGGAGGAGGCGTCGAGGCGCCTGCGGTCGTAGGGCGTCGGCCACGCGGCGGCGAGCATGCTGACGGTCAGGGAGCTGCTCTCGGACCTCGACGTGGAGGTCGTCGCCGGCGAGAGCGCGCTCGACGCTCCCGTCCGCTGGGTCCACATCTCCGAGCTCGCCGACCCGACGCAGTGGCTGTCGGGCGGCGAGCTGCTGCTGACCACCGGGCTCCAGCTCGGCGACGCCGCGGCGCAGCGCGCGTACGTCGCGCGCCTGGCCGACCACGGGCTGGCCGGCCTCGGGTTCGGGATCGGGTTCGCGCACGCCGAGGTGCCGGCGCCGCTCGTCGAGGCGGCGGCCGGCCGCGAGTTCCCGCTGTTCGCGATCCCGTACGAGGTCCCGTTCATCGCGGTGACCGAGCAGGCCTTCACGCGGCTGGTCAACGAGCAGTACGCGCTGCTGCGCCGGTCGATCGCCGCGCAGGAGCGCCTGCAGCGCGTCGTGCTGGCCGAGCGCGGGCTGGACGGGATCGTCGGGGCGCTCGCCGGCCTCGTCGGGGGCGCCGCGGTCGTGCTCGACGCCCGCGGCCTGCCGCTCGCCCGCCGCTCGTTCCGCCGCCCGCTGGAGGACGAGCTGGTCGCCGCGCTCGGCGGCGAGGCCCGCGAGCGCGCGCGCCGCGGCGACCCGCAGCCGTTCGTCCCCGCGGCCGGCGACCTCGACTCGCGCGGGC
Source organism: Solirubrobacteraceae bacterium (assembly GCA_035940955.1). Taxonomy (GTDB): domain Bacteria; phylum Actinomycetota; class Thermoleophilia; order Solirubrobacterales; family Solirubrobacteraceae; genus CADCVT01. Next base: position 14,677 of record DASZEJ010000017.1, read on the forward strand.
TCGCCCTGCCGATCGCCGCGGAG
>DASZEJ010000018.1:0-6511 GCA_035940955.1 Solirubrobacteraceae bacterium
CGCCCTCGAGCCCTACCTCGACCGCTTCGGCGAGGCGCTGCTCGCCGCCGACCTGTGCGTCGCGCGGGCGGGCGGGTCGGTCTTCGAGATCGCCGCCCACGGCACGCCGGCGATCCTCGTCCCGTACCCGCACGCGACCGCCGACCACCAGGCGGGAAACGCCCGCTGGATGGAGCGCGGGGGCGCCGCGGTCGTCGTGCCCGACGGCGAGCTGACGCCGGAGCGGCTGCGCCGCGAGGTCGACGCGCTGCTCGGCGACCCGTCGCGGCTGGCGTCGATGGCCGCCGCCTCGCGCGAGCTGGCACGGCCGGACGCCGCGGCGGCGATCGCTCGCGAAGTCGTCGCCGCTGCGAGAGGATCCACGGCATGAGCCTGAAGAGCCGGATCTTCGCCGCGGTGTACGACCGGATGATGGCCGAGACCGAGGCTGCCGGGCTGCGCGAGCACCGCCGGGCGCTCGTCGGCCGCGCCCGCGGCCGCGTGCTGGAGATCGGCGCCGGGACGGGCCTCAACTTCGACCACTACGGCCCCGAGGTGACCGAGCTGGTGCTGACCGAGCCGGTGGAGCCGATGGCGCGGCGCCTGCGGGCGCGCGTGAGCCGCGGGCAGGTGGTCGAGGCGCCGGCCGACCGGCTGCCGTTCCCCGACGACTCGTTCGACACCGTCGTCTCGACGCTCGTGCTCTGCACGGTGCCCGACCAGCCGCGCGCGCTGGCCGAGATCCGCCGCGTGCTCAAGCCGGGCGGCCGTCTGCTCTTCCTCGAGCACGTCCGCTCCCACGACGCGGACGTCGCGAAGTGGCAGGACCGCATCCTCCCGATCTGGCGGTGGTTCGGCCAGGGCTGCCATCCGAACCGCGACACGGCTGCCGCCCTCGCTCGCGCGGGGTTCGAGGTCGAGATGGAGTCGTGGCGGATGCCGAAGGCGCCGCCGATCGTGCGGCCGGTGATCGAGGGCGTCGCGACGCCTGCATGAGCGCGTGGAGCGGGCGGCGCCTGCACGTCGTCGGCATCGCGGGCGCCGGCATGAGCGCGTACGCGATCGTGTGCCGGGCGCTGGGCGCGACGGTGACCGGGTCCGACCGGGCGGACTCGCCGTACTTGGCGCGGGTGCGGGAGGCGGGGATCTCCGTGACGATCGGTCACGCGGCCGAGAACGTGCCGCCGGGCTCCGGGGTCGAGGTCGTGGTGTCGACCGCGATCCCGGCGTCGAACCCGGAGGTCGCGGCGGCGCGCTCCCGCGGGCTGCGGGTGCTCTCGCGGGCCGACCTGCTCGCGGAGCTGACCCGCGAGAAGCGGACGATCGCCGTGGCCGGCGCCCACGGCAAGACGACGACCTCCTCGATGGTGGCCCACGCGCTGATCGGGTGCGGCCTGGATCCGTCGTACGTGATCGGCGGGACGCTCTCGACGACCGGCACGAACGCCGCGTGGGGGAGCGGGGAGTGGCTCGTGGTCGAGGCCGACGAGTCCGACCGGTCGTTCCTCGCGCTCGACGTGGACGTCGCGGTGGTCACGAACATCGAGCTGGACCACCACACCGAGTGGCCGTCGCTGCGCGACCTGCAGGCGGCGTTCGCCGACTTCCTCGCGGGAGCGCCGGTCGCGGTGCTCCCCGCGGACGACCCCGGCGTGCTCGCGCTGCGGGCCGAGCACGCGCCCGACCTGACGACCGCGCTCTTCGGGCCGCGCGGAGCGGGGGGCGGGGGTGGGTCGGCGGGCTCAGCGGAGCCTGCTCGGCCCTCCGCCCCGGGGGGCGGAGGTGAGTCGTCGGGCTCAGCGGAGCCTGCTCGGCCCTCCGCCGCGGGGGGCGGCGGTGAGTCGCCTGCCTCACCGGAACGTGCTCGGCCCTCCGCCGCGGGGGGCGCGGGTGAGTCGTCGGGCTCAGCGGAGCCTGCTCGGCCCTCCGCCGCCGCCGGGGGGCGCGACGACGCGGCGGCGAGCACGACGACGTTCGCGTTCTGGGACGGCCCGCCGCTCGCGGTCCCGGGCGAGCACAACCGGCGCAATGCGGCGGCGGCGCTCGAGGCCGCGGTGCTCGCGGGCGCCGACCGGGCGGCCGCCGCGGCGGCGCTCGCGACGTTCCGCGGCGCCGGCCGTCGCTTCGAGACCCTCGGGCGGACGCCGGAGGGCGCGGTCGTCGTCGACGACTACGCGCACCACCCGACCGAGGTCGCGGCGACGATCGCGGCCGCTCGCGAGCGCGGCTTCGCCCGCGTCGTCGCCGCGTTCCAGCCGCACCTCTACTCCCGGACGCAGCACCTCGCGCGGCGGTTCGGCGAGGCGCTGGCGACGGCCGACGTGCCGGCGGTCCTGGAGGTCTACCCGGCCCGCGAGCGGGCGGAGGACTTCCCGGGCGTCACCGGCCGGCTGATCGCGGAGGCCGCGGCGGACGCGGGAGGCGGCAAGCGGGTCCTGTGGCTGCCGGACTTCGACGCCGCCGAGCGCGCCCTGCGCGCGGAGCTGCGCGACGGGGACGTGCTGCTGGTGCTCGGGGCGGGCGACGTCGACGCGCTGGGGCGGCGGCTCGTCGGCTGAGGGAGTGCTGGGCCGCCTCGCCCCGGCGTTCGGAGCGGGCTGGCAGGGGGGCGCCTTCGCGCAGCGCGGCTGGGCCCGGCGGCGCGTTTGGGCTGGTGAGGGAGGGGAGTCTCGCTCGCCGCCCCCACAACCCGCCACTCGTGTCGCTCGTCGGAGGGGTGTGGCGGATTGGGGGTGCTATAGGCCCTCAACTCGACACACGTGTCCGTGCCCGCCCCCGATTGTCGGGTTTTGGGGGGTCGCGGCCGGGACTCACGGCTGTCCCTCCCTCGCTGAGCCGTCCGATCGCGCCCGAACCGCCGTCACGAGACTGCGCTCCGCCAGGCGCCGCGATCCTGCTATCCTGATATCGAGATATGTCCGAGCGCACGCCCCTCTTCGTCCGCCTCCCCAGCGCCCACGCCGAACGGCTCGACCGCGCGGCGTTCGAGCTGAAGGCCTCGAAGCAGGACATCGTCAGCGGCCTCATCGCCCGCTACGTCGACCCCGGCGCGACCGACCGCCTGCGGCGCGTCGTCATCGAGGCCGGCGAGGACGCCATCGCCACCGGCAGCCACTCGTTCACGCCCGCGCCGCCCGGCGACGTGCTGACGCTCCCGCAGCTCGCCGAGCTGCTTCAGGTCGACGAGGACGCCGTCCGCGAGCTGGCCGAGGCGCGCGAGCTGCCAGGGCGGCGGATCGGCGACGAGTGGCGGTTCGCGCGGTCGGCGGTCCTGCGCTGGCTGGCCGGCGACGCGCCGGCGGTGGGGTTCTAGCCGTGCCGCTGGTTCCCGTCGTCGTCGAACAGGACGGCCGCGGCGAGCGCTCGTTCGACATCTACTCGCGGCTGCTGCGCGAGCGCGTGGTCTTCATCGGCACCCCGATCGACGACCAGGTCGCGAACCTCGTCATCGCGCAGCTGCTGCACCTCGAGGCCGACGACCCGGACAAGGACGTGTCGATCTACGTCAACTCGCCCGGCGGCTCGGTCTACGCCGGCCTGGCGATCTACGACGCGATGCAGTTCATCAAGCCGGACGTCCAGACGACGTGCGTCGGCATCGCGATGTCGATGGGGTCGCTGCTGCTGGCCGGCGGCGCGAAGGGCAAGCGGTTCGCGCTGCCGAACAGCCGCATCCTCCTGCACCAGCCGTCCTCCGGCTTCCAGGGCCAGGCGACCGACATCGAGATCCACGCCCGCGAGATCCTCGCCACGCGCGAGCGGATGGAGGAGATCTACGCCGAGCACACCGGCCGCCCCCGCGAAGACGTCCACACGGTCATGGAGCGCGACCGCTTCTTCACGCCCGAGGAGGCGGTGCGGTACGGCCTCGTCGACGCGGTCCTCGCGTCGCGCGCCGCGACGAACGGCGCCGCGCCCGCCGCCGGCTGAGCTAGCGCCCGCGCGGCCTCCCCGCCGCCCGCCGCGCAGGAAACCCGCCCCCCGCGCCGAATGGCCGGGTGGATGCGCCGCCTGTCCACCGTCCCGCGCAGCGGGTGGCTGATCGCCGCCGCCTGCGCGGTCGCCGTACTCGTAGCCGCCGGCCTGTGGCTGCGCGACTCGCCGCTGGTCGAGGTCTCCGACGTCGCGATCACCGGCGCGAGCGGGCCGGACGCGCCGAAGATCGAGGCGGCGCTGCGGTCGGCCGCCCGCGAGATGACGACGCTGAACGTGCACGAGGACGAGCTGCGCGACGCGGTCGCGGCGTTTCCGACCGTCGGCGACCTGGAGGTCCGGCGCGACTTCCCGCACGGGCTGCGGATCGAGGTGGTCGAGCGCGAGCCGGTCGCCGTCGTGGGCGAGGGGGACGACCGGATGCCGGTCACCGCCGGCGGGGACGTGCTGCGCGGCGCGACCGCGCCCGACGACCTGCCGCTGATCGACGACTCCCGCGACGAGCGGGTGCTCGAGCTGCTCGCGACCGCGCCCCGCCCGCTGCTGCGCCGCGCCGAGCGGGCCTTCAACGGCGAGCGCGGGCTGACCGTGCGCATGGCGGAGGGGCCGACGCTGTACTTCGGCACCGCGACCGAGCTCGCCGCGAAGTGGGCCGCCGCGGCGCGGGTCCTGGCCGACCCGACGGCCGAGGGCGCGACGTACGTCGACGTGCGCGTTCCGGAACGGACGGCGGCCGGCGGACTGGCCCCGGTCGCCGACGAGGAGGACGAAGCCGAGCCCGGCGTCACGGGCGCGACTCCCGCGACCGCCGCCGCCCCTCCCGCCGCGACGCCGGTCCAGCCCGCGACCGCCGCGACGACCACCCCCGCGACCGACCCCGCCGCGACCGCCGCGAACCCGGGCGCCGCCGCCCCCGCGGGCGCCGCGGGCGCCGCCGTCGCCCCGTGATCCGCGCCCGCGCGGAGACACCCTCAACCTCAAGTCAAGGTCAACCACCCGCCATACCGGTTTCTCCTGCTCACATCGAGGGTTCCCCGATCTGCAACCGGCGTTGCAGCGCTAGACTCGGCGTTGACTTTCGTCGTTCCCCGTGCATACCGTGGCCTGCGCCCTTGGGCGCCACTCGGGCTGGAAACCCTCAACGCTAACTCAAGGGTCGGACGCCAACATGGAATCGAGCGGCAGCTATCTCGCCGTCATCAAGGTCGTCGGTGTCGGCGGCGGCGGCACGAACGCGGTCAACCGCATGGTCGACGCGGGTCTGCGTGGCGTCGAGTTCATCGCCGCGAACACCGACGCGCAGGCGCTCGCGATGTGCGACGCCGACATCAAGCTGAACATCGGCCACGACCTCACCAAGGGCCTCGGCGCCGGCGCGAACCCCGACATCGGCACCGGCGCCGCGCACGAGTCGCGCGACGACATCAAGGAGGCGCTCAAGGGCGCGGACATGGTGTTCGTCACCGCCGGCGAGGGCGGCGGCACGGGCACCGGCGCGGCGCCGGTCATCGCCGAGATCGCCAAGGAGGAGATCGGCGCGCTGACCGTCGGCGTCGTCACGAAGCCGTTCGGGTTCGAGGGCACCCAGCGCACCCGCCAGGCCGAGGAGGGCATCGCGCGCCTGCGCGAGGTCGTGGACACCCTGATCGTGATCCCGAACGAGAAGCTGCTGTCGATCGTCGAGCGGCGCACCTCGATCCTCGACGCCTTCCGCATGGCCGACGACGTCCTGCGCCAGGGCGTCCAGGGCATCACCGACCTCATCACGATCCCCGGCCTGATCAACCTCGACTTCGCCGACGTCCGCACGATCATGTCCGACGCCGGCTCGGCCCTAATGGGGATCGGCACCGGCTCGGGCGAGAGCCGCAGCGCCGAGGCCGCCAAGACCGCCATCTCGAGCCCGCTGCTCGAGGAGTCGGTCGAGGGCGCCACAGGAGTGCTGCTGAACATCACCGGCGGCCGCGACCTCGGGCTGTTCGAGGTCAACGAGGCCGCCGAGATCGTCGCGAGCGCCTCCAGCTCGGACTCGAACATCATCTTCGGCGCCGTCCTCGACGAGACGATGGGCGAGGACGTCCGCGTCACCGTCATCGCCACCGGCTTCGACCGGGCCGGCCGCTCCCGCGCCGTCCGCGACGAGCTGCGCGCCCCCCGCCGCGACCGCGAGGTCCGCCTCGACGACCGCCAGCGCTCCTCGCTCGAGATCCGCGACGACGAGATCGACATCCCGCCGTTCCTCCGCGACCGCTGACCGGTCCCGCGAAGATCATCACTTTGGGGGATTGCGCTCCGTCCGTCGCCCGTGCGAGGGTCGGCATCGTGCAGCAGCCGATCAGGATGACGGCGGACGAGCTGGCGGAGCACCTCTCACTCCTGGAGGTCGCGTCGCGGGAGGATCTGGACGAGCTCCTCACCGACCTGCTCTGCCAGGTCTACCGCACCAAGGACGCGCAGAACAGCTGATATGGACGGCGTTTTGTCAAGCGTGCAGCACGAAAGGCCCGCGCGAGCGGGCCTTTTTGTTGGTCGAGGAGGCGGCGGGCCGGGCCGGGTGCGCGACGCGCGGTCAGGCTGATATTCGCGGATCCGGGTGGCC
>DASZEJ010000019.1:0-8726 GCA_035940955.1 Solirubrobacteraceae bacterium
GCGGGGCGGACCGGCCGGCGCCGAGCGGAGCGCGCCGTCAGCCCCGCGACAGGTCCGCGCGCTCGACGAGCCGCCGCATCGCCCGGCGCGCCGCGGGCACCTTCGCCCCGGCCTCCAGCTCGATCACCGAGACCTCGCCGACCAGTGCCACGACCAGACGTGCGCCCTCGGCCGGCTCGCGCCAACCCATCGCGCGCAGGTTCGGGGCGATCGCCGCCGCGAACGCGCGGGCGGCGTCGTCCGGCCCGGCGGGGCCCAGCTCGCGCCGGGCCTCGCGCAGCAGGGCCTTGATCGCGCTGTCGTGCAGCGAGGCGTCGAGGTAGCCGACGAGGCCCGCGACGAGCCGGCGGGCGCCCGGCTCGAGCCCCGCCGTCGCGCGGTCGATCGCCTCGGTCGCCCGCGCCCGGAAGTCGGTCCGCAGCGCCTCGACGAGCGCGTCGCGGTCGGCGAAGTGGACGTAGAACGTCCCCTTGGCGACGCCCGCCCGGGCGGTGATCGCGCTCACGCTGAGGCCGGCCAGGCCGCGCTCGCCGGCCAGCGAGCGGGCGGCGTCGAGGAGCGCGGCGCGCGTCCGCAGCCCGTGGGGAGTGACCGCCTGCCGCGCCACGCCCGGGGAGCCTACCCGTCGCACCGGATCCCGCCATGACCGGGCGGTCACATCAACATGACCGGTCGGTCACATCCTCTGGTACGTTCCCGCGCCATGAAGATCCGCCGACTGAGCTGGGCCGGGTTCGAGATCGAGGCGGCCGACGGGACGCTCGCGGTCATCGACCTGCTCGAGGACTCCACGCCGCTCGAGGAGCACCTCGGGCCGCCCGCCGAGCCGCTGATGCCCTGCACCCGCCCGGGCGAGGCCGCCATCGCCATCCTCACCCACCTGCACCGCGACCACGCCGACGCCGCGGCGATCGCCCGCGCGCTGCGCCCCGGCGCGCGGCTCGTCCGCCCACCGGCGATGACCGGCCCGCGGCTGGCCACGATCGGCACCACCGCCGCCGAGCACGAGCTCGGCCAGCACGACCTGCCGACCGAGGTCGTCGAGACCGGCGGCCAGACCACCGAGGGCCCGTTCACGCTCACGGCGCTCCAGGCGGTCGACGGCAGCGGCGACACCCAGCACTCCTGGCTGATCGAGGCCGACGGCCAGCGCGTCGTCCACGCCGGCGACACGATGTGGCACGGCTGGTGGTGGAGCCGCGCGATGACGTACGGCCCGGTCGACGCCGCGCTGCTGCCGGCCAACGGCCCGCTGCTCGACTTCCCCCACCGCCAGCCGCCGAGCGGGATCCCCGGCGTCATGCCGCCCGAGCACGCCGTCGCCGCCGCCGCGGCGATGCAGGCCCGCGTGCTCGTCCCGATGCACTACGGGCTCTTCGACCTGCCGCCCGCCTACCGCCCGGTCCCCGACCCCGAGGCAAAGCTGACCGCCGAGGCCGAGCGCCGCGGCGTGCCGCTCAGGATCATGCGCCCGGGCGACGAGCTGGACCTCGCGACGGTGGAGCAGGCGGCGTGAGCGCGGCGGAGATCGCCCCGGGCGTCCGCCACCTGCGGACCGGCGAGGGGCCGGGCTCGAACGTCTACCTGCTCGAGGACGGCGACGGGGTCGTCGCGTTCGACGCGGCCACCAAGGGCACCGGCGAGCAGATCCTCGCCGCCGCCGGCGGGCGCCTGACGAAGCTGATCCTCAGCCACAGCCACGTCGACCACCGCGGCGGCGCGCCCGAGCTGGGCGTGCCGGTCCACTGCCACCCCGACGAGGTTGCCGACTGCGAGGGCGACGCCGGCCAGCACTACATCGACTTCGACCGCATCCAGAACGAGGCGATGCGGCCGGTGATGACGAACCTCAACGCGTCCTGGGACGGCGGCCCGGTGAAGATCGCCGGCACCGTCGAGGACGGCGACGAGGTGGCGGGCTTCCGCGTCGTCCACGTCCCCGGCCACGCGCCGGGCCAGATCGTGCTCTTTCGCGAGAGCGACCGGCTGCTGCTGGCGGCCGACGCCTTCTACGTCTTCGACCTGGAGGCGGTGCAGCTCACGCCCCCGCGGGTCCCCCACCCGTCGGTGAACTGGGACACCGACCTGGCTCGCCGGTCGCTCGAGCGGCTGGCGGAGCTGGAGCCCGCGAGCGCGTGGCCCGGCCACGGCGACGCGGTGCGCGGCGACGTGGCCGAGCTGCTGCGGCAGGCCGCGAAGGCCTAGCCGACGACGAAGTTCACGAGGCGGTCGGGCACGACGACGACGCGCCGCACCTCGGCGCCGTCGAGCAGCTCGGCGATCCGCGGCTGGTCGCGCGCGGCCGCCTCGAGGTCGTCCTTCGCCGTGCCGGCCGCCACGTCGACCACCGCGCGCAGCTTGCCGTTGACCTGGATCGCCACCGAGACCTGCTCGGCGGCGACGAGCGCCGGGTCGGGCTCAGGGAACGGCGCGTAGACGACCGACTCGGCGTGGCCGAGGCGCTCCCACAGCTCCTCGCCCAGGTGGGGAGCGAACGGCGCGAGCATCGCCACGAGCCACTCGGCGACCACGCGCGGCGTCGGGCCGTCGCCCACGGCGGCGCGCAGCTCGTTGACCAGCTCCATCAGCGCCGAGATCGCCGTGTTGAAGTGCAGCCGGTCGATGTCGCGCCGGACGCTGTCGGCGGTGCGGTGCAGCGCGCGCTCGAGCTCGCGCGGCGGCGCGTCGTCGCTGACCCGCAGCTCGCCGGTGTCCTCGTCGACGACCGCCCGCCACACCCGCTGCAGGAAGCGCGAGACGCCGACGATGCCCTGCGTCTCCCACGGGCGGTCCTGGTCGAGCGGCGCGAGGAACAGCTCGTAGAGCCGCAGCGCGTCGGCGCCGTAGCCCTCGATGATCGCGTCCGGCGTGACGCTGTTCTTCAGGCTCTTGCCCATCTTCCCGTACGAGCGCTGGACCGGCCTGCCGTCGTGGTACCAGCGCCCGTCGCGCTCGACGACCTCCGACGCCTCGACGTAGAACCCGCGCTCGTCGGAGTACGCGGCGGCCTGGACGTAGCCCTGGTTGAAGAGGCGCTGGAACGGCTCGGGCGTGCCGACGTGGCCGAGGTCGTAGAGCACCTTGTGCCAGAACCGCGCGTAGAGCAGGTGCAGGACCGCGTGCTCGACGCCGCCGACGTAGAGGTCGACGCCGCCCGCGGTGCCGGACCCGGCCATCCAGTAGCGGTCGATCTCGGGGTCGACCAGCGCGCGGTCGTTGCTCGGGTCCAGGTAGCGCAGGTAGTACCAGCACGAGCCGGCCCACTGGGGCATCGTGTTCGTCTCGCGCCGGTAGCGCTTCGGGCCGTCGCCGAGGTCCAGCTCGACCTCGACCCAGTCGGTCGCGCGGGCGAGCGGCGGGACCGGGTCGGCGGACTCGTCGGCGTCGACGTTCGGGGCGAAGTCCTCGAGGTCGGGCAGCACGATCGGCAGCTGCGACTCGGGGACGGCCAGCGGCCGGTCGCGCTCGTCGAAGACGATCGGGATCGGCTCGCCCCAGTAGCGCTGGCGGCTGAACAGCCAGTCGCGCAGCTTGTAGGCCACCTGCGCGCCGCCGGTGCCGCGCTCCTCGAGCTGGCGGACGATCTCGCGCGCGACCTCCTGGCTCGGGCGCCCGTCGGTCGGCCCGCCCGAGCCGATCGACTCGCCGTGACCGGTGTAGGCGTCGGGCCAGTCGTCGATCGGGGCGTCCGGCGGCAGGCCGCGCTCGGCGAACCACGCGGCGGGCGGGCGGATCACCGGCCTGATCGGCAGCCCGAGCGCGCGGGCGAACGCGAAGTCGCGCGTGTCGCCCGCGGGGACGCCCATCACCGCGCCGCTGCCGTACTGCATGAGGACGTAGTCGGCGGTGAGGATCGGGACGCGCTCGCCGGTGAGCGGGTGGATCGCCTCGAGGCCGGTGAACACGCCGCTCGGCTCCTCCGCGGCGCCGATCTCGCGCTGGCGGTCGCTCAGCCGCGCGGCGCGCGCGCGGTACGCGGCGACGGCGTCTGCATGCTCGGCCGGCAGGTCGCCGTCGAGCAGCGGGTGCTCGGGCGCGACGACGACGAACGTCACGCCGTAGAGCGTGTCCGGCCGCGTGGTGAAGACCGAGATCCGCTCGCCGCCCGCGACCTCGAACTCCACGCGCGCGCCCTCGCTCCGGCCGATCCAGTTGCGCTGCATCGCCTTCAGCGAGTCCGACCACTCCAGGTCGTCGAGGCCGTCGAGCAGGCGGTCGGCGTACGCGGTGATCCGCATCATCCACTGGCGCAGCGGGCGCCGGTAGACCGGGAAGTTGCCCTGCTCGCTGAGGCCGTCGGCGGTGACCTCCTCGTTTGCGAGGACGGTGCCGAGCGCCGGGCACCAGTTCACGGTGACGTCGTCGAGGTAGGCGAGCCGGACGCCGTCGAGCACGGCCGCGCGCTGCTCGCCGTCCATGTCCGCCCAGGACCCGCCGCCGGGCGGCTCGCGCCGGCCGGCGTCGAGCGCCTCGACCAGCTCGGCGACCGGGCGCGCGGCGTCGGCCTCGGGGTCGTACCACGAGTTGAAGAGCTGCAGGAAGATCCACTGCGTCCAGCGGTAGAACTCGACGTCGGCGGTCGCGACGCTGCGGCGGCGGTCGTGCCCGAGCCCGAGCCGCGCGAGCTGGCGGCGCATGTTGGCGATGTTCTGCCGCGTCGTGACCTCGGGGTGCTGGCCGGTGTCGACCGCGTAGCGCTCGGCGGGCAGCCCGAACGCGTCGTAGCCCATCGTGTGCAGGACGTTGAAGCCCTGCATGCGCTTGAAGCGCGCGAGGACGTCGGTGCCGATGTAGCCGAGCGGATGGCCGACGTGCAGCCCGGAGCCGCTGGGGTACGGGAACATGTCGAGCGCGTAGAACGCCCTGCGCTCGGCCAGCCAGCCGTTCGGCTCCGCGAGGTCGCCGGTCGGGTTCGGGGTCAGGTAGGTGCCCCGCTCCTGCCACCGCCGGCGCCACCGCTCCTCGATCTCGTTGGCCAGCTCGGCCGTGTAGCGGTACGGCGGCAGCGCGGGCGTCGCGGTGGTCTCCGTGGACACCGGGTCGATGCTAGCGACGCATGAACGCGGCCAGCCGCGCGCGGGCGCGCCGACGCAGCAGCGCCTGGCCGACCGGGTTCGAGCCCAGCAGCAGCCCCGCCGGGCCGAGCGCCTGGCGCGCCCAGCGCCACAGCGAGAAGCGGTCGCGGTGCTCGACGATCCGCCCCTGCGCGTCGAAGCGGAACGTCGCGTCGATCTCGTTGACGACGGGCCGGCCGGTGGCGGTGAACGTGTACGCGGCGCGCCAGTGGGCCGAGCCCGAGTCGCCGTCGGCTCGGACGTCGCTGGCGATGACCGAGAGGTCGGTCGCCTGCCGGGTCAGCATCGTCCACATCGCGCGCACCTCGTCGCCGTCGAGCGTCCCGAACGCCGGGTCGCTGAACGTCGCGCCGGGCGCGTAGAGCGCGTTCATCGTCTCGGCGTCGCGGGCGTCGAAGGCGCGGTAGAAGCGCTCGATCGCGGCGGCGTTGGGGTGCGCGGGCATGGCCGCATGTTGACCGATCGGTCAGCATGGGCGCGTGGGCAAGGGCGAGCGGACGCGCGAGCAGATCGTCGAGGCGGCGCTGCGGACGCTGCGCGAGCGCGGGTTCCACGGCGCGACGTCGCGCGCGATCGCCGAGACCGGCGGCTTCAACCCGGCGCTGACCTTCTACCACTTCGGCAGCGTCCACGACCTGCTGCTGGCGGCGCTGGAGCACGCCTCGCGGGGCCGGCTGGAGCGGTACGGGCCCCAGGCGCGCGCGGCCCGGTCGGCGGGCGAGCTGCTCGCGCTGATGCGGCGGATCTACCGCGACGACGTCGACAGCGGCTTCATCGTCGTGGCGTCCGAGATGGTCGCGGGCGCGGTCGCCCACCCGGAGCTGGGGCCGCGCGTCGTCGACCTGATGCAGCCGTGGATCGGCCTCGCCGAGGAGTCGTTCGCGCGGGTGACCGACAGGACGCCGCTCGCCGGGCTCGCCGGCCCGGGCGACCTCGCGTCGGCCGCGGTGATGCTCTACCTCGGCGCGAACCTCCTGACGCGGCTCGTGCCGGAGCGGGCCGGCGTGGAGCGGCTGCTGGAGGCGGCGGAGCGGGGCGCGGCGCTCGCGGACGCGCTCGCCGGGCGCGGCTGAGCGAAGCGGCGCGCGGTGCTCGCCGGGCGCGGCTGAGCGCGCCCGGCGGCGCCGCTACCCCCTCGGCGTTCCGCCCTGCCCCGGGCTCGCCCTCACCGTCACCCGCTCGCAACGGCGGATGCTGTAGCGCCTGCGGTAGCGGCGGCTCGTGTACAGCACGTCGTTCCCCTCGCCGCAGTCGACGCGCCCGCTGCCGTAGCGGGACTTCACGAAGTCGTCGCCGGGGCCGGCCTCGATGACGTTGCGCCCCTTGCTGCCGTACACGAAGTCGCGGCCGGGGCCGCCGACGAGGACGTCGCGCTGGGTCGACGGGCCGCCGGGGACGAAGTCGCCCCACAGCACGTCGCCGTGCGGGCCGGCGTGGATCGTGTCGTCGCCGTGCCCGCCGAGCAGCTCGTTGTGGACCGGGCGGTCGCTGACGCAGCGCTTCCCCCGGCCGCACCTCACGAGGTGCTGGAGGCACCTGCCGCCGCGGTGGCGGCCGTCGCACAGGTAGTGCGGATCGCGACCTTGGAAGGGGTCCATCCCGGGTCGCGCGTCGAGCGGCCGGTCGCCGTGGTGGCTGTTCATCAGCAGCATCCCGTCGATCGCCGGCCAGCCGTCCCCGCGCTGGTTCACGGCGCCCGGCGGGGCGGCGAAGGCAGCAGCGGTCGGCAGCACGCCCAGCAGGGCGAGCAGGGTCAAGCGGCGCACGCGGGCAAGCTAGCGACGGGCGCGGCGACGTGCGCTTCGGCCCCCGCCGGGCGCCGTCAGCCGCCGATCGGCGCGCGCGGGTTCGCGCCCCAGAACACCTGCGTCCCCAGCATCCCGATGAGGTGGACCGACACGATGTTCAGCACCATCGACTTCGCGGTCGCGGTCCCGACGCCGACCGGGCCGCCGCTGGACGTGTAGCCGTAGTAGCAGCCGACGAGCACGATCACCGTGGCCATCGTCATGCCCTTGATGAGCGAGTACACGAAGTCGGGCGGGTTCTGGAACATCCAGAACAGCAGGAAGTAGCCGCCGGACGACACCTCGCCGATCTGCACCACGACCGCGAGGTAGCTCGCGAAGAACCCGGCGCCGACCGCGGCCATGTAGACGAGCGGCAGGACGATCCACGACGCGAGCAGCCGGGTCGCGCACAGCATCAGCATCGAGTCGATGCCCATGACCTCGAGCGCGTCGATCTCGTCGGAGATCCGCATCGAGCCGATCTCGGCGACGAGGCCGGTCCCGACCTTGGCGGCCATCATGTAGCCGAACGCGTACGGCACGACCTCGCGCAGGTCGCACCACGCCGCGAAGACCCCCGCGAAGGCCGGCGCGCCCTGCGCGCGCGTGAAGTACGCGCCCTCGATCCCGCACTGCAGGCCGATGAGGAACACGAGGCCCCAGATGACGAGCGTCGAGCCGACGATGAGGATGCCGGCCTGGCGCAGCGCCTCGCCGAGGAACTGCAGGACGCGCAGCCGGACGACGTCGCGGACGACGTGCAGACCGAACTTGACGATCTCGCCGTAGCTGCGCAGCCACCGGCGCGTCAGGCCCGCGGGGCTCGGGACCTCCATGCGGTGGCGAGTGTGCCGGGCGGCCGGCGGCCCGACGACCGGGGCCGACCCCGAAGTCGACCCTGAAGTCGCCCGGGACCCGACCCCGAGGCCCGGGCGCTGTGGCAGGGTTCGGTCGCATGGCGGTGCGCACCGAGGCGCCCCTGCTGGAGCGCGAGGCGGAGCTGTCGGCGGTGGGCGCGGCGATCGAGGCGGCCGCCGCCGGCGCCGGCGGCGTCGTCGTGGTCGAGGGGCCGGCCGGGATCGGCAAGACGCGGCTGCTGCGCGCGGCGCGCGAGCGCGCGGCCGCGAGCGGGATGGCGGTGCTGGCCGCGCGCGCGTCCGAGCTGGAGCGCGACTTCCCGTTCGGGGTCGTCCGCCAGCTGCTGGAGCCCGCGGTGCGCGGCGGCGCCGACGACCTGCTCGCGGGCGCGGCGCGGCCGGCCGCCGCGGTGCTCGGCGTCGCCGAGGCGGCCGAGCGCGACGTGCTGGCCGACCCGTCGTACGCGACGCTGCACGGGCTCTACTGGCTCGTCTCGAACCTGGCCGAGGCGGGGCCGCTGCTGCTGGCGGTCGACGACGCGCACTGGGCCGACGCCGCCTCGCTGCGGTGGCTGCGCTTCCTCCTCCCCCGGCTCGACGACCTGCCCGTGCTGCTCGCCGTCGCCGCGCGCCCGGCCGACCCGGCGGCCGACGCCGAGGCGCTGGCCGCGCTGGCCGCCGACCCCGGCGCGCGGCTGCTGCGGCCGCGGGCGCTGTCGCGCGAGCCGGTCGCCCAGCTCGCCCGCGCGGCCATCGGCCCCGACGCCGGCGAGGCGTTCTGCGCGGCGTGCCTGGAGGTGACCGGCGGCAACCCGTTCCTGCTGCGCGAGCTGCTCGCCGCCCTGGCCGCCGAGGGCGCGCGCGGCGCGCCGGAGGACGCGGCGCACGTGCGCGAGATCGCGCCCGCGTCGATCGCCCGCGCGGTGCTGGTGCGCCTGGCGCGGCTGCCGCCCGCCGCGCGGCGGCTCGCCGAGGCGGTCGCCGTGCTCGGCGACGGCGCCGCG
>DASZEJ010000020.1:0-8735 GCA_035940955.1 Solirubrobacteraceae bacterium
GCGGGGGCGGCCGGTTGGGGTTGGGGTGGAGGGGGAGTTGTGGATCGGTGGGGCGGGGGTGTCGCGTGGGTATCTGGGTGATCCGCGGTTGACGGCGGATCGGTTTCGGCCGCATCCGTGGCCGGCGGGGGTGGTGGGTGCGCGGGTGTATCGCAGCGGGGATCGTGCGCGGTGGCGGGCGGACGGGCGTGTGGAGGTGCTGGGGCGGTCAGACCGTCAGCTGAAGGTGCGCGGCTTTCGGGTCGAGCCGGGTGAGATCGAGGCTGCGCTGACGGCCGATCCGGCGGTGGCCGAGGCGGTCGTGGTGGCGCGCGAGAGCGCGCCGGGGGACCGGCGGCTGGTCGCCTACGTGCGTGCGTCGCGGCCCGGTGACGGGCGGGCGGTGTTCCGGCTGCCGGACGGCACGCGGGTGCTGGCGCACAACGCGCACGAGGTCGACTACGCGTTTTCGGAGATCTTCGAGCAGCGCGTCTACCTGCGCCACGGGCTGCGGTTGGCGGCCGGCGCGCGGGTGCTCGACGTCGGCGCGAACATCGGCCTGTTCAGCGTGTTCGTCGCCCAGCAGTGCCCGGGCGCGCGGATCGACGCGTTCGAACCGCTCGCGCCGCTGTTTGCCACGCTGCAAGCCAACGTCGCCGCGCTGGCCGGCGTGCGCAGCTGGCCGATCGGGCTGGGCGCGAGCGAGCAGACGGCCGCGTTCGCGTTCTACCCCGCCTACACGATGATGTCCGGGCTGGCCGCCTACGCCGACCCCGACGCCGAGCAGGCCGTCGTGCGACGCGCACTGGCAAACCAGGCCGCCGCCGGTGACCGCGCCGCCGCCCAGCTCGCCGCCGCCGGCGACGACCTGCTGGCCGGGCGCTTTGACGCCGAAACGCACCCCGCCCGGCTGCGCCGGCTCTCTGACGTGCTCGCCGAGCTCGACGACCCGGACGACCGCATCGACCTGCTCAAGATCGACGTCCAACGCGCCGAGCTCGACGTCCTGGCCGGCATCGACGAGCACGACTGGAAACGCATCCACCAGCTCGTCATCGAAGTCCACGACCACCCCGACGGCCCCACCGCCGGGCGCCTTGACCAGCTACACGACCTACTCGCCCGCCACGGCTACCACACCCACACCGAACAAGACCCGCTGCTGGCCGGCACCGACCGCCACATGCTCTACGCCAGCCGCACCCCCCTCACACCCGACACCAACCCCCCCACACCAGCCCCAGCGCGCGCCGGCATCCGCGCCGAGCCGCCGGGTGCCCCGGCACCGGCCGACCTGCGCGCGGCTCTCGCCGAGCGCCTCCCCGACCACATGATCCCGAGCACGTTCGCCGTGCTCGACCGGCTGCCGCTGACGCCCAACGGCAAGCTCGACCGCGACGCCCTGCCGCAACCCGACCAGGCGACCCGCGCCCTCAGCCGGGCGCCCACCCCCGCCCGGGGCCCGATCGAGGACGCCCTCGCCGGCCTGTGGCAGGAGGTGCTCGGCGTCGAGCACGTCGGCGTCCACGACAACTTCTTCGAGCTCGGGGGTCACTCGCTCCTGGCCACGCAGCTCGTCGCGCGCGTGCGGACGCTGTTCTCGATCGACATCGCCCTGAGACGGCTGTTCGAGGCGCCGACGGTCGCGTTGCTGGCCGCCGAGGTCGAGCGCGCGCTCGCCGAGCCCGCGGACGCCCCGCCGCCTCCTCCGCGGCCGATCGCCCGCGACGGCGAGCCGCCGCTGTCGTTCGCGCAGCAGCGGCTGTGGTTCCTCGACCAGCTCGAGGGCACCGCGGCCTACAACATGCTCGGCGCCGTGCGCCTGCGCGGCGACCTCGCCGTCGCCGCGCTGGAGCGGGCGCTGAGCGAGGTCGTGCGGCGCCACGAGGCGCTGCGGACGACGTTCCCCGCCGTTGACGGGCGCCCGTTCCAGCGAATCGCCGAGCCCCGGCCGCTCCCCCTCGACGTGCTCGATGTCCCGGAGGACGACGTCGCACGGGTGCTCGGCGAGGAGTCGGCGTACCCGTTCGACCTCGCCGAGGGCCCGCTGCTCCGCGCGCGCCTGCTGCGCGTGGCGCCCGACGATCACGTCCTCGTCCTCGCGCTGCACCACATCGTCGCCGACGGCTGGTCGATCGGCGTGGTGATCCGCGAGCTCGTCGCGCTCTACGGCGCCTTCCGGCACGACGAGGCGAGCCCGCTCGACCAGCCGGCGCTGCAGTACGCGGACTGGGCGGCGTGGCAGCGCGAGTACCTCAGCGGCGACCGGCTCGCGCGCCAGATCGGCTACTGGAGAGAGCGACTGGCCGGCGCCCCGCCGCTGCTGGAGCTGCCGACCGACCGGCCGCGCCCGCGCCATCAGAGCGCGCGCGGCGGGCGCATCCGCCTCGAGATCCCCGCGCCGCTCACCGAGCGGCTCGAGGAGCTGAGCCGCGCCCACGACGCGACGCCGTTCATGACCCTGCTGGCGGCCTTCAGCGTCCTGCTGTCGCGCTTCAGCGGCCAGCGCGACCTCGTCGTCGGCACCCCGATCGCCGGGCGCACGCAGGTGGAGGTCGAGGGCGTCGTCGGCCTGTTCGTCAACACGCTCGCGCTCCGCGTCGACCTCACCGGCGACCCGACGTTCGTCGAGCACCTCGCGCGCGTGCGCGAGGTGTGCCTGGGTGCTTACGCCCACCAGGAGCTGCCGTTCGAGCAGCTCGTCGAAGAGCTCGCGCCCGAGCGCAGCCTCGGCCACGCCCCGATCTTCCAGGTGATGCTCCAGCTCGACAACGTGCCCGAGGCCCGGCTGGCGCTGCCCGACCTCGACGTCACGCCCGTCGCCACCGACGCGCAGACCGCGAAGTTCGACCTCACGCTCGCGCTGACCAAGACCCGCGGGGCGCTGCGCGGCGTCGTCGAGTACGCCACCGACCTGTTCGACGCCGGAACCGTGGAGCGGCTGGCAGGCCACCTCGCCACGCTCCTCGAGGACGTCGTCGCGGACCCGCACCGTCCCGTCGGGCGCCTGCGGCTGCTCGGCGACGCCGAGCGCGCCGAGCTTCTGGCGCGCAACCCCGCGCCGGTCGCCGGCGCGCCGGCGATGGTGCACGAGCTGGTCCAGGACCAGGCGCGCGCGACGCCGGAGGCGACCGCCATCGTCGATGGGGAGGTCCGGCGCTCGTACGCGTGGCTCGACCAGCGGGCGAACCACCTCGCCCGCCGGCTGCGCGACCTCGGCGCTCGACCCGAGGCTCACGTCGGCGTCCTGCTGCCTCGCAGCACGGACGCGGTGATCGCCATCCTGGCGACGTTCAAGGCGGGCGGGGCGTACACGCCGTTGGACGCCGGGCACCCCGCGCACCGGCTGGCGCACGCCGTAGCCGACGCCGGCGTCGAGCTGGTCGTCACGACGCCCGACCTGCGCGGGCTCGTCCCCGCCGGGTGCGGCGTCGTGGCGCTGGAGCCGTCGCCACCCGGCGCCCCGGCGCCGCCGGACGTCGCCGTCGCGCCCGACAACGCCGCCTACCTGCTGTACACCTCCGGCTCCACCGGTCGCCCGAAGGGCGTCTCCATCTCCCACCGCAGCGCGGTCGCCTTCCTGCGCTGGGCGCGGTCGGCGTTCTCGCCGGACGAGCTGTCGGGCGTCCTCGCCTCCTCGTCGCTGAGCTTCGACCTCTCGGTCTTCGAGCTGCTGGCGCCGCTGACCTGCGGCGGGTCGGTGATCCTGGCCGGCAGCCTGCTCGAGCTCGCGGACCTCCGAGCCGCCGAGTCGGTGACGCTCGTCAACACGGTGCCATCGGTGCTCGCGGCCTACTTGCGCCAGGACGAGCTGCCGGCATCCGTGCGCACGGTCGCTCTGGCGGGGGAGGCGCTGCCGGCGGACCTCGTGCGCGCGCTCGCCGTCGACCGCGTGCTCAACCTCTACGGCCCGACGGAGGCCACCACCTACGCGACCGCCGCCGTGCTGGACCGCGACGGCGCGCCGCCGATCGGCACCGCGGTGGCGGGCGCGCGCGTCTACGTCGTGGACCCGGAGCTCGAGCTCGTGCCCCCGGGCGTCCCCGGAGAGCTGTGCATCGCGGGCGCGGGCCTCGCGCGCGGCTACCTGGGGATGCCGGCGGCCACGGCCGAGCGCTTCCTCCCCGACCCGTTCTGCGACGCGCCCGGCGAGCGCCTGTACCGCACCGGCGACCGCGCCCGCTGGCGCTCCGACGGGCAGCTGGAGTACCTCGGCCGGCTCGACGCGCAGATCAAGCTGCGAGGCCACCGGATCGAGCCGGGCGAGGTCGAGGCGACGCTGCGAGCGCACCCGCGGGTGGCCGAGGCGGCGGTGGTCCTCGACGGCGGGTCGCGCCTCGTGGCCTACGTCGTCGGCGTCGCGCCGGCGGAGGAGCTCGAGGCGTTCCTGCGCGCGCGGCTGCCGGCGCCGTTCGTGCCGAGCGCGTTCGTCGCCCTCGCGGCCCTGCCTCGGCTGGTCAGCGGCAAGCTCGACCGGCGGCGGCTCCCTGAGCCGCCCGGCCGGCAGGAGACGGCGCCGCCGGTGGCGCCCCGCACGGAGGCGGAGCGCGACCTGGCCGCCGTGTGGGGGCAGGTGCTGGGCCGCGCCGAGGTCGGCGTGCTCGACAACTTCTTCGACCTCGGCGGCGACTCCATTCTCAGCATCCAGATCGTCAGCCGCGCGCGCCAGACCGGCTGGCGGATCAGCGTGCGCGACGTCTTCGAGCACCAGACGGTCGCGTCGCTCGCCGCCGTCGCCCGCGCGATCGGCGAGCGCGCCCCGGCGGCCGACCGCGCGCCGGACCGCGGGCCGGTCGAGCCGACGCCCATCCAGCGGTGGTGGCTCGAGCAGGCCTGGCCGGTGCCCGAGCACTTCAACCAGGCGCTCGTCCTGGCCGTCCCGCGTCCCCTGCAGCCGGCGTGGCTGGAGCGCGCGCTCGCGGCTGTCGTCGCCCACCACGATGCACTGCGGCTGCGCCTGCGGGGCGGCGAGCTGCACGTCGCGCCCGCGGACGACGCCGGATCGCTGCGGTTCGAGGCGGTCGAGGCGGCGGCGCTGCCCGAGCGGGTCCGCGACGCCCACGCGCGGCTCGACCTCGCGCAGGGGCCGCTGGTGCGTGCGGTGGCGGCCGACGCCGGCGACGCGGACGGCGCGCGGCTCGTCATCGTCTGCCACCACCTGACCGTCGACGGCGTCTCGTGGCGGATCCTGCGCGAGGACCTGACCCGTGCGTACCTGCAGCTGGCCGCCGGGCGGCCGGTCGAGCTGCCGCCTCCGACCGCACGCCTGTCGGCGTGGACGCGGCACCTCGCCGAGGAGGCGCGCAGCGCCCGAGTCGAGGCGCAGCGCGACTGGTGGCGGCGCCTCGGCGCCGGCGACGTCGCACGGCTCGTCGACGACCCCGCGGCGTCCACCGCCAACGCCGCCGCCCGGACCGTGACGACGCGCCTCGAGCCGGAGCACACCCCCGCGCTGCTCGGCGCCGACATCGCCGGCGTGCTGCTGTGCGCGCTGGCGCTGGCCGTCCGGGCCCACACCGGCCGCGACGCCGTGGTGGTCGACGTCGAGGCGCACGGTCGCGACGCCGGCGGCCCCGACGTGACGCGCACGGTCGGGTGGCTCACCGCGCTGTATCCCGTCCGCCTCGAGCTCGCCACGTCCGCGCCGGGCCCGGCGCTGCAGGCGGTCCTGCGGCAGCTGGGAGAGGTGCCGGACCGCGGGCTCGGCTGGGGCCTGCTGCGCCACCTGCATCCCGACCGCGACCCGGTGCTCGAGGGGCTGGCGCCGCGGCCGATCGCGTTCAACCACCTCGGCCGGCAGGAGGACCCGCTGGACGGCCCGATCCGGCCGACGCACGAGCGCGCCGGTCCCGGCGTCCATCCCGACA
Source organism: Solirubrobacteraceae bacterium (assembly GCA_035940955.1). Lineage (GTDB taxonomy): Bacteria > Actinomycetota > Thermoleophilia > Solirubrobacterales > Solirubrobacteraceae > CADCVT01. The sequence goes on from DASZEJ010000020.1 coordinate 5,847, forward strand.
ACCCGCGGCCACACCCGCTCACCGTCAACAGCGCGATCGCCAACGGCCGCCTGCACGTGAGCTGGACAGCCACCGCGCAGGTGGCGGAGGACACCCTCCGCGCGCTCGCCGACGGCCACCTGGACGCCCTACGGGCGCTCGCCGCCCTCCGATGACCGCGCACGCGGAGGTCATGGACCGCTACCCGCTCGCGCCGCTGCAGGAGGGGATGCTGTTCGAGACGGTGGCCGCCCCCGGCGCCGGGGTCTACGTCGAGCAGGCCGCCGCCGAGCTCGCCGGCGACGTCGACGCCGGGGCGTTCCGCCGCGCCTGGGAAGCCGTCCTTGCGCGCCACGACGCGCTGCGCACGGCGTTCGCCTGGGACGGCGAGCGCGCGCCGGCGCAGGTCGTCCACCGCGAGGTCGCGCTCCCGTGGGCGGAGCTCGACTGGCGCGGCCTCTCCGACGACGACCGCGCGGTGGCGCTGGAGCGGTTCCTGCGCGAGGACCGCGAGCGCGGCTTCGACCTCACCCGCGCGCCCCTGCTGCGCTTCGCGTTCATCCGCACCGCCGGCGGCGGCGCGATGGTCGTCCGGACTCACCATCACGCCATCCTCGACGGCTGGTCGGCATCGCTCGTCGAGCACGAGGCGCTCGCGCTCTACCACGGCGAGGTCGCCGGCGAACCGGTCGAGCTGCTGCCGCCGCGGCCGTTCCGCGCGTACCTGGCCTGGCTGGGCGAGCGGCCGCTCGACGACGCCCGCGAGCACTGGCGGCGGACGCTTGCCGGGTTCGCCGCTCCCACGCCCGTGCCGGTCGAGCGGCCCGCCGGAGCGGCGGACGGGGGTGCGGGGGCATGCCGAGCGGCGCTGTCGCCCGCAGCCACGGCGGCGCTGCGCGCCGCGGCGCGCGAGCATCGCCTCACCGTCGCGACGCTCGTCGCGGGCGCATGGGCGCTGGTGCTCAGCCGCTTCAGCGGCCACCGCGACGTCGTGTTCGGGGTCACGACGAGCGGCCGCAGCCCCGAGCTCGACGGTGCGGAGCGCGTGGTCGGGCTTCTGATCGCTACCGTGCCGGTCCGCGTGCGAGTGCCGCGGCGAGGGGCGGTCGCCGCGTGGCTGCGCACGCTCCAGCTCGACCTGCTCGGAGCCGGCGAGCACGGCCACGCGCCGCTGGAGCGCATCCGGGCGTGGAGCAACCTCGAGCCCGGGCGTCCGTTGTTCGAGACGGTGGTGGTTGTCGAGAACCGGCCGCCGGCGGTCGCCTCCCTCGCCGGGCGACTCGACGTCCGCGGCGTCCACGCGTCTTCGCGCACGAACCTCCCGCTCACCGTCGTCGTCGCGCCCGGCGATGCGCTGCGCATCCTCGTCGCCCACGAGCGCCGGTGCGTGGACGACGACGGTGCCGAGCGGATCGCCGAGCACCTCGCCTTCGCGCTCGAGACCCTCGCGTACGGGCTCGGCGGGCGGCTCGAGGACCTCCCCGCGCTCCCCCGGCGCGAGCACGAGCGCGTGCTCGCATACGCCCGCGGCCCGAGCGCCGACGGCCGCGGCGCGTCGAGCGTCCACACGCTGTTCGAGCACCAGGCCGCCCGCACCCCCGACGCGCCGGCCCTGGTCGCCGGGGACGTCACGAGCTACCGCGCGCTCGCCGAGCGCGCGGGGCGGCTGGCGCACCGCCTGCGCGCGCTCGGGGTCGGCCCCGAGGTCCCCGTCGGCGTCTGCCTCGGCCACTCGGCGGACGCGATCGCGGCCGTCCTGGGCACGCTCGGGGCCGGCGGGGCCTTCCTGCCCATGGACCCCGACGACCCGCGCGAGCGCCTCGAGCACCTCCTCGGCGCCTCGGGGGCGCGCCTGGTGGTGACCGACGAGCGGGGAGCGCAGCGGCTGCCGCGCAGCGTGCGGACGGTCCGACTCGACGGCGAGCCGGGACCGGCGGCTGACCAGCGACCGGCGGCGGCACCCGAGACCCTCGCCTACGTCATGTTCACGTCAGGCTCCACGGGGGCGCCTAAGGGCGTGATGGTCGCCCACCGCGCACTGGAGACCCGCGTCCGCTCGATGGTCGAGTTCCTCGGCCTCGGCCCGGGCGAGCGGGTGCTGCGCTACGTGCCGGCGACGTTCGACGCCTCGATCGAGGAGGTCTTCCCGGCGCTGTGCAGCGGGGCGGCCGTCGTCGTGCATCCCGCGCCCAGGGCGCTGGAGGCGAGCGCTCTCCTCGAGCTGTGCGACGAGCGCGGCGTGACGGTGCTGCACCTGCCCCCACAGGGATGGCTGCAGCTCGCGGACGCGATCGCCGCCGGGGCCGCGCGGCTGCCGGCGTCCGTGCGTCTCGTCCTCGTCGGCGGGGAGAGCGTCACGACCGCCGAGGTCGAGCGGTGGCGCCGCGCCGCGGGGCGCGCCGCGGACGTCCTGCACGCGTACGGCCCGACGGAGGCGACCGTCACCGCGACGGTCCACCGCGTGCCGCCGGCGCCGCCGGGCGGGCGGCTGCCGATCGGCCGCCCGCTGGCCGGCACCGCCGTCCACGTGCTCGACGAGGACGGACGCCCCGTCCCGGTGGGCGCTGCCGGCGAGCTGCACATCGGCGGCGGGGCGCTCGCGCGCGGCTACCTCGGCCGCCCCCGCCTGACCGCCGAGCGCTTCCGGCCGGATCCGTGGTCCGACGAGCCCGGCGGGCGTCTCTACGCCACCGGCGACCGCACGCGCTGGCGGCCCGACGGCGAGCTCGAGTTCGCCGGGCGCGCCGACGAGCAGCTCAACGTCCGCGGCGTGCGGATCGAGCCCGGCGAGGTCGAGGCGGTCCTCCAGCGCCACCCTGGCGTGCGCCGCGCCGTGGTCGTCGCCGAGGTCGACGGCGCGCGCCAGTCGCGGCTCGTCGCCCACGTCGCCGCCGAGCAGGGCGCCGAGCC
>DASZEJ010000021.1:0-9386 GCA_035940955.1 Solirubrobacteraceae bacterium
GTGGGAAACGGCACGCTTCCGGCCGAGCTCCTGTCACTGCTCGAGCGGGCCGTCCGGGCGCGCTGCACCGTGCTCGTCTGCGGCGGCACCGGCTCGGGCAAGACGACGACCCTGAACGCGCTGTCGGAGTTCATCGACCCGGCCGAGCGGGTGGTCACGATCGAGGACGCCGCCGAGCTTCGCCTGCGCCAGCCGCACGTCGTCCGCCTGGAGGCGCGTCCACCGTCGCTCGAGGGCCGCGGCGAGGTGACGATCCGCCAGCTCGTCCGCAACGCGCTGCGCATGCGCCCGGACCGCATCGTCGTCGGCGAGGTCCGCGGCGCCGAGGCCCTGGACATGTTGAGCGCCATGTCGACCGGCCACGACGGCTCGCTCTCGACGGTCCACGCGGGCTCGGCCGAGGAGGCGCTCCGCCGCGTCGAGACCCTCGCGCTGATGGCCGGCCTCGGCCTCCCGCACGCGGCGATCCGCGAGCAGGTCGCGGGAGCCCTCGACCTCGTCGTCCACCAGGCCCGCCTGCCGGGCGGCGCCCGCGCGGTCGTCTCCGTCGCCGAGGTCGTGCGCGTCGCGGCCGGCCCGGCGGCGCGAGAGGTCTACGCGCTCCGCGACGGCCGGCCGGTCTGGCGCGCGGCGGGGCGGGCTCTGGCGGAGCGGCTAGGGATGGGGGCACCGGGTGGGGGAGGCGGCGGGTGAGCGGGGCGGCTGCGGCTGGCCGTGCGGCTCGGGTTGCCGGCGCCGGGTGGGGAGGCGGAGGGTGAGCGGGGCGGCTGCGGCTGGCCGTGCGGTTCCGGCGAGCGGCGCCGCATGAGCGGGGCGGTCGCGATGGCGGGGCTCGCCGGCGCGCTCGGCGTGCTGGCGGCGTGGGAGGCGCTCGCCGCGCTCGATCAGCGGCTCGCCGCGCGCGCGCTCGGGCGGTGGTTCGCGCCGCTGCGGGCGCGGGGGGAGCCGAGCGCGGCGGAGCGGCGGCGGCTCGCGGCGGTCGCCGCCGGGGCTCTGTGGGCCGGAGGGTGGCTCGTCGCCGGGCCGGTGCCCGCGCTCGCGCTCGGCGCCGCCGGACCGTGGGCGGCGAACCGCGCGCTCGCGATGCGGCGGGCCCGCCGGCGGGCGGAGCTCGCAGCCGCCGCGCCCGCCGTGGCGCGCGCGCTGGCGGACGCGCTCGCCGGCGGCCACTCGGTGCGCGGCGCGATCGGCGCCGCGGCGACGGCCGGTGGGCTCGGCGGCGCGGCCGGCGCGGAGCTGCGGGCGGCGGCAGGCGCGCTCGATGCCGGCGCCGTCACCGACGACGTCCTCGACGGCCTCCGGCGCCGGGCCGGCGACCCGGGGTGGGACACCCTCGTCGCCGCGATCCTCCTCCAGCGCGACGCGGGGGGCGACCTCGCCCACCTCCTCCGCGGCCTCGCCGAGCGGCTCGAGGCCGCCCGCCGCGCGGACGCCGACGCCCGCTCGCTGACGGCGCAGGCGCGCTTCACCGCCTGGCTCGTCGCCGCGCTGCCGGCGGGAGCCGCCGTCCTCGCCGAGCTCGGCTCGCCCGGCTACGTCGCGTCGCTGATGGCCGAGCCGGTGACCGCTGCCCTCGTCGCCACCTCCGCGGTGCTGCAGGTCGCGGCCGTCCTCGCCGTCCGCCGCGTCGCGCGGGTGGCGGGGTGACCGCCGCGCTCGCAGCAAGGGAGCCGGCGTTGACCGCGGCGCTCGCGTCGTCCGTCGCTGCGCGATGGTGGCGTGACCGCGACCCTCGTCGTCGTCGTCGGTGGGCATGACCGCGGCGCTCGCGTCGTCCCGTCCGCGGGTGGCGGCGTGACGCTCGCGCTGACCTCCGCTCCCGCGCGGGAGGCGGCGTGACCCTCGCGCCGCTGCTCGCGGGCGCGGCGGGAGTCTGTGCCGCCGCCGCGATCGTCGACCTCGCCGCGCTTCGCGTCGCACGGCGCAGGCGGCGGGGTCGGTGGGCGCGGATCGGGCTCGCGGTGCTTGCGCGGGTCGGGAGGGGTGCGAGTGGGTCGGCGCCGCCTCGGGACCTCGCCGCCCGCATCGCGGCAGCCGGCGAGCCGCTCGGGTTGAGCGTCGCCGACGTGATGGCGTTGAAGGGCGGGGCGGCGGTGGCAGGGGGGATCGGTGCGCTGACCGCCGGAGCGCTCGCGCCGGGGCGGCTCGGGCTGGTGGTGCTCGTCGCGGGGCCTGCGCTCGGGTTCGTCGCGCCGGACCTCGCGCTGCGGCGCGTCGCGCGGCGGCGGGCGGAGGCGATCGCGCTGGAGCTGGCGGACGTCGCGGAGCTGCTGCGGGTGGCGGTCGACGCGGGGCTCTCGCCGATGCGCGCGGTCGCCGAGGTCGGCCGGCGGCACCCCGGGCTGCTGGCGGCGGAGCTGCGGTCCGTCGCCGCTCGCGTCGCGCTCGGCGTCCCGCGCGCCGAGGCGCTCGACCGGCTCGCCGCGCGGGCGCCGGTCGCGGGCGTGCACGCCCTCGTCGCCGCGCTCGGGCGGGCGGAGCGGCACGGCTCGCCGCTCGGGCCGGCGCTCGCGGCCCTCGCGGCGGAGGCGCGCGCCGACCGGACGCGCCGCGTCCGCGACCGCGCAGCCCGTGCCGCGCCGAAGATCCAGCTCGTGGTGGCGCTCCTGCTCGTCCCCGCTGTGCTCCTCATGGTCGGCGCCGCGCTCGCCGCGGCGCTGCTGTGACTCCCGGCAGGCCGCCGCGCGTCGCCGCGACCGCGCTCCAGACCGTCGGGACCAAGGGCCACGACGGCGTCGTCGTGGCGCTGGTCACGTCCGCCTGACGGCGGCCCGCTACTTCACCCCGATGACCAGCCGCCCGCGCGACGTGTCGCCCTGCCGCTTCGTCCCCGCGACGAGCGTCGTCAGCCGGTCGAGCGCCTTCCTGATCTGCGCGACGTTCTTGTCGCTTCCCGCGCCGGTCGCGTCGACCAGGCTGCGGATGGCCTCGAAGTTCACGAAGACCTGCGCCTCGAGGCCCTCGCCCAGCTCGCCCTCGGCGTCCTTGAACTCCGGCGTCTCGGCCAGCGGGCGCGTGCGCTGCACGGCCTGCGCGAGCGCCGGGTCGGTCACCGCGACCACGAACCGGTCGTCGCGCGTGAGCGCGATGTGGATCGGCAGCGGCAGCTGGCGCGGGGTGAGCGTCACGCCGGTGTCGACGCCCGAGCGCCGCAGGGGCCGCGCCCGCATCCCCGCCGTCCGCTGCAGGAAGCGCGCCAGCCGCGGGATCGACCGCCGCGTCGCCGCGGCGTCCTTGGTCGTCGCGATCAGCCCGCCGCCCAGCTCCGCCGGCGTGTCGCCGAAGACGAAGAAGCCGACGTCGCCGAGCCACGCCGCCAGGTCGCGCCGCGGGTCGATGCCCAGCTGCGCCTCGAGCCGGTCGAGGAGCTGCTCCGGGCTCTGGCCGCCGAGCGCGCCGAGCTGCGCGAACTGACGGATCATCCGCTCGATCTGCCCGCCGAGGTCCGCCGTGCCGGCCGCGGCCCACGCGCTCGACGGCAGCTCGCGGAACACCTTGCCCGGCCCGGTTGGGCCTGCCGCGCCGCTGACGCCGAGCCCCGCGGTCGCGAGCCGGATCGCGTTCGCGTCGCCGTCGATCCCCAGCGCGAACGTCTCGCCGACACCGCTCAGCGCCTGCCGCACCGCCGCGCCCTGCGGCCCGAGCTGGCTGAACAGCTGCGACAGCCGCACGTAGAGGAACCCGACCTCGTCGTCGGGCACCGCGCTGCGCGCCTTGTCGTACTCGGAGCTCTCGGCGAGCGACTCGCCCTCGCGGGCGTCGATCGCGCCCTTGATCGCCTCGTCGCTGCCGAACACCGCGTAGTCGTCGACGATCGCGATGCCCTCGTCGTCGCTCGTGTCGACGAGGTACTTCGTGTCGCGGTGGGTCCGCTCGACGACCTGCGGCTTCTCGCCCTCGTCGCCCTTGCGCAGCCGCTTCTCGAAGGCCTCCTTGGCCTTGTCGGCGTCCTTCGTCGGGAACACCACCGCGACGGGCGGGTCGTCGTCGCTGCCGGCGCGCAGGCTCAGGAGGAAGAGCCCCGCGCGGTCGCCCAGCCACGGCTCGACGTCGTCGGAGTACTTGAAGCTGCGGTCGTTCTCGCGCCCCTCCTTCTCGATCAGCCGCTTGAGCGCGCCGCCCGGGTCGTCCTCGCCGGAGAGCTTCTTGACCAGCTCCTCGACGTCCTCGCCCGGCTTGAAGTTGCCCTCGACGTAGAACCCCGCGCGCGCGGGCACGAGCGCGGCCGGGTCGGCGGACGGGTCGCCGCCGGACCCGCCGCACGCGGCGGCGAGCGAGACGGTCGCGGCGGCCAGCAGGCCGGCGGTGAGGCGCAGGAGTCGGGCGGAGAGCGGCATAGGCGAGCCACGCTACCAGCGCGCAAGGGCGCGCCCAACCAGTCGGGGGGCAACGCGGATTGCGCCCGGTGCATGGTTCCGTCCGACACGACCTCCCACCGCCGAACCCCAGCATCCATCGGCGTTTTCGGGCCAGGAAGACGCCGCCGGGGCGCCAGAGTGGGGGATCGGGTGCAAATCGGGTTGCGAAGTGGGGGAGAGTGGGGTACCGTCGCGACTGCGAACCGGGGTGGAGGGGCTCCTCCCACTCCTCCACCCCGGCTCGTGACCACCCGGCGACGCACCCGCATGTGGCCAGCTTCCGCGGCACCTTCGACTACACCCTTGACGCCAAGAACCGGCTCACCGTGCCCGCGCGCTTCCGCGCGGTCCTCGCGGACGGAGTGGTGATGGCCAAGAGCACGGACCCCTGCGTGCAGCTCTGGGTGCCGGCCGACTACGAGGCGTACACGACCGCCGCGCTCGCGCCGCTCAACCGCGCCAGCCCGGACGCGCGCAAGCTGCGCCGCTTCTTCGCCGCCAACTCCCACGACACCGAGCTGGATTCGGCGGGGCGCGTCTCGTTCCCCCCGTTCCTGCTCGAGCACGCCGGGCTGAAGAAGGAGGTCGTCGTGACGGGCGCCGACGACTGCCTCGAGGTGTGGGACCGCGCGGAGTGGGCCGGCTACAACGACGCGCTCGCCGCCGAGGCCGACGAGATCGCCGCCCGGCTGACCGCCTGACGCCATGCTGCTCGAGATGACACGCGCCGCCCACGTCCCCGTCCTGCTCGACGAGGTCGTCGGCGTGCTCGACCCCCAGCCGGGCGAGACCGCCGTCGACTGCACGTTCGGCGCCGGCGGCCACGCGCGTGCCATCGCCAACCGGCTCGGACCGACCGGCACGCTGATCGCCATCGACCGCGACCCGGTCGCCGAGGAGAACTTCGCCGCGCTCGCCGCCGACGTGCCGTGCGCGACCCGCTTCATCCGCGCGTCGTTCGCCGAGGGGCTCGAGGTGCTCGCGCACGAGGGCGCGCGGGCGGACCTCGCCTACCTCGACCTCGGGATGTCGTCGATGCAGCTCGACACGCTCGAGCGCGGGTTCTCGTACGTGTACGACGCGCCGCTCGACATGCGGATGGACCCCAGCCAGGAGCTGACCGCGCGCGACGTGGTGAACGAGTGGGAGGAGCGCGCGCTCGCCCACGCGCTCAAGGAGCTGGGGGAGGAGCGCTACGCGCGCCACATCGCGCGGGCGATCGTCCGCCGCCGGCGCAAGCGGCCGCTGGAGACGACGCAGGAGCTGGTCGACGTCGTGTCGTCGGCGGTGCCGGCCCCGGCGCGGTTCGGCGGCGGCCATCCCGCCAAGCGCACGTTCCAAGCCGTCCGGATCGTCGTGAACGATGAGCTCGGTCAACTGGATCGCGCCTTGCCCCTCGCGTGGGACATCCTCCGCCCCGGCGGCCGCTTTGCAGGAATCTCCTTCCATTCTCTGGAAGATCGGCGCGTGAAGCGGTTCCTCGCCGACCGCGCCCGCGGCTGCGTCTGCCCGCCGGAGCTGCCGGTGTGCGTCTGCGGTCACGAGCCGGAGGCCGACCTGCTGACGCGGGGAGGGATCGTCCCCGCCGGCGACGAACTTGCCGCCAACCCGCGCGCGAAGTCCGCTCGCCTGCGGGCGGCACGGAAGCTCTCGGACATGGAGGCCCACCACTAGTGGCGGCACAGCCCGCACCCGCAACGCGCCCGCGGGCGCACGCGCGCCCGCGGCTGCGCCCGGCGCCGGCGCCGCGCCGCGTCGGCGGCCCGGCCGGCCGCTCGCGCACCGCCGCCCCGCCGCCCGCGACGGCCCTGCCGGGCCTCGGGCTCGACCGCGCGCTCGACGCGCTGCGCGGGCTGCCCGACGCGCGCTGGCTCGACCGCCTGCTGCGCGGCCAGGGGTGGATCGTCCTCATCGGCATCGCGCTGATGGGCATCGTCGCCATGCAGGTGACGCTGCTGAAGATGAACACGGGGATCGGCGAGTCGATCGAGCGCGCCGGCGCCCTGGAGCGCCACAACGCCGACCTGCGCGCCGAGGTGTCGCGGCTGTCGAGCGAGGAGCGGATCGAGACGCAGGCGCAGCGGCTGGGGATGGTCATGCCGGACGCGGGCGCGTTCCGGTACGTCACGGTGCGCGGCGAGCGCGACGCCCGCCGGGCGGCCGCCGTGATGCGCGCGCCGGACCCGGTGGAGGAGGTGGCGGCCGCGGCGGCCGCGACCGCCACGCAGACGGCCACGGCCGCGCCGCAGACGGCCGCGACGCAGACGGCCGCGCCGCAGACCGCCACGACCGCGACGCAGACGGCCCCGATGCAGGCGACCACCCCGCCGGCCGCCACCGCGCCGCCGCCCGCCGCCACCGCCACACCCGCGACCCCCGCGCCGGGGCAGTAGCCCGTGGCGCTGATCCAGAAGCGGATCGGCCTCCTCTTCGCCGCGTTCCTGCTGCTCCTGCTGCTGGCGGGGCTGCGGGCGCTGCAGCTCGGCACGCTCGAGGCGAGCTCGCTGCGCAACGCGGCGGTCACCCAGCAGGACCAGCGCGTCACCGTGCCCGCCCGGCGCGGCGAGATCGTCGATCGCCGCGGCGTCGAGCTGGCGGTCACCGAGCCGGCCGAGGACGTCTCCGCGACGCCGTATCAGGTCAAGGACCCCGCCGCGGTCGCCCGGCGCATCGCCCCGCTGCTCGATCGGCCGGAGGACGACGTCCTCAGGCAGCTCACCCGCCGCGACACCGGCTTCGTCTACCTCGCCCGCGCCCTGCCGAGCACGCGCGCGCGCAAGATCCAGAAGCTCGGCGTCGAGGGCCTCGCGTTCACCCCGGCCAACCGCCGCGTGTACCCGCGCGAGTGGCTCGCCTCGCAGGTGATTGGCACGGTCGGCACCGACGGTAAGGGCCTCTCCGGTCTTGAGTACCGCTACGACCGGCGCCTGCACGGCGTCGACGGCGAGCGCCACATCGTGAGCGACCCCGTCGGCAGGCCGCTCAGCGTCCGCGACCCGGTGCCCGCGAAGCCCGGCGCGCGGATCGAGCTGGCGATCGACGCGGCCATCCAGGACAAGACCGAGGAGGTCCTCGCCGACGTCGGCGCGAAGTTCCAGCCGAAGGGCGCGACCGCCGTCGTCATGGACCCCCGCAACGGCGAGGTGCTCGCCCTCGCCAACTGGCCGCGGGTCGACGCCAACGACGTCGGCGGCGCGCCCGACTACGCCCGGCAGAACCGCGCGGTCGGCTTCAACTACGAGCCCGGCTCGACGTTCAAGGCCTTCACCGTCGCCGGGGCGCTCGAGGACCGCAAGATCCGCCCGGACACGATGTTCGACCTGCCGCCGCAGATCCAGGTCGCCGACCGCGTGATCGAGGAGTCCCACCCGCGCGGCTACGTGACGCTCTCGACCGCCGAGATCCTGGCCCAGTCGAGCAACGTCGGCGCGGTGATCATCGGCAAGGACAAGCTCGGCGCGAGGCGCTTCGACCACTGGGTGCGCCGCTTCGGCTTCGGCCGCAGGACCGGCGTCGACCTGCCGGGTGAGGAGATGGGCCAGGTGCTCCCGCTCGCGAAGTACTCGGGCTCCTCGATCGGGAACCTGCCGATCGGCCAGGGCCTCAGCGTCACCCCGATCCAGATGGCGAGCGCGTACGCGGCGATCGCCAACGGCGGCATCCTGCGGCCGGCGCGCGTCGTGCGCAGCGTCGACGGCCGGCCCACGCCGGTGCCCCGCGGCCGGCGCGTGATCTCGGAGAAGACGGCGCTCGCCGTGCGGCTCATGCTCGAGGGCGTGTTCGCCGAGGGCGGCACCGCGAGCGAGGCCTCGGTGCGCGGCTACGAGCTGGCCGGCAAGACCGGCACGTCCCAGAAGATCGACGAGGCGACCGGCGAGTACTCCGAGGACCGCCACATCGCCTCGTTCGTCGGCTTCGCGCCCGCCGAGCGCCCGCGGCTGCTCGTCGCGGTCATGGTCGACGAGCCCAACGGCCTCTACTACGGCGGCGAGGTCGCCGCGCCGGCGTTCCAGGAGATCATGCAGTTCGCGCTGCCGTACCTCCGCATCCCGCCGGAGTAGCCTCACCGAGCCATGCTCCTCGGGGAAGTGCTCGCCGTCGAGGCCGCGCCCGTCGAGATCACCGGCCTGGCCTACGACAACCGGAAGGCGGAGGCCGGGACGCTCTTCTTCTGCGTGCCCGGGTTCACGCGCGACGGCCACGACTTCGCCGCCGACGCCGTCGCGCGCGGGGCGGCGGCGCTGGTCGTCGACCACCCGCTCGGCCTCGGCGTGCCGGAGGTCGTCGTCGAGGACGTGCGCGCCGCCATGGCCCCCGCGGCGGCGCGGTTCTTCGGCGACCCGACCGCGCGGCTGCGGATGGCCGGGGTCACCGGCACGAACGGCAAGACGACGACCTGCTTCATCCTGCGCGAGCTGCTCGAGGCCGCGGGGATCCGGACCGGCCTGCTCGGCACCGTCACCTCGTTCGTCGGCGGGCAGGAGCGCGCCACCGTGCGCACGACACCCGAGGCGATCGACCTGCAGCGCACGTTCGCCGAGATGCTCGCCGGCGCCGACGCGGCGTGCGCGATGGAGGTCTCGTCGCACGCGCTCGAGCTGCGCCGCGCCGACGCCGTCCACTGGGACGTCGCGGTCTTCACCAACCTGACCCAGGACCACCTCGACTTCCACGACTCGATGGAGGACTACTTCCTCGCCAAGCGGCGGCTGTTCGAGGCCGGCCCGCGGGTCACGGTCGTCAACGTCGACGACGAGTACGGGCGCCGCCTGGCCGCCGAGTTCCCCGGCGCGATCGCCTACTCGCTGAGGGACGTCGAGCGGCTCGAGGTGACGCTGAGCGGCTCGCGGTTCCGGCTCGACGGCGTCGAGCTGTCGACGCCGCTGCCGGGCGCGTTCAACGTCCTCAACTGCCTCGCGGCGATCCACGCGGCGCGCGCGCTCGGCGCGCCCGACGCGGCGATCGCCGAGGCGCTGCCGCGGCTCGGCCGCGTGCCCGGGCGGTTCGAGGCCGTCGACGAGGGCCAGG
>DASZEJ010000022.1:0-2015 GCA_035940955.1 Solirubrobacteraceae bacterium
AGCGCCTCGTAGCCCACCGCCGTCCACCGCTCGGCCGGCAGCGCCGCGAGGCCGTCGAGCGCCGCCTCGTTGCAGGCGACGTACTGGCGGGCGCAGACCTCCTCCAGCGGCGCGTCGCGCAGCTCGCGCCAGCCGGGCACGAGCGCGAAGCTCCAGCGCTCGCCGTCGAGCGGGGCGATCCCGGCGAGCGGCTCGGGGAGCCGGTGCGTGACGAACCGCGGCCGCGCCCGCCAGCCCTCGATCAGCGAGTTGACGTTGTCGGCGGCGCGCCGGTGGAGGAACACGTACTGCGCGCCGGGGAACAGCGCGTCGAGGTAGGAGATGCGCAGGCAGCTCTCGGGCGTCTTGTCGAGGAACCGGCGCCCGCGCGTGTGGGCGCGGACCGCCAGGTGCACGAAGCGGCGCTCGCGCTCGGTCACGTCGGCGGCGGTCAGCGCGTCGGAGGTCGCGACGCGCCGGCGGGGCGGGTGGAACTCGTTCCACAGGATGTGCCCCTCGGCCTGGACCGAGCGCGCCTCGCCGCTCGCGAGCAGCGCGCCGCGCAGCACCGTCGTCCCCGACCGCGGGCAGCCGATGAGCAGGATCGGCCGCCGCGGGGTCGCCGCGCGGACCGCCAGCGACGCCGGCCGCGCCAGCCGCGGCGGGCTGCGGCGCACGAGGAACACGGCCCGCCGCACGCGCCAGAGCCGTGTCCCCCGCATCGCCGAACCGTACAGCCGCTAGTACAGCGCCTGCAGCCCCCAGACGTCGCCCTTGCCGAGCGTGGCCTGATCGTCCCCGCAGGTCATGTTGACGTTGGTGCTCATCGTGAGGTTGCCGTGCTCGGCCTCGTCGACGTGGTCGAGCCCGTACGCGTGGCCGAACTCGTGCGTCATGACGCCCTCCACGCTGTAGCGGCTGTCGAGGCAGATCGTCGGCGGCTCGTCGGTGTACCAGCGGTAGTCCGTGTTGACCTTGACGTCGGTGTCGACCATCGAGAGGTACGTCCCGCCGTCGTTGACGACCCAGACGCACGCGACGGCGACGGCCTGCTCGCTCCTCGCGCCGAGCGAGCCGAAGGCGACGACGTTCTTGCTGTCGTAGGCGCCGGCGCACATGCCGTCGCGCGTGATGCCCGCGGCCGTCGACGTGTCGCCCTGGAAGGTGTGCGTCGCGGTGATCTGGTCGGGCATGCCGCAGTCGTTGCGGCCGGTGACGATGTTCCGCGCCGCACGCCGGACCGACTCGCGCGCGCGCACGCGGTCGAGGTCGGCCGGGACGCCCGCCGGGTTGAACCACCAGTTCATGACCGACTTCCACTTGGCGAACTTGCGGGAGCCGTCGGACAGCGTCCACGCCATGCGGTGGTAGGCGCCGTCCTCGCAGGGCGGCGGCGGCGACTCGGGGAGGCCGGGCAGCGGCGGCACCGGCGGCAGCGGCTCGACGGCCTCGCTGCCCGCGCCGGACACGATCACGGTGCCGTCGCGCTCGGTCAGCACGCCGAGCGTCTGCGCGCCGCCGGACGCGAGCGTCGTCTCGGCGTACACGCCGTACCCCGGCGGCGGGACGACGGCGCCGGCGCCGTGGTCGCTGACGACGTCGCCGGGCCGCAGGTCGGGGCGGACCTCGGCGTCCGCGGACGCGGGCGGGGCGAGCGCGAGCGCGCTCAGGGCGACCGTCGACGCGACGGTCGCGATCCTCTTCGGGAACATGGCTACTCCTTGGTCTCGGCGGGGCCTTCCTGGCCCTTGTTACACACGTGTAGCCCAACGCCGGAGCGGCGAGAAGCTTGCGGCGCCGCCGCGCGGAGTACCGTTCGAGGGACACCCCCAGCGAAGGGAGTCCCATGGAGGGACGCAAGGGAACGTCGTCGCGGCCCGCCGCCAAGAGCAAGTCGCCCGCCGAACGCGCGGCCGAGTTCAGCGCCACGCAGCGGCGGCTGAAGGAGGAGGCCACGGCGCGGCGCGAGGCCGCCGCGCAGCGCGGCGACACCCGCAAGAGCTGACCGCGCCGCGACTCAGGCGGTGGGCGTCGCC
>DASZEJ010000023.1:0-5958 GCA_035940955.1 Solirubrobacteraceae bacterium
TGGCCGAGGCGGGCGCGCGGCTCGCCGCGCTGAGGCCGCCGCTGGTGCACGTCGCCGGCCACGGGACGTCCGACCACGCCGCCGTCTACGCCGGCTATCTGCTGCGCGTGCGCTGCGGCTGGACGGTCGTGCGCGACTCGATGTCGCTCGCGCTCTACTACGGGATGCCGGCCGCGGCGCGCGGCGAGCTGGCGATCGGCGTCTCGCAGTCCGGCGAGACGCCGGACGTGGTGGCGTGGCTGGAGCGCGCCCGCGCGGACGGCGCGACGACCGTGGCGGTCACCAACGGCGAGGGCTCGGCGCTGGCGCGCGCCGCCGACGTCGTGCTGGGCGCCGGCGCCGGGCCGGAGCGCTCGATCGCCGCGACCAAGACCTACACCGGCACGCTCGCCGTGCTCGCCCTGCTCGCCGCGCACGCGGCCGGCGACGCCGCGGCGGCGACCGCCGCGCTGGCCGAGGCCGCCGACGCCGCCGAGGCCGCGCTGCCGGGGCTCGAGCGCGCCGTCGAGCCGGTGGCCGAGGCGCTCGCGCCGGTGCAGCGCATGTACCTCGTCGCGCGCGGCCTCGAGTACGCGACCGCCGCGGAGATCGCGCTGAAGCTCACCGAGGTCGCGTACGTCGGCGCGCAGGCGATGACCGCGACGGCGATGGCGCACGGGCCGGTCGCCGCGCTCGACGCGTCCGTCCCGGTGTGGGCGATCGCCGCCCGCGACGGCACGCTGCCGGCGGTCGTCGAGGCGGCGCGGCGGGCGCGGGACGCCGGGGCGCCCCTCGTCGCGGGCGGCGCCGCGGCGGGCGAGCTGCGCGGCGCCGCGCACGTCCTGCGCACGCCGCCCGTGCGCGACCCGCTGCTCGCGCCGCTCCTGTCGGCCCTCCCCGGGCAGCTCGCCGCGCGCGCGCTCGCGCTGGCCAAGGGGCTCGACCCGGGCGCGCCGCGCCATCTGCGCAAGGTCACGGCGGCGGCATGACCGTCCCGCCCCCGCGCGCTCCCGCATCCGCTGCGGGCGCCCGGCGGCCCCTCCGCCGTCCCGCCCGCGCGCGCCCCCGCATCCGCTGCACCCGCCCGGCGCGGCCCCTCCGCCGTCCCGCCCGCGCGCGCCCCCGCACCGGCTCCGTGTGGTAGGAGTCGTCCCTGAATGTTCGAGTTCGTTCGATCGTGAGCCCGGCGCGGACGCGGCCGACCGTCGCGGCGCAGCGGCGGCACGAGATCCTGCGGGCGATCCGCTCCGGCTCGACCCACGTCGGCGAGCTGGCTGAGAGCTTCGGCGTGTCCGAGATGACGGTCCGCCGCGACCTCGACGAGCTGGCGCGCGACGGCCAGATCGAGCGCGTCCGGGGCGGCGCGGTGAGCCTCGGCGCCGAGCCGCCGTTCGACGAGACGCTGATCGAGCGCTACGACGCCAAGGACAGGATCG
This sequence comes from Solirubrobacteraceae bacterium, assembly GCA_035940955.1. GTDB lineage: Bacteria > Actinomycetota > Thermoleophilia > Solirubrobacterales > Solirubrobacteraceae > CADCVT01. The sequence continues at coordinate 1,416 of DASZEJ010000023.1, forward strand.
GGGCGGCCGCGGCGGCGCTCGTCTCCCCCGGCCAGACGGTGATGCTCGACATCGGCACCACGACGCTCCAGGTCGCCCGCCACCTCCACGGCCGCGCGATCACCGTCGTGACGTCGTCGCTCGCGGTGTACGACGAGCTGAAGGGCGACCAGGCCGTCGAGCTGATCCTGCCCGGGGGCCTCGTGCGCCGCAACTACCGGTCGCTCGTCGGGATCCTGGCCGAGCAGTCGCTGCGCCAGCTGAAGGCCGACATGCTCTTCCTGGGGACGAGCGGCGTCGACGCGCGCCTCGACGTGTGGGACACCACGATGGTCGAGGTGCCGATCAAGCGGGCGATGATCGACGCCGCCGCGAGCGTGACGCTGGTGGCCGACGCCGCGAAGTTCGCGATGGGCGGCCTCGTCCGCGTCTGCGACGCCGCGGCGCTCGACCGGCTGGTGACCGACGCCGCGCCGCCGGAGCCGGCGCGCGCCGCCGCCGAGGCGGCGGGCGTCGAGCTGGTCGTCGCCGCGGACGGGGCTCAGCGCACGTAGCTGCCGCTGTTGACGTCGATCGTGGTGCCGGTCAGGTGCCGGGCAAGCCCGGACGCGAGGAACACGATCGTGTGCGCGACGTCCTCCGGCCCCGGTATCTCGCCGAGCGCGGTCTCGGCGGCCGTCGCCTCGTCGCCGGAGCGCTCGAAGTGCCCGCGCGTCATGTCGGTCCGGACGAACCCGGGCGCGACCGCCATCGCCACGATCCCGTCGCGCCCGAACCCGCGCGCGATCGTCTTCGTCAGCCCGACGAGCCCCGCCTTCGCGGCGGCGTAGTGCATGTGGTCGGGGTCGTCGCCGCGGAACGCGGCCCGGCTCGCGACGTTCACGATCGTCCCTCCCCCGCTCTCCCGGAACGTGCGGATCGCCGACCGGCACAGGACGGCCGGCGCGAGCAGGTTGACGTCGGTCGTCCGCCTCCAGGCGTCCAGCCACGCGTCCGGCGCCGCGTCGACGGCGACCGGCTCGTAGATCCCGGCGTTGTTGACCAGGACGTCGATCCGCCCGCGCCAGGCGAGCGCCTCGTCCCACAGCGCGCCGGCCGCCGCGGGGTCGGACAGGTCGGCCGTCACCGCGTGGGCCCGGTCGCCCAGCTCGCCGGCCAGCGCACGCGCGGCGTCGGCGTTCCGCCCGTGGACGACGACGTCCGCGCCGGCCCGCACGGCGGCGCGCGCGGTGGCCTCGCCGATCCCGCGCGTGCCGCCGGTGACGAGGAGGACCCTGCCTGTCAGGTCGATCATCTCGCCGCGCAGCTTGGCGAAGTCGCGCCCCGGGCGCCTCGCCGGGCCTAGCCGAGCACGACCAGCGTCGCGTTCTTCACGCCGCCCGCGGTGATGCTCGAGACGGCCGCGCCGATGCAGTCGATCGCGAGCTCGACGGAGTGGGTGCCGGCGGGCACGGTGGCGGCGGTGACGCCGGTCAGCGTGATGCCCTTGGCGGGGGTGCCGCTGGTGAGCCCGCCCATCAGCGTCCCCGGGACGCGGGCGCCGTCGACGACCAGCCACACCTGCCACCCGCCGCCCGTGGTGCACGAGACCTGCGCCGTCGGCACCGTCTTCGAGGCGAGCAGCCGGCCGGCGCGCGCCGTCGTCACGGACGACGGGTCGGCGAGCAGGTCGTACGTCGGCTCGCTGTCGCTGAGGGTCATCACGTCGGTGCTGTGCCCCTCGGTCGGGCCGGCCGGCCCCTGCGGGCCCTCGGGCCCCTGCGGGCCGGTGTCGCCCTGCGGCCCCTCCGGACCGGTCGCGCCGTCCGCGCCGGCAGCGCCGGCCGGTCCCTGGGGCCCGGCGTCGCCCTTGGGGCCCTGCGGCCCGGCGTCGCCCTTCGGCCCCTGCGCGCCGGGCGCGCCCTGGGCGCCGGCGTCGCCGCTCGCGCCGCGCTGGTTCAGGGCCAGCGCGCTCTCGTTGCGGCGGCACTTCACGCCGGCGTTGACGACGCGGATCTTCCCGCTCAGGCGGTCGAAGCACGTCTGCACGACGCCGTTGGCGCCGGGTCCCGAGACGACGCGGCCGGCGACGGCGTAGCCGGACACCCCGACGGCGATCGTGGCGGCGAGGACGGCGACGGCGAGCGTCCGGCGAGAGAGGGACCGGATGGTGAGTCTCATGGGGAGCCTCCTGAGGGTTGGACTGGACCGCGGAGCGGCGCGTGAGGCGGCCCATCGGGTCTCGGGGCGAGCGCGCTTGAAGAGGGCTTCGCCCGTCTAGCCGGATGGCGGGGTATCGGTGCAGCGCTAAGCGGTGCATTCGCATCGGCTGCGGTCAGGAGCGCTCGCCCGTCAATGTGCCGGCGATGGACGCCGACACCTCTCCCCCGCGCTACCTCGCCGACCTGTTCTCGCTCCACGGGCGCGTGGCCGTCGTCACCGGCGGCAGCTCCGGCATCGGGCGCGCGATCGCCGAGGCGCTCGCGCGCGCGGGCGCGAGCGTGGTCGTCGTCGCGCGCGGCGAGGCGGCGCTGGCCGCCACCTGCGAGGCGCTGACCGGGCAGGGCTGCCGCGCGGCCTGGGTCAGCGCGGACCTCGGCGACCGCAACGCGGTCCGCGCGGCGGCCGACGCCGCGGCCGCCCGCTTCGGCGAGCCCGACGTCCTCGTCAACAGCGCCGGCGTCAACCTCCGGCCGCCGATGGAGGAGCTGGGCGAGGAGACGTGGGACGCGACGCTGGCGGTCAACCTCCACGCGCCGTACCTCCTGGGGCAGCGATTCGGGCCGGGCATGGCCGAGCGCGGCTTCGGGCGGATCATCCACGTCAGCTCGCAGCAGGCGCACCGGGCGTTCCTCAACAGCGGCGCCTACGGCGTGTCCAAGGGCGCCCTGGAGTCGCTGGCGCGCTCGCAGGCCGAGGCGTGGTCCCCGCGCGGCGTGACGGTGAACACCCTCGTGCCGGGGTTCGTGATGACGCCGCTGAACGCGCGGCTGGCGGCGGACCCCGAGCGGCAGGCGGCCCTCGCCGCGCGCACGATGGTCGGGCGCAACGGGGAGGCCGCGGACTTCGCCGGCGCCGCCGTGTTCCTGGCCAGCGGCGCCTCGGCGTACGTCACGGGCCAGACGCTGTTCGTCGACGGCGGCCTGTCGGTGCACTGAGGTCCTCTCCCTGGCCTCGGCCGCCGGCAACGGCGGTAACAACCCGCGCGGCGCCGGACACATGCCCGCCGATGACGTCGCTCCCCGACCACGCGCGCCGCGCTCGCTTCGAGCGCCTGTACGACGCGCACTACGCGCCGGTGCTGGCCTACGCGCTGCGCCGCAGCGAGCGGAGCGTCGCCCACGACGTCGCCGCCGAGACGTTCCTGGTCGCCTGGCGGCGGCTCGACGACGTGCCGGCCGACGCCGCGCCGTGGCTGTACGGCGTCGCGCGCCGGGTGCTCGCCAACGAGCGGCGCGGGGCCGGCCGGCGCGCCGCGCTCGCCGAGCGCCTGCGCCAGCTGCCCGCCCGCCGTCCGCCCGGCGAAGCGCTCGAAGGCGCCGGCAGCGGCTCGCTCGCCGAGGCGCTCGCACGGCTGCCCGAGCGCGACCGCGAGGCGCTGATGCTCGTCGCCTGGGAGGGCCTGAGCACCGCGCAGGCCGCCCGCGCGATGGGCTGCGCGCCCGCTGCGCTGCGCGTGCGGCTGCACCGCGCGCGGCGCCGGCTGGCGCGCGCGCTCGACGACCTGCAGTCCCCGCACGCGCCGCAGCGCCAGATCCACGAACCGACCGAGGAGGCCGCGACATGACCACCACCCGCACGGACGACCCGATGGCGCTGCTTCGCCGGGCCGACCCGGTGCCGCACCCCGACGCGGCGGTCGACCCCGCGGTGCGCGCCGCGACGCTCGAGCGCGTCCTCCTCGCCGCCCCGGCCGGGGCTCCCCGGCGGCCGCGAACCCTCGCCCGCCGCGTCGCCCTCGCCGGCGCGGTCGCGGTCGCGGCGAGCGCGGGCCTGCTCGTCGCCGGCGAGCAGCGCTCGGCGCCGCAGCCGGTCGCGGTCCTCCCCGCGCTGGCCGGCGAGCTGGCGACCCCGGGCGGGATCCTGCACGTCGTCGACCGCACCGTCGAGCTGGGGCCGGACGGCGAGCCGCGCGGGCCCGCCCACGTCGTGGAGGGCTGGATGCTGCTCGACGACGCGCGCGTGTTCCGCTTCCGCATCGGGAGCGGCGCGGACGCGGAGGACGAAGCGTCGGACGCCGGGACCACGACGTCCTACGACCCCGCGTCGAACACCGTCACGACGGTCCGCCGGCGCGAGGAGACCCGGCCCGTCCCCGTCGAGCCGCCCGTCGTCGAGCTGGCGCGCAGGGCGGCCGCCGGGGAGATCCCGATCGTCGCCCGGCCGGTGGTGCGCGGCCGGCGCACGATCCAGCTCGAGGCGGACGGCATCACCTGGTACGTCGCCGAGGACGCCCCGGAGCTCGTCCGGCGCGAGTGGCGGCTGCCGGACGGCCCGGTGCAGCGGACCGACTTCCTCACGTTCGAGGTGCTCGAGGCGACCGCCGAGAACCGCGCGCTGCTGCGCGTCCAGGCGCCGCCCGGCG
>DASZEJ010000024.1:0-5094 GCA_035940955.1 Solirubrobacteraceae bacterium
GGCGCCGACCGCGACCTGGCCCGCGCGATCTTCGCCTACAACCACGCCGACTGGTACGTCGACTCGGTCCTCATGCGCGCCCGCCTCATCGGCGGCATGCCCACCGACCTCGTCGGCTCGCTCACCGGACTGACCCAGGGCATGTTCCCGGTCCACGCGAAGGCCCGCTACGCCGACGACGTGACCGAGGACGAGGCCACGAAGCGGATGGCCAAGGGCCAGAACGCGGCCATCCCGGTCGAGTCGGACGTCCAGCGGCGCGGCATCGACGTCTACGCGAAGTCGGGCAGCCCGGTCATCGCCGTGCAGGACGGGCGAATCGTGAAGATGGGCCGCTCGAAGCGGCTCGGCCGGTACGTCAAGCTCCGCGACGCCTACGGCAACACCTACACGTACGCGCGCCTGAAGACGCTGGCCGAGAAGCACCCGGTCCCGAAGAAGGTCGAGATCTCCGAGGCCGACATCGCCCGCGAGCTGAAGCTGCCGAAGGCCGACCCGGCGCCGACCCGCGCGGCGAGCGCCGGCACGCAGCCGCGCAAGTCGTCCGGCGCCGGCAGGCGCTCGCGGCGGGCCGAGAAGGCGCCGCGCGTCCCGAGTCCCGCCGAGGCCAAGGCCGACAAGGAGCGGCTGTTCGCGTACCCGACGCGCCCGACGCCGTTCCGCAACGGCGGCGAGGAGCAGCTGGTCGAGAGCGGCACGGTCACGAGCGCCAGGGCGTTCCGCCAGTACTTCGTCCGCGACTTCGGCCTCGACCCCGAGGACGTCGAGCTGCGCAGGCTGAAGGTCGGCTCGCGCGTGATCGCCGGCACGATCCTCGGGCGCATCGGCCGCGTCAGCGAGGACCGCGCGCCGCACACGCACTTCGAGATCCGGCCGGCGGGGCGCGGCGCGCCGCGCATCGACCCCAAGCCGATCCTCGACGGCTGGAAGCTGCTCGAGTCGACGGCGATCTACCGGGCGAAGGGCCGCAACCCGTTCTTCGGGTCCGACGCGCGGACCCCGTCGATCGGCCAGATCCTGCTGATGGGCAAGGTCGAGCTGGAGCGCCGCGTGCTGCGCAACCCGCGGATCGAGATCTACGGCTGCGGCCGGCGCGACATCAAGGGCTCGCGCATCGACCGCCGCGTGCTCGCCACGCTCGAGTTCCTGGCGGCCAGCGGCCTGCGGCCGACGGTCACGTCGCTCACCTGCGGCCACGGGTACTTCACCTCGTCGGGCAACGTCTCGCACCACTCGTCCGGCAACGCCGTCGACATCGCGAAGATCAACGGCATCCCGATCCTCGGCCACCAGGGCCCCGGCTCCATCACCGACATGGCCGTCCGCCGGCTGCTGACGCTGCAGGGCACGATGAAGCCCGCGCAGATCATCACGCTGATGAAGTACGACGGGGTGGACAACACGTTCGCGATGGGCGACCACCACGACCACATCCACGTCGGCTTCCAGCCGCTGTGGGGCGCCGGCGGCAAGCAGTTCGACTCGGTGCTGAAGCCGAGCCAGTGGATCAAGCTGATCGACCGCCTCGGCGAGATCGACAACCCGACGGTCCGCACGCAGCCGAGCAAGTACGCGATCACGGTCACCCCGCCGAAGCGGGCGAGCGGCGCGCACCGGGGCGAGTAGCGGGGCCGCGGGCTGCGCCCCGTGACCGCCGGCGCCGCATCCGCGTGACCCCTCCGACCGGCACGGGTCCCCCGCTCTTCGGGTTCGTCCAGTTCGAGTTCCCGTGGCAGCTCGGCCCGACCCCCGGCCGGTACGTGCTGCGCGACAGCGCGGCCGAGAGCGACCTGCGCGTGCTCGTCGTCGCCACGCTGGGCGCGCGCGAGCGGCGGCTGCTCGGGCGGCGCAGGACGCAGCGGGTCGAGCCCGAGCCGGAGCCCGCGCCGGTGACGACCACCCGCGCGACGCTGATCCGCGGCGTGCCGCTGAGCGGGCCGGAGGAGGGCGCGGCCTGGCTGACGTCGGCCGAGACCGTCGTGCCGCTCGAGCTCGGGGCCCTCAACCGCGTGCTGCACGCCCACCGCGTCGCCGCCGCCGACCCCGGCGTGCGCGAGGTGACGATCGACGACGCGCTCGTGGTGCGCGTCGGCTACGGCGCGGGCGAGGAGGTCGCGGACGGCCGCTGGACCGAGGCGGTCGAGCCGGGCGAGAAGGAGGGCGCGGCGCTCCGGCGCCTGCGCGCGCAGCGGGCGGCGGCTCTGCGCCCGCAGGAGCGCCTGGCCGCGGTGCTCGGCGGCCGCGACGCGGCGCTGGCTTGCGAGGAGCTGACGCTGCGGGCGCGCGCCGACCTCGACGCGGGCCGGGGGCGCGAGGCGGCGCTGCAGCTGCGGGTCGCGCTCGACGCGGCGGTCGCCGAGCTCGAGGCCTGGCGCGGCCACCGCGACCTCGACCGGCGCCTGGCCGAGCTGGGCGCCGAGCGGGCGACGGTCGCCGACGCGGCGCAGGCCGCGCTGCGCGGCGGGCTCCCGGACGCCGCGCTCGCCGAGGTCGAGCGGGTGCTCGGCCGCCTCGAGGCCGCGCTGCGCGCCCGGTCCGCCAGCGCGGAGCAGTAGCGCCCGCCGCCCGCTAGCGTGCTCCTGCGTGGCGAAGGTCTTCGACGCCATCGACGAGACGATGCGGCGCTGGATCGCGCGCCAGCCGATGTTCTTCGTCGCGACCGCCCCGCTCGGGGCCGGCGGGCACGTGAACGTGTCGCCGAAGGGGCCGATCGGCACGCTGCGGGTGCTCGGCGCGCGGCGGGTCGCGTACCTCGACTACTTCGGCAGCGGCGCCGAGACCGTCGCGCACCTGCGCGAGAACGGCCGGATCGTCGTGATGCTCTGCGCGTTCTCCGGCCCGCCGCGGATCGTCCGCCTCCACGGCGCGGGCGAGCCGGTGATGGCCGGCGACCCGCGCTTCGACGCGCTGGTCGCCGAGGCGCGGTTCGACGAGCTGACGTCCGTCGCCGAGTCGCGGCGCGCGGTGGTCGTCGTCGACGTCGAGCGCATCTCCGACTCGTGCGGCTACACCGTGCCGCTCATGGCCTACGAGGGCGAGCGGGCGCACTTCGATCTCGCGAAGCGCAAGCGCCTGCGCACGCTCGGCAGCGAGGGCCTGCTCGCCCGCGAGCGGACGCGCAGCCCGACGAGCATCGACGGCCTGCCCGCCGTCGACCCGCCCCCGCCGGCGCCGGCCGCCTAGCTACTTCTCCAGCTCGCGGGCGAAGGTCTCCTCGACCGCCCGCGTCATCTGCATGTGGAAGACCGCGACGAGCGTCTCGGTCGCCAGCGGGCGCAGGCGCTCGACCGCCTCCTGCAGGTCGGCGAGGTCGCCGCCCGAGTCCCGGAACGGCTCCCAGACCTGCTCCATGAAGAGGCCGACGAACTCCTTCGCGACGCCGTCGGCCGACCGCACGACGCGCTCGACGAGGTCCAGCGCCCGCTCCGGCGGCACGCCCAGCTCGCGCACGACCTCGCCGGCGCGCACGACGGTCGGCGAGAGGATCTCGTAGCGCCCGTCGCCGAGCGCCGCGACGAGCCCGAGCTTCTCCGCCCGCGCCGCCAGCTCCGGGTCGACCTCGGCGGCGCCCCACTTCGCCGCCAGCTCGGCGGCGTCGACGACCTCCGGGCGCTCGTCCTCGAACGGCCGCAGCAGCGACCGCGCGAAGCCCAGGACCTCCTGCGCCCAGCCGTCGCCGCGTCCCAGCAGGTGCTTGATCGCGGCGAGGTTGTAGCCGTTGGCCTGCAGCTCCTGGATCAGCCGCAGCCGCGCGACGTGCTCGGGGCCGTAGTAGCCGGTGCGCCCGCGCACCACGGGCGGCTGGAGCAGCCCGCGGGTCGCGTGGGAGCGGACGTTGCGGACGGTCATGCCCGTCTCGCGCGCCAGCTCGTCGATCGTCAGGTCCGCGGTCGTCGTATCCAGGGCCACGGCCCACACCCTACGCAAAACGACGTGACGCCGGTTGATGTAACGTTTCGCGGTGACATGGCTACCTCCGAGATCACCTCCGTCGACGACGTCGACCTCTCGACGCAGGACGGCGACACGCCGTTCTCCCTCGAGCTGAACCAGGACCAGAAGGACATCCGCGACTGGGTCCACGGCTTCGCCGATGGGGTCATGCGCCCCGCCGCGTCCGAGTGGGACGAGCGCGAGGAGACGCCGTGGCCGATCATCCAGGAGGCCCAGAAGATCGGCCTGTACGGCTTCGAGGCGCTCGCGCAGTTCTACGCGGACCCCACCGGCCTGACGCTGCCGATCGTCAACGAGGAGCTGTTCTGGGGGGACGCCGGGATCGGGATGGCGATCATGGGCACGTCGCTCGCCGTGGCCGGGATCTTCTCCAGCGGCACGCCCGAGCAGATGGGCGAGTGGATTCCGCAGTGCTTCGGCACGGCGGACGACCCGAAGGTCGCCGCGTTCTGCGTGTCCGAGCCCGACGCGGGGTCGGACGTCTCGTCGCTGCGCACGCGCGCGAGGTACGACGAGGCCAAGGACGAGTGGGTCCTCAACGGCCAGAAGGCGTGGGCGACCAACGGCGGCATCGCCAACGTCCACGTCGTCGTCTGCTCGGTCGATCGTGAGCTGGGCGCCCGCGGCCAGGCCGCCTTCGTGATCCCGCCGAACACGCCGGGCCTGTCGCAGGGCGCGAAGGTCAAGAAGCACGGCCTGCGCGCCTCGCACACCGCCGACGTCTACCTCGACGACTGCCGCGTGCCCGGCCGCTGCCTGCTCGGCGGCAAGGAGAAGCTCGACGAGCGCCTCGCGCGCGCCCGCGAGGGCGCCAGCGCGCGCAAGCAGGCCGCGATGCAGACGTTCGAGGCCAGCCGCCCGACCGTCGGCGCCCAGGCCGTCGGCATTGCGCGCGCGGCGTACGAGTACGCGCTCGACTACGCCAAGGAGCGCGAGCAGTTCGGCAAGAAGATCATCGAGAACCAGGCGATCGCCTTCGCGCTGGCCGACATGAAGATGGAGATCGACGCCGCGCGGCTGCTCGTCTGGCGCGCCTCGTGGATGGGCCGCACGGGCCAGCGCTTCACGGCGGCCGAAGGCTCGATGAGCAAGCTCAAGGCCGGCGAGGTCGCCGTCTGGGCAACCGAGCGCGCGATCCAG
>DASZEJ010000025.1:0-71160 GCA_035940955.1 Solirubrobacteraceae bacterium
CGAGCGGGGCGAGGTCGGCGGCGTGATCCTCTTCGCCGACAACGTGGCGCAGCCCCGCGCGGCGCTCCGCGCGGCGATCGGCCGCCTCCAGCGCGCCGCCCGCGCCGGCGGGCGGCCAAAGGTGCTCGTGATGGTCGACCAGGAGGGCGGCCTCGTGAAGCGGCTGCCCGGCCCGCCGAGCACGAGCGCGGCGGCGATGCGCGCGCCCGGCGCGGAGGGCCGGGCGACCGGCCGGATGCTGCGCCGCCTCGGCATCGCCGTCGACCTCGCGCCGGTCGCCGACGTCGCCCACCCGGGCACGTTCCTCGGCTCGCGGGCGTTCGGACGCACGCCCGGCCGCGTCGCCCGGCGCGCGTGCGCGTTCGCGCAGGGGCTGCGCGCCGCCGGCGTCGCCCCCGCGCTCAAGCACTTCCCCGGCCTCGGGCACGCGCGCGTCAACACGGACGACGCGCCCGCCACCGTCCGCGCGAGCGCCGCGGCCCTGCGCCGCGACTACGCCCCGTACCGGCGCTGCGGCACCGAGGCCGGCACCCTGGCGATGCTCTCCAGCGCGGTCTACCCCCGGCTCACCGGCGGCGAGCCGGCCGTCCTCACCCGCGCCGCCTACCGCGAGCTGCCGCGCAGCGGCCCGTGGCCGGTGACGATCTCCGACGCGCTCGAGACGCCGGCACTCGCGAACGAGGCCACGCCCGCCCGCCGCGCGCTGGCCGCCGGCCTCGACATGCTCCTCTACGCAAACACCGAGCAGGGCTCGGCCGCCGCCTACCGCATACTCCTCGCCGACGCCCGCGCCGGCCGCCTCGCACGGGCGCGGGTCGACGAGGCCGGCAAGCGGGTGCTGCGGCTGAAGGCGCACCTCGCCCGCGCCCGGTGAGCGCGGCGGCCGCGGCGGGCGACCGTCGCACAACGGCGACTCACTGTCTCCTGTCGCGCCGACCAGTTAGCGTCTTTCGTATGAAACGTCGCGTCGCCGGAGCCGTCGCCGCCGTCCTCCTCGCCGCCGCCCCCGCGGCCCGCGGCCAGGACTCCGACGCCCCGCCCGGCGCGCTGCCCCACTGGCTGCCGAGCGAGGAGTGGGTCTACCAGCACTGGCTCCCGTTCGACGAGGGCCGCCTCTACCGCGCGCTGCGCGCCGACCGCGGCGCGATCTGGCGCCACCTGCGCGACGACGCCGCCCACGACCTCGAGCAGCTCGCCCGCCGCCGCGGCCTCAGCGCGGGCGAGCTGGCGCGCCGGCTCGTCCCGAGCGGCGACCGCACGCTCGTGCGCCGCGCCCGCCGCGTCGTCACGCAGGGCCACCTCAGCCAGCACATCCTCTTCCACTCCCTCCACCAGACCGCGGTCCCCCAGGCGTCGCGGCACATCTTCGGGACGCCAAACGCGGAGTTCCTGAAGCTGCGCCGGGCCGAGCTGAGCCCGCTCCAGATCGGCCGCCTGCACGGCCGGACGGCCGCGCAGATGCACGTCCGCGCCGTCGCGGTCCTCCGCGCCCGCGCGCACAGGGGCGTCCGCCTCGGCGCGACGAGCCGGCGCCAGGCGCGGCTGCTGCTCGACCGCCAGCTCCGCCAGGTCCCGCGCTGGCTCGGCCAGAGCCGCTACAACGGCCCGCCGCCGACGATCGGGCCGGGGAAGGCGCTGCTCCCGCCCGCCGACTACGCGAACAACCCGTCGATCTCCGACGACGGCACGACCGTCGTGTGGGACGCCTACCGCGCGAAGATCCCGGAGGCGCGCACCCGCGGGGAGATCGTCGTGCGCGGCGCGCACGTGGACGAGGGGACGACGTTCTCGGTCTCCGGCCGCTCCCCGGCCGGCCGGCCCGGCTCGGCGTACAACGCGATGCTCGCCGCCGGCGGCGGGGCCGTCGTGTACGAGCAGGCGGACGGGAACATGAACTTCGCCAAGCGCTACGGCGAGATGCGCGTCAACCTGCGCGAGCTGCCGGGCGCGTTCGCGCTGCGCGTCAGCCACCCGAGCGGGGTCGCCGGCCCGAGCCGGACCGCCTACAACCCGTCCGTGTCAGCCGACGGGCGGCTCGTCGCGTTCCAGGCCACGGACGCCGGCGCGCAGCGGTCGCGCAACGGCCTGTGGGTCGCCGACCGTGCGACCGGCACGACGACGCGGCTGAGCGGCGGCGTCGTCTTCGAGCCGCGGATCACCCGCGACGGGAGCGCGGTCGTCTTCACCACCGCCGCGGGCCAGGTGCACATCCGGGAGATCGCGACCGGCCGGACCACGCTCGTCAGCCGCGGCCCGGCCGGCCCGGCGGACGCGGAGGCCGCCGAGCCCGCCGCGTCCGCCGACGGCCGCGTCGTCGCGTTCACGAGCCGCGCGTCGAACCTCGGCGCGCCGGGCGGCCGGTCGCGCGTGTTCGTCCGCGCCGGCGGCCGCGTCGAGGTCGTCAGCGACGCGCGCTCGTTCGCCTTCGAGCCGGCGGTCTCGGCGGACGGGCGGTTCGTCGCCTACGCCGCCCGGGGGCGCGCCCGCGCCGGCCGCCGCGCGCAGGTCCGCCTCTACGACCGCCTCACGGCCCGGACGGCGACGATCAGCCGCGGCGGCTACGCGTCCGAGCCCGCGGTGTCGGCCGACGGCCGCCGGGTGGCGTTCACCTCGACGGCGCCCGCGCCCGGCAAGCCGGCCGGCCTCGCCGGCGTCTTCCTCCACGACGTCGACAGCGGCACGACCCGCCTGCTCAGCGCGCACGCGCCGGTGGCGGGGGCGGTGGCGAAGCCCGACCCGCGTCCCCTCCTGTGCCCGCTCGCCCGCGGGCACGCGCTGAGCGCCTGACCGGGCGCCTCGGGCTAGCCGGCCGCCGCGCGCTCGCGATCGCGCAGCACCCGCCGCAGGATCTTCCCCGACGCCGACTTGGGGATCTCGTCCACCACCTCGACCGCGCGGATCCGCTTGTAGGTCGACACCCGCTCGGCGACGAACCGCTGCACGTCCTCGGGCGACGTGTCCCCGTCCGCGAGCACGAGGAACGCCTTCGGGATCTCGCCCGCCTCCTCGTCCGGCACCGGGATCACCGCGGCGTCGGCCACGCCCGGGTGCTGCACGAGCAGCGCCTCGAGCTCGGCCGGCGCGACCTGGAAGCCCTTGTACTTGATCAGCTCCTTGACCCGGTCGACGATCGCGAAGTAGCCGTCCTCGTCGACGATCGCGACGTCGCCCGTGTGCAGCCAGCCGTCCTCGTCGAGCGTCGCGCGCGTGGCCTCCTCGTTCTCGAGGTAGCCCTGCATGACCTGCGGCCCGCGGATCAGCAGCTCGCCCCGCTCGCCCTCGGCCGCGTCCTCCCCGGTCTCCGGGTCGACGATCCGGCACTCGGTGTTCGGGATCGCCGGCCCGATCGTCCCCGGCTTCGGCCGGTCGAGCGGCGCGGTGTGCGTGACCGGGGACGTCTCGGTCATCCCGTAGCCCTGGATCACCTGGCAGCCGAGCCGCTCCGCGCACGCGCGCTCCAGCTCGGCGCCCAGCGGGGCCGCCCCCGACAGCACGAGCCGCAGGCTCGACAGGTCGAACCGGTCGACGAGCGGGTGCTTGGCGAGCGCGAGCGCGATCGGCGGCACCACGTACGCCCGGGTGACCCGGTGCTCCTGGATCGTCGCGAGGAACTGCTCGAGGTCGAACCGCGGCATCGTCACCGTCGTCGCCCCGGCCCGCAGCCCGAGGTTCATGATCACCGTCATGCCGTAGATGTGGAAGAACGGCAGCACGCCGATCGCCACGTCGTCCTCCTCCACGGCGAGCGCCGCCCGCGCCTGCAGGATGTTCGCGACGAGGTTGCGGTGCGAGAGCATCACGCCCTTCGGCAGCCCCGTCGTCCCGCTGGAGTACGGCAGCGCCACGAGGTCGCCCGGGTCGACCGCGACCGGCTCGGCCAGCGGCTCGTCGGCCACCAGCTCGCTGACCGGCGTCGCGCCCTCGGCCTCGCCGAGCACGAAGACCTCCTCCACGCCGGTCCGCTCCGCCGCCCTGACCGCGTTCTCGACCCCGCCCGGATGGGTGACGAGGAACTTCGCGCCCGCGTCGCGCAGCTGGTGCTCGATCTCGTCGGGCGTGTAGACCGGGTTGATCGTCGTGACCGCGCCGCCGGCGTAGGCGGCGCCGTGGAAGGCGACCGCGTACTCGGGCACGTTGGGGAGGAAGATCGCGTACGTGTCGCCCTTCCCGAAGCCGCGCGCCCGCAGGCCGGCGGCGAGGCGGCGGACCGCGACGTCGAGCTGCTCGAACGTGAGCGTCCGGCCGCTCGGCCCGTCGACCAGCGCCGGCTTGCCGCCCAGCTCGCGCGCGCGCTCCAGGACGAACGGCGTCAGCGCCGTCTCGGGAATGGACACGTCGGGGTGCGGGCTCCGGATCGGCATACCTGGGACGCTACTCCCCATGGACCAGATCCCCACCGCCATGATCCTCTCCGAGCAGAGCGTCCGGGCCGGCCTGGCGGCGATGGAGCGCATCCACGGCCGCCACCTGGGCGACATGAGCCCGAAGGAGCAGGAGCAGGCCCGCGAGCACTGGCGCGACCAGGTCGAGCAGGTCCTCGCCGCGGTGCGGGACGTGTTCGACGAGCCGCCGTCCGACGACCGGGGGTACGCGGTCATCACGCTCGCCGACGCCGGCGACGACCGGATCGACGTCGGGGTGGTCTTCCGGCCCGACCTGCACGAGCTGGGCGAGGGCGAGGTCGAGGGCACGCCGGCCCAGGTCCTCGCGCTCGCCGCGCTCGAGGCGATCGCCGCCGAGGGCGAGGACCCGGACGCGCCCTAGCCGGCCGCCAGCTCGCGCAGCTCCGCGGCGAGCCGGTCCGGCTGGTCCTCGGGCACGAACGAGTACGAGTCGGGCACCTCGACGAGCGGGGCGCTGAGGATCTCGGCCAGCCGCCGCCCGTGGTCGAGCGGGAAGACGCGGTCCTCGGTCGCCCACACGACGCGCGCCGGCTTGCCGAACGACGCGAGCCTCGCGGCCGCGTCGAGGGTGTGCCGGGAGGAGATCCCGCGCAGGACCTTCTGCAGGTCGCGCCGGACCCCGGCGTGCTCGAAGTAGGGCCGCAGGTACGCGTCGGAGACCGCGTCCTCGATCGGGTGCTTGCGCAGCCAGCCGAACGCGAGCGGCAGGCGGCGCGCCGGGCGGATGCGCAGCGGCGCGAGGAAGGCGGTCAGCGCGCCCGGGACGCGGGCGGCGACCTGCAGCCCGCGGAACAGCGGCGGCAGGAAGTTCTCGAACGCGTCGCACGGCGTCAGCGCGAGCGCCCCGATCCGCTCGGGGTGGTTGGCCGCCGCGATCTGCGCGAGCGCGCCGCCGGTGTCGTTGCCGACCAGCACGACGTCGTCGAGCCCGAGCGCGTCGAGGAAGTCGGCGATCATCCGCGCGAGCCCGGGCGGGGTGAGGTCGGCGTCCGGCCGCATCGGCACCTCGTGGGACCCCAGCGGCCAGTCGGGGACGATGCGGCGCACGCCGTCGAGGCGCGGGGTCACCCGCCGCCACAGCAGGCCGTTGACGAGGATGCCGTGGACGAAGACGACCGGCCGCCCCTCGCCCTCGTCGCGGTAGCGCACGGTGCCGTGCGCGAGCTCCACCGAGTTCATGGGCGGGAACCATACCCGCGGTATGTCTCGGTTGTGTGACGCTCGACGAGCCGGCGCTTCACGCGCTCACAGCTCGCGCCGGGCCGCCCACTCGCGCAGCTCGGCGCGGCCGTTGAGCACGATCGGGTCGCCGTGGGCGACGAGCAGGTGCTCGAAGTCGACCGTGTCGGCGAGGCGCTCGTAGCGGTCGTAGAGGCCGCGCTTGGTGTGCTCGGGCTCGTCGAGGAGGTTGTCGGGGACGAACCCGAGCCGCCCGTAGTCGATCACGCCGTCGGCGACGGCGAGCGCCTTGGCGGCGGGGATCTCGAGCGCGGTCTCGTCCGGGCAGATCACCCCGACCTCGTGGGCGACGATGCCGTCGTGCAGGACGGCGCCGAAGTCGAACGGCTCGACCGGCCGGTCGGGGCCGAACTCGTGCATCCCCGGGCGGCTCGCGTGGACGGTGCAGCCGAAGCGCGCGACGAAGTCGCCGCTGCTGCGCCAGTGGTGGCGGTTGGTGAGGAGGATCGCGACCGGGCGCAGGTCCTTGTCCTCGAACCAGTCGAGGCCCTCGGACGGCATGATCGGGTCGATCAGGACGCGCGACTCGGTCAGCGCGTACGAGCTGACGTCGGCGCCGAGGTTGGGGTGCCGGGCCTTCCAGTGCAGGATCCCTGGGGCCAGCTCGCGGATCGGCTCGGGCATGGCCGCGACGCTACCCGACGGGGGCGGCGGCCGCGATGCGCCAGGGGGCGTCGGCGGAGCCGTCGAGCTGCAGCGTCCACCGCTCGGTGAACTCGGTCTCGCGGTCGCGGCTGCCCGACAGCAGCTCGAGCGTGTCGCGATCCTCGACGTAGCGCCGGCCGGCGACGTCGGCCTCGACGGTCAGCTCCGGCGGGTCGGCGTCGGGGTCGAGCGCGGCGATCCGCAGCGCCCGCAGCCGCGGGCCGCGGACGACGAGGCGGCTGCGTGCGGAGGCGTCGCTGCCGTGGAGCAGCGCGTGGACGGCCTGGTCGCCGGCGAGCGCGCGCAGCCGCGCGTCGTCGCCGTCGACCGCCTCGGCCCAGGCGTCCATCGCGGTGCGGGCGGCGGCCTCGAGCACGTGCGGCGCGAAGCGCTCGTCGACCAGGCTGAGATCGAGCGCCTGGCGGCGGGCGTCGCCGGCGTAGTCCACGTCCGCCAGCTCGCCGGTGCTGACGCCCTGCGGCGCGTCGGCGGCGGCGCGCTCGAGCGCCGTCTGGTCGTGGATCTGCTGAGCGTGGCTCCACGGCGAGGGCACGAGCGGCGCCTCGAGGTGGTGGGCGCCCTCGGCGTCCTGCTCGATCGAGGCGACGGTCCAGCGGCGGCCGTCGCGGCGGGCCAGCGTCCAGTACTCGGCGACGGCGACGACGTCGGAGGAGGCGCCGTCCTTGTTCATGATGCGGCCGTCGGGGAGGCGGACGCAGTCGCGCATCTTGGCCTCGAGGCGGACGACGACGCGGTCGGCGCTGTCGTCGTCGCGGTTCTCGAGGCCGACGTACTCGACCTGCGGCCCCTCCCGCACCTCGACGACCTGGTGCCAGCCCTTGCGGTCGAAGTCGTCGAGGCGCCGCTCCCACTCGACCATCAGGTCCGGCTCGACCAGCTCGCGCAGGCGGTCGCGGTCGCGGTCGTGCCACGCCCGCTGCGTCGCGCGGAACAGCTCGGCCGCCTCGCGCTCGACCCCGGCTGCGTCGAACCACGGGTCGTCGCCCGCCGCCTCGGCGGACGCGGCGATCGTCCGGCGCACGCGCTCGCGCCGGCGCGCGCGGCGGCGCTGCTCGCCGGCGACGGCGAGGAGCAGGAAGACGGCGGCGCCCCCGATGAAGAGCGCCCACACCCACCACGGCGCCGGGTCGCCCGAGCCGCCGCCCGACGAGCCGCCGAAGCCGCCGCCACCCCCGCCCCCGCCGCCGCCATAGCCCGAGCTCCCGCCGCCCGCGCCGGCCAGCGCCTGCGCGGGCGCGATCAGGAGCGCGAGGGCGGCTGCGGCGGCGAGCCTGGTCATGACGCGCGCCGATTGTCCTCCTGGCGGCGCATCGCCGTCAACCACCCCCGCGAGCAGCCCGCGCCGCACCGAGGGGTCAGACCCCTTGAGCCAACCCGACTCAAGGGGTCAGACCCCCTCACACACCGCGCCTCAAGGGGTCAGACCCCTTGAGTCGACCCCACTCAAGGGGTCTGACCCGCTAGTCGTCGTCGATCGGGGGGAAGCGGGTTCGGAGGAGCGCGGTGAGGTCGCGCGGGTCGTCGAAGAAGGCGTCGGCGCCCAGCGTGCGGCGGCGCTCCCCGGAGACGCCCGCCCATGCCCGGCCGCCCGCGACCACGAACGGCGGGTCGTCGAGCTCGCGCAGCCGTCGCAGGACGTCCTCGGCGCCGTCGAGGTTGCCGGCGACCGCGGTCGACAGGGCGACGACGTCGGGCCGCTCGTCGTCGACCAGCGCGGCGAGGTCGGCGCCCGGCGTCGCCGCGCCGAGCGCGAGCACCTCCCAGCCCTCGCCCTCCAGGAGGTCGCCGACCATCTGCGCCCCGACCGCGTGCAGCTCGCCCGGGGTGCACGCCACCACCGCCAGCCGGCCGCTCGACGGCGGCACCCGCAGGTGCGGCGCCAGCGCGCCCAGCACCCCCAGCGTCACCGCGGTGGCGTAGTGCTCATGGGCGACGGTCAGCTCGCCGGCGGCCCACCGGTCGCCGACCTCCCTGAGCACCGGGACGAGCACGTCGATGTAGACGTCGCGCACCGGCATCCCGTCGGTCACCGCCTGGTCGACGACGAACCGTGCGCGCGTGGGGTCGCGCCCGAGCAGCGCGGCCAGGTACTCGTCGCGGAGGGCGTCGGCGGGCAGCATCGCGGTCGACCGTCCTAGACGCCCAGCGCCCGCTCCACGCGCGCGCGCAGCTCGGCGCCGGGCTCGGCGGCCGAGCCCATCGTCGCGCGGGCGTCGGGCGGCTGGCCGAAGTTGAACAGCGCCAGGTCGAGCGCGTCGAGCGGGACGCCGGCCTCGGACGCCAGGTCGGCGGCCCGGCGCTCCATGAGGAACCGCTCGCCGATGCCGAACACGCGCTTGGCCGCGACGACCGCCGGGTCGGCGGCCTCGCCGAGCTGCAGGTCCGGCGGCGCGACGTCCACGAGCCCCATCCGCCCGAGCGAGACCAGCAGCTCGAACCGCCCCGCCCGCCCGAAGCCCGGCAGCGACAGCCGCTCGAACACGCGCTGGAAGCGCCGCTCGGCCGTCCAGTTGTCGTCGCCGGTCAGCGCCGCCGCCTGCGACCCGCCGTGGCGCTGGGCCCACGCTCGGTAGGCGGCGACCGTGCGCTCAGGGCTCCTCGCGTCGACCGTCGTCCGCGGCCCGAGCGCGCCGCCCTCGCCGACCGGCGGCAACTCGCCCGTCGCCCACGGCCGGCGCACCGCGCGGATCGTGGAGAAGGCGTCGCCGGCGTCAACGGCCAGCGGCGAGACGTGCGCGACGAGGAACGCCAGCCACAGCGACTCCTCGAGGTCCTCGGCCAGCGCCGCCTCGGCGTACAGCCCGGGCGGGTCGGCCGCCAGCTCGGCGAGGCGCGCCGTCGAGAACGCGAGCTCGTCCGCCAGCCGCCGCGCGTCCCCCGACGCCTTCAGCCCCGGCACGAGCTCGTTCTCGTAGCCGTCCTCCACCGCCCGCGCGAGCCGCCTGACCACGACCCCGGACGTGCGCGGCGCCGCGGTGCCCGGCCGCCGGGCCGGGGCGGACGTCCGCGGCCGGGCAGCGGGCTTCGGCTCGGGCGCGCTGCAGATCCGGCAGTTCTGGACGAACCGCCCATGACGGCAGAACTGGGGCATGAGGAGTGAACCTACCTACCCGCCGAGGCGCGGCAACCCGCCCAGGAACAGGCGCGTCGCGAAGTCAGCCGCCGCCTCGGGGTCGGCGGGGTCGCGCGCGACCATCCGCACGCCGACCTCGAAGCCGACGCCGACCATCGCCGCCGCCGTGTACTCGACGTCGACCGGCGGCATCAGCCCTGCCTCGACGGCGGCCGCCAGGTCGTCGCGCAGCTCCCCCACGCCCGCGCCGATCCCGGGCGTGTTGAACAGCGTGCGGATCGTGCCGGCGTTGCGGCGCGTCAGCTCGAACGTCATCGGGTCCTCGGCGACCGCCTGGAAGTAGCCGCGGTAGCCGCCGCGCACGAACTCCTCCAGCGTCCGCGCCCCCGCCCGGCCGGCGCGCGTGCGGGCCCGCACCCGCTCGGCCGACTCCTCCAGCAGCGCGCGGAACACGGCCTCCTTGTCCGGGAAGTAGTTGTAGAACGTCCCGGCCGCCAGCCCGCTGCGGCGCACGACGTCGCGGACGGTCGCGGCGCCGTACCCCATCTCGGCGAACACCTCGCGGGCCGCGGCCAGGATCGCCGCCCGGTTGGCCTGCTTCGTGCGCTCGCGCTTGCCGGCCGGGGCGGCGGTGCTCACGCGGCGACCTCGCGCCCCGCCGCCGCGCGCGCCGGCACCTGCGGGACGAAGCCGGCCGCCGCCGCGCGCCGCGCGCCCTCGCGCCGCTCGCGCTCCAGCCGCAACAGGTACTCGTCGAAGTCGACCTGGATCGTGTGCCGCTTGGAGGACACGTACCGCCTGCGCATCGCGGCCATGTCCTTCGCGACGTGCTCGCGCATCGCCTCCTCCGGCGGCAGGCGGTACTCGCCGCGCAGGTACGCGGCGATCCACTTCCCCTGCGCCTCGGCCAGCGGCATGATCGCGCCGAGCGGCTGCAGCAGCCCGACGAACGCGAGGTTCGGCACCTCCGGCTTGAAGACGCGCCAGAACAGCTCGATGCGGTTGTCGGGCGCGGAGACGAGCCCCTCGTCGAAGAACGGGAACGTGATCTTGTAGCCGGTGCAGTAGATGACGACGTCGGCGTGGACGCGCGTGCCGTCGGCGAACTCGACCTCGTCGCGGTGCAGCCGCGCGATGTTCGGCTTGGGGACGACCTTCCCGTGCTGGATGCGGTCGTGGATGCGGCCGGAGATCGTGGGGTGCGCCTGCCCCATCCGGTGGTCGGGCTTCGGCAGGCCGAACTTCTCGGGCCGGCCGACGTGCAGCGTCACGATCCGCTCGAGCATCCGCGCGCCGACCGACATCGGCACGCGCGGATTCGTCGCCAGCGTGTCGAGCGGCCGGCCGAAGAGGTACTTGGGGACGATCCACGCGCCGCGGCGCGCCGCCAGGTACGTGCCGGCCGCCACCTCGCTCGACTCGACCGAGATGTCCATCGCGCTGTTGCCCATGCCGAGGACGACGACGTCCCTGCCGCGCAGCGGCTCGTTGTCGACGTAGTCGTGCGCGTGCATCTGCACGCCCTCGAACTCGTCGGCGCCGGGGAACGCGGGCTCGGGCCAGCGCTTGTCCCAGTGGTGGCCGTTGGCGACGAGCAGCATGTCGTAGCGCCGGGTCAGCCCGGTGTCGGTCGACAGCTCCCAGGTGCCGTCGCTGAGGCGCTCTGCGCGCTCGACGCCGGTCTCGAAGAGGATGCGGTCGCGGAAGCCGAAGTGCTCGACGTAGGCGTCGAAGTACGCGGCGATCTGGTCGTGGCGCGGGAAGTCGGGGTACGACTTCGGCATCGGGAAGTCGGCGTACTGCATCCGCTCGCGCGAGGTGTTGATGTGCAGGTGCCGGTAGGCGGCCGACATCCCGTTCTTGTTGCCGAACACCCAGTTGCCGCCGACGCGGTCGGACTTCTCGTAGACGTCGAAGTCGATGCCCCGGTCGTGGAGCGCCTTGGCCGCGGCGATCCCCGACGAGCCGGCGCCGATGACGGCGGCGTTCGGCAGGCGTGTCATGTCTCCCCTCTCCACGAAGTTGACGCAGGCGTCATCTTAGCGGCGCTGTAGCGTTCACCGGCATGCCCCGCACCGCCCCGCGGGCCGCGCTCGGCGCGGCGCTCGCGCTCCTCGCCCTCGCCGCCCCGGCGGCGGCCAGCTCGCAGACGCACTGCGACCCGTTCGGCGCCCGCGCCTGCCTCATGCCGTTCCCGAACGACATGAACCTCACCGTGCGCGACTCGGCGTCGCCGACCGGCCTGCGCGTGCGGCTGCCGCGGGCGGCGCTGCCGGCGAACAAGGACGGCGTGCGGCCCGACCCCGCGGAGTGGAACCGGGCCGACGGCTTCAGCCCGAACCAGCCGATCGTCGTGCGCGTGCCGGGCCTTGACAGCCCGCGGGCGCTGCGCCGGTCGGGCCTCACGCCGGTGACCGACCTGGGGCGCTCGCGCGCGCGCCGCGCCTCGCTGGTCATCCTCGACGCGCGCACGCGGCGCCGGCAGCTCGCGTGGGCGGAGGTCGACGTGGCGGCGTCGCGGCGCGGCCAGCGGATGCTGCTGATCCACGTCGCGAAGAACCTCGTTTTCGGGCGGCGGTACGTCGTCGTGCTGCGCGGGCTGCGGACGGCGAGCGGGCGGCGGATCCGCGCGCCGCGCTCGTTCCGGGCGATCCTGCGCGGCGGCGGGCCGCGCCGGTACCGCGCCCGCTACCGCGGCATCTTCCGGACGCTGCGCCGGGCCGGGATCTCGCGCCGCGGCCTGTACCTGGCGTGGGACTTCACGGTCGCCTCGCAGCACTCGATCCAGGGCAGGATGGTCGCTATGCGCGACGACGCGTTCGCGCAGCTGGGCGACCGCGACCTCGCCGACGGGCGCGTCGCGGGGCGCCCGCCGGAGTTCAGCGTCGAGGACGTGCGCGCGGTGACCGACGACCCGCGCGTCGCGCGGCGGGTGAGCGGCACGTTCACGGTGCCGTGCTACCTCGACCGCCCGGGCTGCCCGGTCGGCTCGCGGTTCGCCTACCGCAGCGGCGCGCCGAGCGCGGTGCCGGGGCAGCAGCCCGGCAACGTGCAGCAGGCGCGCTTCGAGTGCACGATCCCCGCGAAGGCGCTCACCGCGCCGGCGCGGATCTCGTACTACGGGCACGGCCTGCTCGGCGGCCCCGAGCAGGTCGACGAGGACAACATCCGGGCGATGAGCGAGGAGCACGACATCGTGTTCTGCGCGACCGCCTGGTACGGGTTCGCCCGCGACGACGTCCCGCAGGCGATCCGCGCGCTGCAGGACTACGGGCAGTTCGCGCCGATCGCCGACCGCTCGCAGCAGGGCTTCCTCGCGCAGCTCTACCTCGGGCGGCTCATGCTGCACCCGCAGGGGCTCGCGTCGCACCCGGCCTTCCAGAACGGCGGCCAGCCGCTGATCGACACCGGCGAGCTGTTCTACGACGGCAACAGCCAGGGCGGGATCCTCGGCGGCGCGCTCGTCGCCATGGCGCCGGACTTCCGCAGGGCGGTGCTCGGCGTCCCCGGGATGACGTTCTCGACGCTGCTCTACCGCAGCTCGAACTGGGACCTCTACTCGCGGGTCTTCTACCCGGCGATCCCCGACGAGGGCGACCGCCAGCTCGTGCTGTCGCTCATCCAGATGCTGTGGGACCGCGGCGAGCCGAACGGCTGGGCGGCCAACGCGACGACGGACCCGCCGCCGAACACCCCGCAGCACACCGTGCTGCTGCACCCGGTGGTCGGCGACTGGCAGGTCTCCAACTGGCAGGCCGACGCGATGGCGCGGACGATGGGCGCCTCGGCCCGCCGGCCGGCGATCGCCGCCGGGAGGACGCTCGAGAGGCGCCAGCTCTACGGGATCCCGGGCATCCGGTCGTTCCCGTTCACGGGCTCGGCGATCGTCTACTGGGACCCGGGCGCGGACTTCACCGGCATCACGCCCGCCGAGAACGTCTGGCCCCGCACGGGACACGACTCGCACTACGCGGCGCGCACCTACGACGTCGCGCGGCGGCAGAAGTCCGAGTTCCTGCGGCCCGGCGGCGCGGTCGTCGAGGTGTGCACGCCCGGCCAGCCGTGCGGGGGCGCGGACGACGACACGCCATAGGCCGCCCCGCCCGCGGCGGCGCGCCCGTCAGCCGCCGTTCGCCGCCGCCGCGTAGCGGCGCGTCGGCTGCCCGCGCAGGGCGGCGGGCGGCGGCAGCGGCGTGCCGAGCGCGGTCGCGCCCTCCACGACCGGCAGGACGAGCCGCGAGGCGTACGCCCCGCCGAGGCCGACCGCGTTGCGCGTGCGGCCGCGGTCGACCGAGGAGAACCGCCAGCGCGGCCGGTCGCCGCCCGGCGCCTGGATCGTCACGCGGATCCGCGACCCCGCGCGGAACGCGTGGGCCACCGGCATGATCGGCACGCGGACGATCGTGTAGCGCCGCGCGGGCACCGGCTGGGCGTCGCGCGCGAGGTGCGTGTGCACCGGCTCGAGCACGGTCGAGCGGCGGCGGTCGAGCCGGCGGTGCGACGCGCGCAGCCAGCCGTTCTGCACGTACGTCTCGTCGCCGTCCGGCCGCACCTCGCTGAGCGTCACCTGCAGATCGGTGTCGCGCGCCGACGACCGGAGGTAGAGGTCGAGGCTCGCCGGGCCGGCGAGGACGACGTCGCGGTCGAGCGGCGCCGTCGCGAACCCGAGCCCGCGGCCGGGCGCGACCGGGCGCCAGTCGTACGGCGGCTGGGCGCGCCAGGCGTCGGCGTCGCCGCTGCCCGGCAGCGTCTGGGCCGGGCGCGCCGCCGGGTCGGCGACGTACGCGACCTCGCCCGCGGCGGCGGGCGGGCGGCGGTCGAGCGCCCCGCCCGGGCCGAGGTAGTACGTCGTCGGCGCCAGCTCGCGCGGCGGCCACGCGTCGAAGCCCAGCTCCCAGGCGGCGCCGAGCGACCCCGGCCCGGCGGGGCCGGCCCCGCTGTCCATCAGCAGCCGCACGCGCGGGTCGCGCGCGAACGCCGCGCGCGCCGCCGCGACGTCGGTCATGCCGGCGAACCGCGACTGCTCGACCGGCGCGGCCGGCGCCCCCGCGATGGCGAGGTAGAGCTGGCCGCTCAGCGAGCGGATCGACTCGGGGATGGACGGCACCTCGCCGGCCACGTAGAGCTTGAGGAACTCGAGCCAGCGCGTGATGGTGCTCGGCCCCAGCGAGTCGACGTGCGTGCCGTTCTGCAGCGAGATCCACACGTTCGGGTTGGCGGAGAGCCGCTGCAGGCTGTGCGCGAAGTGCCCGCCGGTCTGCTCGTCCTGGAACTGGCCGACCAGGAACGTCGGGACGGCGATCCGCCCCATCCACGCGGCGCCGGAGCGGTGGTCGAAGAGCCGGGGGCGGCGGAACTCGTTGCGGTCGAGGAGGCCGAGCAGGTCCTGCGTCTGCAGGCGCAGGCGCTGGTTGGCGCGGCAGTGGCGGTCGCCCGACCGCACGAGCGCCCTCGCCCACGGCTGGCCGCCGCGCGGGGCGGGCCGCGCGTCGCGCATCCGCTCGGCGAGCCAGCTGCGCGCGAAGCCCGAGTTGCGGATGCCGCCCGGGTAGCCGGTCGCCGCGTACACGTCGTCGGTCACCGACAGCGGCGTGATCGCCTCCAGGTGCGGCGGCCGCGTCCCCGCGGTGAAGAGCTGCGTGATGCCCGAGAACGAGATGCCGACCATGCCCACGCGCCCGCCCTTGACCCAGGGCTGGGCGGCGACGGTCTCGATCGCGTCGTAGCCGTCGTAGGTGGTCGGCAGGCCGAAGAGGTCGAAGTCGCCGCCCGAGCAGCCCGAGCCGCGCATCTGCACGCTGACCACCGCGAAGCCGAGCAGCGGCGCGAGCGCCGAGCCGAGGATCGTGCCGGACGCGGGCGCGAGCGGGTCGGGCCGCACCGGGCGCCCGCTGAGCCCCGCCGCGAGCGACTCGATCAGGTCGTGCGGCGCGGCGACCTGGTAGCCCGAGTACTCGACGACCGTCGCGAACGGCCCGTCGGCGAGCGTCCTGCCGGGCGGCAGCCGGACGGTCATCGCCAGCTCGATCCCGTCGCGGACGCGGACGTAGTTGAGCCCGCGGCGCAGCCGCTTGCGGCGGTAGAACGACGGCGCCGGGTCGTCCCCGGCGCGCAGGACCCGCAGCCCCCGCGTCGCGCCGCCGGCCCGGCGCACCCGGTAGGCCCGGCCGGGCGCGAGGTCGCGGAAGATCCGGCTGCCGAGCCGGTCCGCCCGCGCCACCCGCACCACCCGCCCGCGCGCGTCCAGCAACGCGAGCCGCTCGCCGCGCTGCGCCCCGAGGACGTACGCCTGCTCGATCCCGCCCCGCGCCTCGAAGGCGTGGGCGGCGGAGGCGGGCGCGAGCGCGAGCAGCGCCGCGACGAGCACGACGGCGAGGTGGTGTCGGCGCATGAGGTTCGTGACCGTATCCGCCAGGGCGGCGTGATCACGCCTGGATCGTCATGCCGAGCACGTACGTCGCGCTCCACGTCACGCCGAGCGTGGGGCACCCGGCACCGGCGGTGCCGCCCGTCCTAGTCATCGGTTCGGCGAACGCGTACTCGCCGTTCCACGGCGACGTGTGGGAGTCGTGCTCGCCGGTGGCGGGCTCGACCGTCGGCGCGTAGGTACACGTCGCGCCGGTCGTGAGCGTGAACGTGATGCGAAGGCCGTGGATCGCGAACGTCGAGGCGGTGCCCGCGAAGGTGAACGACGCGCCGAGCGCACTCATCGTCACGCTGCTCACCGCCACGAACGGGAGGGTGTCCGTGCAGGTGCTGACGGTCATCGACGTGAGGCTGGCGCTCACCGCCGGGGACATCGGGTTGGTCCCGAGCGAGCCGCCGAGCGTCGACGTCGTGCACGTGACGCTGCCGGCCGGCCCGCCGTCGAGGCGCCACGAGGTACCGGACTTGAGGGAGCCGCTGAGCGAGCTGCCGGTCGCGACCGTCGTGCCCGACAGCGTCTTCATCGTCGTCGCGGGCGCGCCCGGCGCCATGCCCCCGAACGCGGCGACCGCCAGCAGCGCGACGAGGATCCCGCGGCTACGCACCGGTCGTGAACTCGTAGATGTCGTAGCTCGCCAGCACGAGGTCTCCCCCGGCCTGGTAGGCGAGCGCGGAGCCGAGCGGGCTCGTCACCGTCTCGTAGCCGTAGACGACGATCGCGCCGGTGCTCGCGTTCACCGTGCCCATCCACAGCGCGCCCTCCTCGGTCGAGGAGAACCAGCACGGGCCGCTCGCCGCGTTCGCCCAGATCGTCGAGAAGTTGAAGACCTGCGGCGCGTTCGGGTTGACGCGGAGGTTGACGCTGCTGCGGAAGACCGGCTTGGGCGCCGACGCCGTGAGCGTGAAGTACCAGAGGTTGCTGTCCGCGGGGCCGACGGCGCAGTTCGCGACGAGCAGGTTGCCGCCGCGGTCGAGGGCGATGGCGTTGATGCCGCGCTGCGCGCTGGCGTTGTAGACGGTCTGCGAGACGATCGCCCCGGTCGCCGCGTAGACGACCGACAGGAAGCCGTCCTCCGAGCCGCCGACGACCAGGCCGCTGCCGGCGTCGGCGACGCCGCGGACGTTGTGCAGGTTCCACGGGTTGACCGGCTTCGGGTTCTGGACGTTGACCGCCGCCTGGAGGGCGAGTCCGCCGCCGCTCACGCGCCACGTCGTCATGAAGCCGTTCGCGTGGCCGACGACGAGCAGCGAGCCGCCGGACATCAGGACGCCGCTGTTCGCGGCCCCGAACGCCGACGAGTACGGGTAGACCTTCGGGCTGATCGACCGCCACTGGCCGTCCGCCGCGGTCCACACGGCGAGCGCCGTGTCGCCGCTCGAGGTGACGAACGTCTGCGGGCCGAGCGAGCAGATCATCTGCACGCCCTCGCTCGCCGGGTCGCTCGCCGCCGTCGAGATGATCGGCCCCTGGAACGGGTCGTCGACGAACGAGAAGATGCTCAGCGAGCCGTCCCACCGCCCGACGCCGAAGTGCACGCCGTCCAGCCAGCGCGTCTCCTGCGCCATGGTGTACGTGGCGCCGTCGTGCTTGATCGGCAGCTGCGTCGGCGCGAGCGAGTCGGCCGCCACGAACGACACGCCGTGCTCCTCCAGGTCGTTGCGCGAGCGGACCGCGGCCGGGACGGGCTGCGGGGTGGGTGTCGTCGCCATGCGGCGACATTACTTCGTCGCCGCTGCACAGTGGGGAATTCGCTAGCTGCGGTGCTCGTCGGCGGGAACGCCGTACGCCGCGCGACCCTGGGGCGGGCCTGCGGGGCCGGAGTCGGCGTCCTCGACGTTGCCCGCGTGGATCAGCTCGCGCGGCTCGAGCGTGCCGAGGTGGCGCTCGACCATCCGCGCCGCCTGGCGCCCCTCGTTGATCGCCCACACGATCAGCGACTGCCCGCGGCGGGCGTCGCCCGCGGCGAACACGCCGGGCACGGAGGTCGCGTACGTCGGCGCCTTGGCGTTGCCGCGCCGGTCCCTCTCGACGCCGAGCGCGTCGAGCAGCGCCGGCTCGGGATGGAGGAAGCCCATCGCCAGCAGCACGAGGTCGGCGCGAATCTCGAACTCCGTTCCGTCCAGCGGCGGGCCGAAGGGGTCGGCGGGGTTGGTCCGAGCGGCGTGCAGCGCGCGGACGCGGCCGGCGTCGTCGCCGCTGAAGCGCGTGGTCGCCACCGAGTAGTCCTGCTCGCCCCTGCCGAGCGCGCGGGCCTCCTCCATCGCGTACGACAGCCGGTACTTCTGCGGCCACAGCGGCCACGGGGTCGTGTCGTCGGGCCGGCGCGGCGGCGGCTCGGGCAGCAGCTCGAGCTGGGTGATCGACAGCGCGCCCTCGCGGTCGGCGTTGGCGACGCAGTCCGCGCCGGTGTCGCCGCCGCCGATGACGACGACGTGCTTGCCGGCCGCGCTGATCGGCGCCTCGTACGACCCGTCCGCGACCCAGCGGTTGCGCCCGTACAGGTAGTCCATCGCGAAGTGGACGCCGTCCAGCTCGCGGCCCGGCACCGGCAGGTCGCGCGGGACCCGCGAGCCGGTGCACAGCACGACCGCGTCGAACGCCGACCGCAGCTCGTCAACCGTCACGTCCACGCCCACGTCGACGCCGCAGCGCACCTCGACGCCCTCGTCGCGCAGCTGCTGCACCCGCCGCTCGACGAGCCACTTCTCGATCTTGAAGTCCGGGACCCCGAAGCGCACCAGGCCGCCGGCCGCCTCGTCGCGCTCGAACAGCACGACCCGGTGCCCCTCGCGCCGCAGCTGCTGCGCGCAGGCCATCCCCGCCGGCCCCGCGCCGACGACGGCCACCGCGAACCCGGTCTCGCGCGCGGGCGCCAGCGGGCCGATCCAGCCCTCCTCCCACGCCCGGTCGACGATCGCGTTCTCGATCTGCTTGATCGTCACCGCGTCGCCCTCGCGGATCTCCAGCACGCACGCCGCCTCGCAGGGCGCCGGGCACAGCCGGCCGGTGAACTCGGGGAAGTTGTTCGTCGCGTGCAGCTGGCGGATCGCGTCCTGCCAGCGGTCGCGGTAGACGAGGTCGTTCCAGTCCGGGATCAGGTTGCCCAGCGGGCAGCCGTTGTGGCAGAACGGGATGCCGCACTCCATGCAGCGCGCGCCCTGCTCGGCGATCTCCTCCGCGGGCCGGGGGACGAGGAACTCGCGGTAGTCGCGGACGCGCTCGGACGGGTCGCGGTAGTGCTGCGCGGAGCGCTCGATCCGCAGGAAGCCGCCGAGCTCACCCATCGCGGCCCTCCGTGATCATGTGCGGCTCGCCGAGCACGTCGACCGCCCCGACGCGGTCCTCCTCGGCCTCGAGCTCGCCGAGCACCCGCTTGTAGTCGGCGGGGAAGACCTTGACGAACGCGTCGCGCAGCGTCTCCCACTCCGCGAGGACGCGCGCGCCCACCGGGGAACCGGTCCGTTCGACGTGCTCGCTCACCAGCGCGTGGACCTCGATCGCGTCGCTCTCGGTCAGCGCCTCGAGCTGGTCGAGCATCGTCGGGTTCACGCGCGAGCGCAGCGTGCCGTCCTCGTCGAGCACGAAGGCCAGGCCGCCGCTCATGCCCGCGGCGAAGTTGCGCCCGGTGCGGCCGAGGATCACCGCGCGCCCGCCGGTCATGTACTCGCAGCCGTGGTCGCCGACGCCCTCCACGACCGCGCTCGCGCCCGAGTTGCGCACGCAGAACCGCTCGCCGGCCAGGCCGCGGAAGAACGCCTTGCCGCTCGTCGCGCCGTAGAGGACGACGTTCCCGATCGCGACGTTCTCCTCGGCCCGGTACGCGGCGCCGGCCGGCGGGCGCACGACGAGCGTCCCTCCGGAGAGCCCCTTGCCGGCGTAGTCGTTGGCGTCGCCGTGCAGCGTGAACGTCACGCCGTGCGCCAGCCAGCCGCCGAACGACTGCCCCGCGGTGCCGCGGAAGTCGACGCGGATCGTGTCCTCCGGCAGCCCCTCGAGCCCGTGCCGCTGCGCGACGTGGGAGGACAGGATGCCGCCGACGCAGCGGTTGACGTTGCGCACCGGCCGCTCGAGCGCGACCGGCTCGCCGCGCTCCAGCGCCGGCTCCGCCGCCGCGACCAGCTCCCAGTCGACGTTGTCGTCGAGCACCGCGGGCGGCGGCTCGACCCGCCGGCGCGGCGCGCCGTCCGGGATCGACGGGAACGCGAGGACCTGCGACAGGTCGACGCCGCGCACCTTCCAGTGGTCGATCGCCTCGTCCGCGCACAAGAGGTCGGTGCGGCCGATCAGCTCGTCGAGCCTGCGCACGCCGAGCGAGGCCATGATCCCCCGCAGCTCCTCGGCCACGAAGAAGAAGAAGTTGACGACGTGCTCGGGCTGGCCCTGGAAGCGCCTGCGCAGCACCGGGTCCTGCGTCGCGATGCCGACCGGGCACGTGTTCAGGTGGCAGGCGCGCATCATGATGCAGCCGGTCGCGATCAGCGGCGCCGTGGAGAACCCGAACTCGTCGGCGCCGAGCATCGCCGCGATCGCGACGTCGCGGCCGGTCTTGAGCTGGCCGTCGGTCTGGACCGTGATGCGCGAGCGCAGGTCGTTGCGCAGCAGCGTCTGCTGGGTCTCGGCGAGCCCGATCTCCCACGGCACGCCGGCCGACTGGATCGACGACAGCGGCGACGCGCCCGTGCCGCCGTCGTGGCCCGAGATGAGGACGTGGTCGGCGTTGGCCTTCGCCACGCCGGCCGCGACGGTGCCGACGCCGACCTCGGCCACGAGCTTGACGCTGACCGACGCGCGCGGGTTCGAGCAGCGCAGGTCGTAGATCAGCTGCTTGAGGTCCTCGATCGAGTAGATGTCGTGGTGCGGCGGCGGCGAGATGAGCCCGACGCCCGGCGTCGAGTGCCGGATCCGGCCGATGTACTCGTCGACCTTGTGGCCGGGCAGCTGGCCGCCCTCGCCGGGCTTCGCGCCCTGCGCCATCTTGATCTGGAGCTGGTCGGCGTTGACCAGGTAGTTGATCGTCACGCCGAAGCGGCCGGACGCGACCTGCTTGATCGCCGAGCGGCGGTCGTCGGCGAAGCGGACCGGGTCCTCCCCGCCCTCGCCCGTGTTCGACCGCCCGCCGAGCCGGTTCATCGCCCGCGCGAGGGTCTCGTGCGCCTCGGTCGAGATCGAGCCGAGCGACATCGCGCCGGTCGCGAAGCGCCTGACGATCTCGGAGGCCGGCTCGACCTCCTCCAGCGGGACCGGCTCGCAGGCCTCGGTGCGGATCCGCATGAGCCCGCGCAGCGTCGAGCGCCGCGTCGCGTCGTCGTTGACCATGCGCGCGTACTCGTCGTACTTGGCCTGCGCGTTGCCGTTCGCCGACCGCACCGCGTGCTGCAGCAGCGCCACCGTCTCCGGGTTCCACATGTGCCGCTCGCCGTCGCGGCGCCACGCGTACACGCCGCCCACCGGCAGCAGGTCCTCGTGGCTCGACGGGTACGCCTGCGCGTGGCGGTCGAGCGTCTCGCGCGCGAGCACGTCGAGCCCGATCCCGCCGATCCGCGACGCGGTGCCGGTGAAGTGCTTGTCGATCAGCTCCTTCTCCAGCCCGACCGCCTCGAAGATCTGCGCCCCGCAGTAGGACTGGACCGTCGAGATCCCCATCTTGGAGATCGTCTTCAGAAGGCCCTTGCCGATCGCCTTGACGACGTTCTTCTGGGCGACCGTCACATCCGTCACACCCGGCACGCGCCCGTCGGCGACCAGCTCGTCGACGGTGTCGAGCAGCAGGTACGGGTTGATCGCGCTGCAGCCGTAGCCGATCAGCGTCGCGAAGTGGTGGACCTCGCGCGGCTCGCCGGACTCCAGCACCAGGCCGGCGCGCAGGCGGGTGCCCGCGCGGACGAGGTGGTGGTGGACGGCGGCGACGGCCAGCAGCGACGGGATCGCGACGCGGTCCGCGCGCACCCTGCGGTCCGACAGGACGAGGATGTTCGCGCCGTACGCGATCGCCGTGTAGGCCTCGTCGCAGACCTCCGCGATCCGCTTCGTCAGCCCGTCCGGGCCCTCGGCGACCGGCCACGTGACGTCGATGGTGTGCGCGGCGAAGACGTGGTGGTCGACGTGGCGCAGCGTCTCCAGCTCGACGTTGCGCAGGATCGGCTGGTCCATGACGAGCTGGTGCGCGTGCTCGGGCGTCTCGGCCAGCAGGTTGCGCTCGGCGCCGACGCCGGTGCCGAGGCTCATCACGATCTCCTCGCGGATCGGGTCGATCGGCGGGTTCGTGACCTGCGCGAAGAGCTGCTTGAAGTAGCTGAACAGCGGCGGGCGCTGGTCGGACAGCACCGGCAGCGCGGTGTCGTTGCCCATCGAGCCCACCGGCTCCTGCCCCACCGCGGCCATCGGCGCGATGAGCACGCGCAGGTCCTCCTGCGTGTAGCCGAACGCGAGCTGGCGCCTGCGCGTGGGCTCGATCCCCGTCAGCGTGACGTGCTCGGGCTCGAGGTCCGAGAAGTGGACGGTGTTCTCGCGGTACCACTCGCCGTAGGGCCGCGCGGTCGAGACCTCGCGCTTGACCTCCTCGTCGGCGACGATCCGGCCGCGCGCGAGGTCGACGAGGAACAGCTTGCCCGGCTGCAGGCGGCCGAGGCGCTCGATCTCGTGCGGCGCGTACGGCAGCAGCCCGGCCTCCGAGCCGAGGACGACGTGGCCGTCCTTGGTCTGCGCCCAGCGCCCCGGCCGCAGGCCGTTGCGGTCGAGCGTCGCGCCGACCAGCGTGCCGTCGCTGAACGCGACCGCCGCCGGCCCGTCCCACGGCTCCATCAGGCAGGAGTGGAACGCGTAGAAGCCCTTGAGGTCGTCCGGCAGGTCGTCGCGGCCCTGCCACGCCTCGGGGATCATCATCATGATCGCGTGCGGCAGCGACCGCCCCGCGAGCATCAGCAGCTCGAGGACGTTGTCGAACGTCGCCGAGTCCGAGTTGCCGGGCGGGATGACCGGCGTGACCTTGCGCAGGTCGCGCTCGCCGAACAGCTCGGACGCGAGCTCTGACTCGCGGGCGCGCATCCAGTTGACGTTGCCCATGAGCGTGTTGATCTCGCCGTTGTGGGCGATCACGCGGTACGGGTGCGCGAGCGGCCAGCTCGGGAACGTGTTGGTGCTGAAGCGCGAGTGGACGAGCGCGATCGCGCTGCGCATCGCGGGGTGCTGCAGGTCCGGGTAGAAGTGCCGCAGCTGCTCGGGGACCAGCATCCCCTTCCACACGATCGTCCGGCTCGAGAACGACGCCGCGTAGAAGTCCGGGCCGGCGGCGAGCTCGACGATGCGCCGGATGACGTAGAGCTTGCGCTCGAACGCGTCGCGGTCGCCGGCGAAGCCGGAGCCGGCGCCGACGAGGAGGTGGCGGACGCAGGGGCGCGTCGCGTTCGCCGTCTCGCCGACGTGCGCCTCGTCGATCGGCACGTCGCGCCAGCCCAGCACGCGCTGGCCCTCGACGCGGACGTTCAGCTCGATCAGGTCCTCGAGCTTGCGCCGGCGCGCCTCGTCGTGCGGCAGGAAGAAGACGCCGACGCCGTAGCACCCGGGCGGCGGCAGCTCGAAGTCGCAGGCCTCGCGGAAGAACGCGTCGGGGATCTGCATGAGGATCCCGGCGCCGTCGCCCGTGCGGTGGTCGGCCCCCGTCGCGCCGCGGTGCGCGAGGTGCTCGAGCGCCGTGAGCCCCTTGTCGACCACCTCGCGCGTCGGCTCGTTGTCGAGCCGAGCGACGAAGGCGACGCCGCAGGCGTCGTGCTCGTAGCGGGGGTCGTAGAGGCCCGAGGGCTTCGTCGTGGTGGGAAACATGGGAGTGCCTTCTGAGGAGCGTTATGGCACCGGAGGCGGAGCGGCGATGGTAGAGCATCGACCCGACGTCGCGGAAGGCGGCGGCCGTGATTTCCTTCCGCGCCCATGGCACGGACTGTGAGCCTTCTGGCGGCCGGCGGGACGATCTCGATGACGGCCGAGCGGGGCGCGGGGGCGACCCCGGCGCTCGACGGCGCGGCGCTCGCGGCGGCGGCCGGCGTCGAGGTGTCGGCGTCGACGATCGCGTCCCGCCCGAGCGTCCACCTCACGTTCGCGGACGCCCTCGAGATCGCCCGCGCGGCGGTCGCCGAGGCCGGCCGCGGGGCGGGCGTCGTGGTCACGACCGGCACCGACACGATGGAGGAGCTGGCCGTGCTGTGCGACGCGGTCAACGGCGCCGACCGCCCCGTCGTCTTCACCGGCGCGATCCGCACCGCCTCGGCCGCGAGCGCCGACGGGCCGGCGAACCTCGCCGACGCCGTCGCCGTGGCCGCGCAGGCGCCGGGCGGCACGTACGTCGCGTTCGGCGGCGAGGTGCACGCCGCGCGCGAGGTCCGCAAGGCCGACTCGACGTCGCCGCTGGCGTTCGCCTCGCCGCGCACCGGCCCGCTCGGCTACGTCACCGAGGGCCGCGTGTCGCTGCACGCCCCGGCCCCGCGCTCCGAGCCGCTCGCCGTCGAGCGCACCGACCTGTACGTGCCGATCGTCCCGACCTGGCTGGGCGACGACGGGCGGCTGCTGCGCGCCGCGCTCGGCCTGCGGCCCGACGGCCTCGTGCTCGTCGCGCTCGGCGCCGGCCACGTCTCCCCCGCGGTGCTCGGCGAGCTGGCCGTGGCCGCGTGCCCGGTGGCCGTGACCGTGCGGCCCGAGCGCGGCGCGATGCTGCGCTCGACCTACGGGTTCGAGGGCGCGGAGGGCGACGTTCTCGCCACCGGCGCGATCCCCGCCGCGACGCGTTCGCCGCAGGCCGCGCGGGTGCTGCTGGTCGCCGCGCTCGGCGCCGGACTGCGCGGCGACGCGCTCGCCGCGGCGGCCGGCGATCCCGCCTGAGACCGCGCTGCGTCGAACGACCGCAAAGGCGTATTCTCGGAACCTCTGCAGGACGACGAATGGGACAGGAGCGTCCGGGGCACATCAATGGCGCACGAACCTCAGCCGTCACCACGACAGGAGACCGATGCCTCTCTCGAGGCCGACGTGATCCCCGCGCCCGACCTCGTCCTCACGCTCCCCGCGCGCGCCGAGAACGTCGCGGTCGTCCGGCACGCCTTCGGCGGTCTCGGTGACGCCCTGGACATCGAGGACCAGGTCCTGGCCGACGTCAAGCTGGCGGTGACCGAGGCGTGCACGAACGTGGTCGTCCACGCCTACCCCGAGGGCGGCGGGCCGATGGAGGTCACCGCCGGGGTGCGCGAGGGGCGCCTGAGCGTCGCCGTGCGCGACGAGGGGCGCGGCATGCTGCCGCGGGCCGACAGCCCCGGCCTCGGGCTCGGGCTGCCGCTGATCGCCACGCTCGCCGAGACGCTCGAGCTCGGCCGCAGCAGCGACGACCGCACGGAGGTGCGCATGACCTTCAACATCGACGTCGGCGCGGAGCCGCCCGCCGCATGACCGCCGGGACGCAGAACGAGGCGACCATGCTCGTGCGCAACGGGCCGCTGCTCGGCCCCGTGCTCAGCCGCGTCATCGGGATGCTCGCCGCGCGCGCCCAGTGCCCGATCGACCGCCTGGACGACGCGCTGCTCGTCGCCGACACCGTCGCCGCGCACAGCCCCGACCACGCGCGCAACGGGTCGGTGCGCATCTCGCTCGCCGCGCGCGAGGGCGTCATCGAGCTGACCGTCGGGTCGCTGTGCCCCGACGGCGCCAGGCGGATGCTGGCCGACGCGGAGCTGCCGGGCGTCGGGAACGTCCTGGAGCGCGTCGCCGACGTCGTCGAGGTCCGCGAGGACGGCGACGGCGAGGCGCTGTACGTGCGCCTCGGCTTCGGGAAGTGATCAGCGCCGCCGCCTGATCCGTAGACGCTGCGTGACGATCACCGGCGTCGTGGAGCTCACGCTCCAGGTCCGCGACCTGCACACCCTCGAGGCGTTCTACACCGACGTGTTCGGCCTGCGCGTCCTGCGGCGCGAGGACGACCGCGTCTGGCTGGCGGCGGGCGCGCGCTCGCGGCTCGGGCTGTGGCTGCCGGGCGCCAAGGAGTTCGGCGACGAGGGCGGCGCGCACGTCCACTACGCGCTCGGCGTCGAGCCGGGGACGCTCGACCGGATCGTCGCGAACCTCGACCGCCTCGGGGTCCCGGTCACCGGCCCCGTCGAGCACCCCGGCGGCGACCGCTCGATCTACCTCGAGGACCCCGAGGGCAACGTGGTCGAGGCGTGGGACTTCTTCGACCGCGGCGAGGGCGCCGCGCACGGCACGGACGCCCTCGCGAAGGAAGACTGATTGAATCCGGCTCATGCCAGCTGAGTTCGCACTGTCGGAGGAGCCGCTTGGGGAGGGGCGGCACGTCGTCGCCGTTCGCGGCGAGATCGACCTCTTCACCGCCCCCGAGCTGAAGAAGACGCTCCAGGAGGCGATCGAGGGCGGCGCCACCCGCGTCGTCGTCGACCTGTCGGAGACGACGTTCCTCGACTCGACCGCGCTCGGCGTGCTGATCGGCACGGTCAAGCGCCTGCGCTCCCGCGACGGCTCGCTGGTCATCGTCAACACCGACGCCAACATCGCGAAGACGTTCGAGATCACCGGCCTCGACCAGATCTTCACGATCCTCGACACGCGCGACGCCGCGGTCGACGCGCTCGATCAGGCGGCCTGAACCAGCTCCCCGAGCTCGCCGGTGCCGGCGACGCCGTCGGCGCGCTCGTTGTCGTCGATGAGGTCGAGGACCGCCTCCTCGACGGCCGTCTCCGGGATCGCGGGGTCGATCGTCAGGCCGTCGTTGAAGCGGTCGAACACGCGCGGGTCGATGTACGAGGCGCGCGCCACCGCGGGCGTGTTGCCGAGGTAGTGCGCGACCTCCTTGATCGCGCGGGTGACGGCGCGCTTGCGGGCGGTCTTCGAGCCGTGCGCGAGGCCTGAGACGGCGAGCGCGACCGCCGCGAGGACGGTCGCGTTCCAGGTGCGGAAGTCCTTCGCACTGACCGCCAGGCCGGTGACGTCCTTGAGGTAGTCGTTGATGTCGGCCGAGCGCACGTCGAGCCACCGGCGCCCGCGCCGGTAGGCCAGCAGCTCCGGGCCGCCGCCGCGCCGGGCCTTCAGCCGGCGGACGACGGCGGCGACGTCCGGGTCGACCACCGACTGCACGCGCTGCTTGCCGTGCTTGGCCGGGTAGTCGAACAGCAGCACGTCGTCGTCGAGCAGCCGCACGTGCTCCTTGCGCATCGTCGCGAGGCCGTACGTCTCGTTGGTGACCGCGTAGTCCTCCGAGCCGATGCGGAAGAAGCCCTTGTCGAGCAGGCGCACCGCGCACGCCAGCGTCTGCTCGCGCGAGAGCGGCTCGCCGTGCAGGTCGCGGTCGACCGCCTCGCGCATCGCGGGCAGCGCGCGGGCGAAGCGGACCATGTCGTCGAACTTCTCCTGGTCGCGCCGCTGGCGCCAGCGCGGGTGGTAGAGGTACTGCTTGCGCCCGCGGGCGTCGATGCCGGTGGCCTGGATGTGGCCGCCGGGGTACGGGCAGATCCACACCTCCTTCCACGCGGGCGGGATCACCAGCTCGTGGACGCGCTGGAGCACCTCGGCGTCGTCGACCTTCGTGCCGTCGGCATCGACGTACTCGAAGCCCCTGCCGCGGCGCCGGCGGCGGATGCCGGGCCCGGCTGGGTCCGAGCGGCGCAGGCGGATCGGCGGCGGCACGCGGGTGGACTACCCGCTCTTCGCCGCCGCCTTGCGCTTCGGCGCCGCCGCGCGCTTGCGCTGCGGGGCCTTCTTCTTCCCGGGCTCGGTCGGCTCGGGGTCGCCGTCGCGCGCCTGGACGGCCTCCAGCGACGCCTTCAGCGCCGACATCAGGTCGGGGACCGGCGCGGCCTCCTCGGCGTCGGGCTGCACGGCGATCTCCTCGCCGGCGGCCTTGCTCTCGATGAGCTGGAGCACCTTCTCCCGGTACTCGTCCTTGTAGCGCGCCGGGTCCCAGTCGGCGGCGAGCGACTCGACGAGCTGCTTGGCGATCGCCAGCTCGCGCTCGCCGATCTCGACGTCCTCGTCGGGCAGGTCGTCGAGCCGGTCGGTCGGGACGATCTCGTCGGCGTAGACGAGCGTCGCCATCTGGAGGACGTCGCCGGACGGTCGGAGCGCGACGATCGCCTGCTTCTGGCGGATGACGACGGTGCCGATCGCGACCTTGCCCGTCTCGCGCATCGCCTCGAGCAGCAGCTTGTACGGCTTGGACCCGCCGGCGCCCGGCGCCAGGTAGTACGGGTGGTCGTAGAAGATCGGGTCGATCTCCACCAGGTCGACGAAGTCGAGGATGTCGATCGTCTTCGTCCGCCGCGGCTCGAGCGCCTCGAGCTCCTCGGGCTCGACGACGACGTAGGAGCCCGGGGCGATCTCGTAGCCCTTGACGAGCCGCTCGTACGGGACCTCCTCCCCGCTGAGCGGGTTGACCCGCTTCTGCTGGATGCGGACGTTGCCCTCCGAGTCCAGCTGGTTGAAGCGCACGGTCCTGCGCTGGACGGCGGAGTACAGCCTGACGGGGACGTTCACGAGCCCGAACGAGATCGCACCGGTCCAGATAGCACGGGGCATCGCTGGTAAAGGTACCGGCGCGATCCGGGTTCGCCTCCTTCTGGCACGGGATGTTGCGCGCGGGTTTCCGGCGCGTTCCCTCCCGCCCGCCGGCGTCAGGCGGTCGGCGCGCGCGTCCACACCCGGCGGTCGCGCTCGAGCTCCATCTCGCCGGCGATCGCCTCGGCGAGCGTGGCGCCCCACTCGCGCTCGACGAGGTGCAGCGCGAGGTCGAGGCCCGACGTGACGCCGCCGGCGGTGACGAGGTCGCCGTCGTCGACGACGCGCGCGTCGATCACCTCGGCGCCGCTGGCGCGCAGGTCGTCGAGCGCGCCTTTGTGGGTCGTCGCCGGGCGGCCGGCGGTGAGGCCCGCGGCGGCGAGCACCATCGCGCCCGTGCAGACGGAGGCGACGTGCGCGCCGTGTGCGTGCAGCTCGGCGAGGCGGGCGGGCAGCTCGCCGCGCTCGGCCTCGGCCCGTGCGCCGGCCGGCGCGCGGTCGTTCCACCCGCCGCCGGGGACGATCACGAGGTCCGCCTCGCGCGTGAGGCCGCGGTCGACCGTGACGCGCAGCCCGTGCGAGGCGGTGACGACGCCTCCGCCGTCGGCGCCGACCAGCTCGACCTCGAGGTCGTCGACCGCGTGCGCCGCGTTGCGCAGCACCTCGAACGGCCCGATCGCGTCCAGCTCGTCGAAGCCGTCGAAGACCACGATCTCGATCCGCATCGCCCCATCCTGTCACCCCCGCGGGCGGCCCGGGCCGCGTACCCGCGCCCGTTTCGGGGCAGCCCCTCCGGCGTAGCCTCGAACCTCGATCGACAAGGAGGACCGGCATGGCAACCGCAGCCCCCCGCTCCGCCGCCCAGGGCATCCTGTCCGACGACCGGCGCGAGCAGCGCGAGCACATCATCCGGCTGCTCACCAAGGCGTACTGGATGGAGCTCGAGACGGTGATGAGCTACATCGCCAACTCGACGAACCCGGACGGCCTGCGCGCGCAGGAGGTCATCGAGTCGCTGCAGACCGACATCCAGGAGGAGCTCGGGCACGCGCAGCAGTTCGCCGCGCGGATCAAGGAGCTGTACGGCGTCGTGCCCGGCTCGATGGAGTTCACGCCCGAGCAGACGTTCCTGCAGCCGCCCGAGCGCCAGACCGACATCGTCCACGTCATCAAGGGCGTGATCGAGGCCGAGACCGGCGCCATCGAGCACTACAACGCGATCATCGAGGCCACCGAGGGCATCGACCCGGTCACGAACGACATGGTCGTCGCGATCCTCCGCGACGAGGAGGGCCACCGGCGGCTCTTCGAGGGCTTCCTCCGCGAGTTCGAGGTCGAGGGCCTCGCGTAGAGGGGTCAGACCCCCTGAGCCGGCACGACTGAGGGGGTCAGACCCCTTGAGCCGGCACGACTGAGGGGGTCAGACCCCTTGAGTCGGGCGGACTGAGATCTACTCGGCCGGGTCGGCCGGGACCTCGGGCTCCGGCACCGGGTCGCTCGGCACGGTCGGCGACTCGGGCACCGCGGGGCTGATCGGCTCGGCCGGCGTGCCGGGCGTGTCGGGCGCCGTCGGCACGCCCGGCGCGTCGGGGACGGCGGGCTGCGCCGGATCGACCGGCGGCGGGACTTCGAGCGTGACGGTCATGCCGCTCGGCTACCCGAGCGCCGTGTCGCCGATGCGCTCGCGCAGCTCGGGGATCGACTCGAAGACCTGCGCGGCGCCCGCGTCGCGCAGCTCGCCGGCTGAGAAGCCGCCGGTCATCACCGCGATCGTCTCGATGCCGGCACGGCGGGCGGCCTCGACGTCCCACGGTGTGTCGCCGACCATCACGGCGTCCTCCGTGCCCGCCTTCTCCATCGCCGCGCGCACGAGGTCCGGCTCCGGCTTGGTCTGCTCGACGTCGTCGGACGTCGTCCAGCCGTCGGCCAGCTCGCGCGCGTCGAGCAGGTCGAGGTAGTGCTCGACGTCGCTGCCCTTGGCCGAGCTGGCGAGGATCACCGTCCTGCCGCGCTCGCGCAGGTCGGCGATCAGGTCGCGGGCGCCCTCGAGCGGCTCGCACTCCTCGATCATCGCCTTGAACAGCGCCTTCTCCGCCGCGCGCACGTCGTCGCCGATCTCCTCCGCCCTCTCCTCCCCCACCATGTGCGGGACGAGCTGGTCGCCGCCCATCCCGATCGCCCGGTGCAGCTTCCACACCGGCAGCACGACCCCGTGCTGGCGGAACGCGCGGTACCACGCCAGCGCGTGCTGGTAGTTCGTGTCGACGAGCGTGCCGTCGACGTCGAGGATCGCCGCGCGCGCCACTACTGCTCGGTGCTCCCGCCGGGAAGGTGGCGCTCGGCGGCCAGGCCCGCGGTCCGCAGCCGGGCGAGCGACTGGCGGATGAGCCGGGAGACCTGCATCTGCGAGACGCCGATGCGCTCGCCGATCTCCGCCTGCGTGAGGTCCTCGACGAAGCGCAGGCGCAGCACCTCGCGCTCGCGCGGGGTGATCGCCGCCATCAGCCGCTCGAGCGTCGCGCGCTGCTCGGCGAGGCCGAACCCGGCCTCGGTGGTGCCGAGCGCGTCGGCGAGGCTGTCGCCGCCCTCGTCGTCGCTGCTGCGGGGCGCGTCGAACGACGTGGCCCGGTAGGCGCCGGCGGCCTCGAGCGCCTCGAGCACGTCCTCCTCGCCCGCGTCGACGGCCTCGGCGATCTCGGGCACCGACGGCTGGCGGCGCAGGTCGCGGCTGAGCGTGGCGACGGCCTTGTCGACCTTCAGGGCCAGCTCCTGCAGGTCGCGCGGGACGCGGACCGACCAGGTGCGGTCGCGGAAGTGGCGCTTCAGCTCGCCCAGGATCGTCGGGACCGCGTAGCTCGAGAACGCGACCTCACGGCGCGGGTCGAACCGGTCGATCGCCTTGATGAGCCCGAGCGAGGCGACCTGGACGAGGTCGTCGAGCGGCTCGTCGGCGCGCTGGTAGCGCCGGGCGAGCTGGCGGGCGAGGGGCAGGAAGCGCTCGGCGAGCTGGTCGCGCGCGGCCTGGTCGCCCGCCTGCAGCCGGACGAACAGCTCCCGGTCCTCGGCCTCGCGCTCGGGGCCGCTCGACGCCGCGGCGGAGCGACGCTGCATCAAGGTGACTGGCGGTCGGCTGCGGGCACGTCCCCCTGCTCGTTCCCGTCGCGGCCTCAGTCCAACCCCGCCCCGCTGCTTCCCGCCGCAGCCTGCGGGTAGCCACCCCGGCATGGAGCGCCCAGCGCTGAAGACGTCGCTCGTCCAGGCGGTGAAGATGTTCCGCCAGCACCAGATGACCGACTGGGCGGCGGCGATGACGTACTACCTCGTCATGTCGCTGTTCCCGGGGCTGCTGATCGCCGTGTCGGTCCTCGGGCTCGTCGGCGACCGGACGCTGGTCACCGACGCGACGGAGTACCTCGGCGACGCCGGCGCGCCGGGGACGGTGGTCAACGCGGTGCGCGACTCGCTGCGGACGCTGATCGAGACGTCGGAGGCCAAGGCGGGCGTGGCGCTCGTGCTCGGCCTGGCGCTCGGGATCAACGGGGCGTCGGGGGCGTTCGGGGCGGCGGGGCGGGCGCTGAACGTCGTGTACGCGGTCGACGAGGACCGCAGCTACGTCCGCCGCAAGCTCGTCGACGTCCTCTGGACGCTGCTGGTGATCGTGCTGGGCGTCGTGGGGCTCGTGTGCGTGCTGCTCGGCGGCGACGTGGCGAAGGACCTGTTCGGGAGGATCGGGCTGGGCGAGACCGCCGGCGCGGTGTGGACGTACGCTCGCTGGGTCGGCGCCCTGGCGGCGATGATGGTGACGTTCGCGATCATCTACGCGTTCGCGCCGGACCTGCCGCAGCGGCGCTTCCGGTGGATCTCGCCGGGGGCGGTCCTCGGGGTCGTGATCTGGCTGGCGGCGTCCGGCGGGTTCTTCTTCTACGTCTCGAACTTCGGGAACTACGGCGCGACGTACGGGGCGTTCGCGGGCGCGGTGATCCTGCTGCTGTGGCTGTACATCACGAGCAACGCGTTCCTGCTCGGCGGCGAGCTGAACGGGGCGATCGAGCGGGCGCAGATCGCGGGCCGCGGCGGCCCGCCACCGCCCTCGCCGCCTCCGTCGCGGGCCGACCCGGCGCCGGCGGGCGTGGCGCCGCCGGCGGCGCGGGACGCGAGCGACGGCGACGGGTAGGGGGATGCGGGCGGCGCGGGGCGTGCCGACGGCGACGACGGTCAGGGCACGCCGGCCGCGCAGGCGCGCCCGCGCGGGACGCGCCGCCGGCGACGGTCAGGGTGCGGCGGCGATCGGCAGCTCCCGGCCGGTGAGCTCCTCCGGGTGGAGGCACAGCGCGCGGCGGGCGGGGCACCCGGCGCACAGGTCGGCGTGCGGCGCGTCGCTGACCGGGAACTCACCGGCCAGGGCGCCGTGCGCCAGGGCGTGCAGCTTGGCGCGGAGCCGCTCGGCGTCGTCGGTCGTGAAGCGCGTGACGACCGGCTCGTCCGGCCGCTCGAGGAACGCGTACGCGACGTCCACGGCCGGGTGGTTCGCGGCGAGCGCCGCGAGCGCGTAGGCGCGGCGCTGGACGCCGTAGTCGCGCTCCACGAGCTCGTGGAGGTCGGCGCCCGGGGCGACGCGGTCGGTCTTGTAGTCGACCACCAGCGCAGTGCCATCCGGGTCTTCGGCGAGGACGTCGACCACGCCGGTCAGCAGCGCGTCGCCGAGGGGCAGCGCGAACGGGTGCTCGCGGCGGACGCGGTGTGCGGTCGCGACGCGCCGGGCGAGCGGCATGGCGGTGAAGCCGGCGACCAGCGCGGCGAGCTGCTCGCGCTCGGCGGCGGCCGGCACGACGCCGTGGCGGGCCGCGGCGGCGGCGATCAGCCGCTCGGCGTCGCGGTGCGGGTCGGCGCCGCGCAGGTCCAGCTCCTCGAGCGCCTCGTGGACGAGGGTCCCGCGGACGCGCCCCTCGAGCCCGCCGCCGCCGGAGCGCCGAGCCGGCGCGTCGTCCTGCGGCAGCCCCAGCACCCGCTCGACGTAGAAGCGGTACCCGCAGCGGCGCCACTGCTCGAGGGCCGAGTAGGAGAGCGAGCGCACGGCGGGCGGCGGCGGTGCCGGCGCGGGCAGCGGGGCCCGCGCGGGCGGAGCAGGCGCGACCGGAAGGTCCGCCCCGGCGGGCGCGAGCGACTCCGCCCGCAGGACGCGGCCGACGGTCGCGGGGGTGTTGACGGCGCAGCGCAGGCGGGCGGCGGGCGCCGCGGCA
Source organism: Solirubrobacteraceae bacterium (assembly GCA_035940955.1). Classification (GTDB taxonomy): domain Bacteria; phylum Actinomycetota; class Thermoleophilia; order Solirubrobacterales; family Solirubrobacteraceae; genus CADCVT01. Next base: position 33,589 of record DASZEJ010000025.1, read on the forward strand.
CCCCGGGCGCGGCGAGTCGCGCCCCCGACGCGAGTCGCTTCGTCGCCGTCGCCGCCACTGGGGTCGTCGGGATCCTCCCCGACCGCTCCATCGAGCACGACGACCCGATCCGGGTCGTCCTCCGGGGGCAGCGCCGCGAGGCCGTCGAGGAGCGCGGGGCCGAGCCAGGCGAGCGGCGGGGCTCCGGGGCCGTCCGCCGGCCAACGGTCGAGGTCGGCGCCGCCGCTGAGGATGAGGCGCCGCTCGGCGCGGGTGAGCGCGACGTAGAGGATGCGGTCCTCCTCGCGGCGCTCCTCCTCGCGGCGGCGGTCGCGCAGGGCCGTGTAGTCGAGCGCGGGCTCGGAGCTGCCGTCGAGGTGGCTGAGGCGCAGGCCTACGGCCCTGTCGCGGACGAGGAGCGCGGGCGCGTCGGTCGACGTCCGCCGGCCGAGGTCGGCCACGCACACGACCGGGAACTCGAGCCCCTTCGCCGCGTGGATCGTCATCAGGCGCACGGCCCGCGCGTCGCCCAGCTCAACGGGCGCGTCGGCCTCGCGCGCGTCGGCCTCGAGCTCCGCGCTCGCGCGATCGACGAGCCCGCGCACGTCGCTGCCGTGCACGCGCTCGTGCTCGGCGGCGAGCCGTAGCAGCTTGTGGACGTTCGCGAGCCGCCGCGCGCCGCCCGGAAGCCGCAGGACGTGCAGGTCGTAGTCGCTCGCCTCGATCGCCCGCCGCAGCAGCGCGTCGAGCGGCAGCCGCGCCACCAGCGCCCGCTCGTGCGCGAAGCGGTCGCGGAAGGCGGCGAGCCGCTCGCGATCGGCCGGGGCAAGCCGGCCGGGGAGCGCGGCGGCGAGGGCGTCGAGCGAGCGGTCGGGCGCGGGCGGCGCGGGCGCGGGCGGCGCGGGCGCGTCCGGCGCGGCGGCCAGGGCGTCGAGCGAGCGCTCCGGAGCGGCCGGCGCGGGCGCGTCCGGCGCGGCGGCGAGCGGGCGGTCGGGCGCGGTCGCGGCGGCCGGCCGCTCGGGGCCGCCGAATGCCGCTTCGATCAGGCGCCACGCCCGGCCGGTTCCCGCCTCGGCGATCAGCGCGAGGGCGTCGGTGGAGAGGCCCGCGAGTGGGGAGGCTAGGACGCCGTAGAGCGCCTGCTCGTCGCTCGGGTTCGCGAGGGCGGCGAGCCAGGCGCAGAGGTCGCGGACGACCTGGCGGCCCCAGTAGCCGCGGCCTCCGGAGGCGAGCGTCTGCAGGCCGGCGTCCTCCAGCGCGCGCTCGTAGACGGGCAGGTCGCCGATCGCCCGTACGAGGACGACGATCTCCTCGGGCGCGGCCTCGCCCGCGTCGACGAGCTCGCGGACCCGCTGCGCGAGGAGCCGCGCCTCCGCGTGGCGCCACCGCTGCGCCCGCGGCAGCGCGCCGAGCTCGACGCCGTCCCACCCCTGCGTCCCGGTGAGCAGCAGCTCGACCCGCGGCTCCCCGCGAACCTCGCCCTCCACCCCGGGCACGAGCGGCGCGAAGCCCTCGCCGAACCGCTGGCCGAACGCCGCGTTGACCGCCGCGAGGATCTCCGGGTGCGAGCGGAAGTTGACCGTCAGCGCGAGCGCCCGGTCGCGCTCGGCGAGGAGCGCTCGCCGCTCGCGGAAGACGCCCACGTCCGCGTGGCGAAAGCCGTAGATCGCCTGCAGCTCGTCGCCGACGAGGAACCGCGGCGCGTCGAGCAGGTCGAACAGCTCGATCTGGCGCGGGTTGGAGTCCTGCAGCTCGTCGACCAGCACGCGCTCGAACCGCTCCGCGTAGGCGTCGCGCACAGGCGCCGAGTCGCGGAGGAGGTCGCGCGCGAGCAGCTCGAGGTCGTCGAAGTCGAGCGCGGACCGCGCCCGCTTGCGCGCCGCGTACGCCTCGCCGTAGCGCCGCAGGAGGTCGTCCAGCTCGGCGAGCGCCGCCGTCGCCCGGTGGCGCGCGCAGGCGGCGGCGAACGCCTCGCGCACGCGGAGGTACTCCGTGCACGCGTCGCCCTTCAGCGCGCGCGTGCCGCCCGGCTTGAACAGCGCCTTCTCGAGCGCGCCCGGGCCGGGGAGCCCGCCGGCGGCGAGCATGTCGGCGCAGCGCCCGAGCGCGGCCCGCGCCCGCTCGACGGTCTTGCCCTCGGCGCTCGCCAGCTCGCTCTCGGCGGCGGCGGCCGCGGCGCGCAGCGCGGACGGGTCCGGCGGCGGCGCGGGCGGCACCGGCGGGAGCCGCGGCGCGGTCTCGCCCGCCGACCGCAGCGCGTCGTGCGCCTCGACGACCGCCGCCCGCAGCCGGTCGGCGGTGAAGCCCGCCGCGACGTCGAGCGCCGGCTCGCCGCGCTCGTCGAGCCATGCGGCGAACGCCTCCTCCCACGCGCCGTCGCGCAGCGCGCGGGCCGCCGGCTCGTCGAGGATCGAGAAGCCGGGATCGAGGCCGGCGTGGACGGCGTGGCCGCGCAGCACGCGGGCGCAGAAGCCGTGGATCGTCGAGATCCAGGCGCTCTCGGCCTCGCGGGCGGCCTCCCGCGCCCGGCGGGCGGCCACCGGGTCGGTCGCGGCGTCGCGCTCGGCCAGCTCGAGCAGCCGGTCGCGCACCCGCGCGCGCATCTCGCCGGCCGCCTTCTCGGTGAACGTGATCGCGAGGATGCGCCCGGGCGCGACGCCCTCCTCCAGCACGTGCCGGACGAACCGCTCGACGAGCACCGACGTCTTGCCGCTGCCGGCGGCCGCGCTGAGCAGCAGGTCGCCGCCGTCGTCGAGCACGGCGCGCGCCTGCTCGTCGGTGAAGGGCCGGCCGCGCGGGCCGACGAGCGGTGCGAGGTCGAGGGTCACGCGGTCACTCCGTCGAGACGGCCGGACCGGCGGAGAGGTCGGGCGCGGAGGGCGGCGACGCTCACGCCGTCGCCTCGCAGCGGCAGATCGTCGGGTACGCGCAGCCGCCGTCCCACGCGCAGGAGTCCGGGCGCGGCTCGAGCCGCCCGTCGCGGGCCTCGCGCGCCGCGTCGAGCGCCGCGGCGACCGCCTCTTCGAGCAGCTCGTCGAGCTCCTCGGCCGAGCGGCGGTCGCGTTCGACGCTGACGAGCTCGGGGTCGGCGCCGTCCAGCAGCGCTCCGCGCGGGCGCAGGTCGGGCGCGCCGAGCGGCTGGTACAGGGCGCCGACCGGCTCGAGCCCGAGCACCTTGCGCGCCGCCAGCGCGTAGACCGCGAGCTGGAACCGGTGCTCGTCGAGCCACTTCGCCGCCGGCGTCGCGGTCTTGCCCTTGTAGTCGTAGAGGATCGCCTGGTCGCCGCGGACGTCGATCCGGTCGATCGTGCCGTCGACGAGCACCCCGTCGCCGATCTCCAGCCCGGTGAAGCGCTCCTCGAACCGAGCCGGCACGTAGGACGACCCCGACCGCGCCGCCGCCTCGACGTAGCGGAGCAGGTCGGCCTCGAGCCGGTGCTCGAGCGCGCGGCGCCGCGCCGGGTCGACCGAGATCCGGACGTCCGCGGACAGCTCGCCCAGCGCCTCGCGCACCGCGGCGCGCGCCTCGGGGAGCCGGTCGGGCGTCAGGCCGCCGCCGTCGACCAGCCGCCGAAGCGCCCGCTCGAGCACCTTGTGCGCGAGGTTGCCGCGGACGAGCTGCTCGGGGTCGGGCTCGATCTCCTCCGGGCGCAGGATCCGCTCGACGAACCACTTCACCGGGCATCCCGCCCACGTCTCCAGCGCCGACGCCGACCACGACGGCCGCTCGCGCAGCGCGGCCAGCACCTCGGGGTGGCGCAGCGGGGCCGCGACCGGCTCGCGGAAGCGCGGGCCGCAGACGGCCTCGTCCCGGGCCCGCTCGCGCTCGGTCGGCGCGGCGCCGGCGGGCCACGCGACCGCGCCCAGGTCGCGGCGCGCGCGGCGCTCCAGCGGCGCGTCGGCGAACAGCGCGGCGACGTCGTCGACGAACGGCGAGCGGACCGCCGGGTCGCCCGCGTCGGTCGCCGTGTGCCACGACAGGTACAGGCGCGCCTCGGGCCGGGAGAGCGTCGCGTAGAACAGGTACCGCTCGGCGCCCGCGGGATCGTCGTCGACCCGCAGCCGCAGGGCGCGCGTCGCCGCGTTGAGGCGGCGGCGCTCGTCGTCGTCCAGGAACGGCTCGGGCTGCGCGGGGGCGGGGAAGGCACCCTCGACGAGCCGGGAGGCGAACAGCGCCCGGACGCGCCGGGCGCGCAGCGACAGCGGGTCCGCGACCGTGACGGCGCCCGGCACGGCGCGCGCCCCGACCGGGACCGCGACGCGCTCCAGCACCGCCGCCAGCTCGGCCGGGTCGGGGACGAGCCGCGGGTCCGCGCGCGCGAGGTCGGCGAGGTCGTCGAGCGCCCGGCGCCCCGCCTTCAGCGCCGCCGCGGCCGGCAACGCGCCGCCGTCGAGGACCGGGGCCGCCCGGCGGTGCGGCGCCGCGAACAGCCCCGCCAGCTCCGCGCCGAGCCGGTCGAGCAGCGCCGCCGGGCCGCGCGCGTGGGCCGCGGCGACGCGGTCGAGCGCCTCGAGCGGCCACTCGCGCCACAGCGCCCGCGCCTCGTCGGCGCTGCGCGCCCCCGTGCGGCGCACGTCGCCCTCCAGCCGGTCGACGAGGTGCGCGCGGTGCACGACTCCCGGCGTCCGCAGCCACGCCAGCAGGTCGGCCGCGCTGCCGCCGGTCGCCGCCCGCAGCAGCCCGACCAGCCCGCGCCCCAGCGCGGTGTGCGCCAGCGTCGTGTGCTGCTCGACCGCGGCGGGGACGCCGCACGCCTCGAACACCTGCGCGACCAGCGCCGCGGCCTCGTGCGGGCGGCGGAGCACGACCGCGATCTCCTCCGCGGCGAAGCCCTCCTCGGCGATCAGCCGCGCCGCCTCCCCCGCGACGAGCTCGAGCTCCGCCCGCTCGCCGCCTCCCTCCAGGAAGCGGACCGCGTCGCCCGCCGCGACGCCCGCGAGGTCGCCGGGCGTGACGCCGCGCGCGGCGACGTCGTCGAACAGCGACGCGGTCAGCTGGTCCCCGCCGCCGAGCGCCTCGCCCGCGGCGCCCGGCTCCTCGAACACCTCCCGCTCCAGGTGGTGCAGCGCCTCCCGCGAGCCCTCCGCGTAGTGCTGGGCGCGCGGCGGCAGCTCGACGTGCCGGTCGGCGTGCGGCTGCAGGTCGGCGACCGCCTGGCCGCGCGCGGCGAACGCCCGCCGGCCGCGCTCGTGCGTGAGCGACACGGTGACCTCCGCGTCGGTCCGCGCCAGCGCCAGGATCGCGTCGCGCTGGAGCGGCTGGAGGTCGTCGAAGCCGTAGAAGAGCACCGGCGTCGCGCCCCAGCGGCCGGGCGCCTCGCGCAGGGCGTCGAGCGCGGCGGCGTGGTGCAGGCGCTCGTCCCGGCGCCCGAGCGCGGCCAGCCGCTCGCGGTAGGCCCGGTACAGCCCGGCCAGCTCGGCGCCGTAGCGGCGGCGCCCGGCGTGGTCGCCCGCCCAGGCGCGCAGCGCGCGCGCGAAGCGGTCGGGCGCGACGCGGTCCTCCTCCAGCTCGTCGAACAGCCGGCACGCGGCGGCCGCGAAGCCGGGCGTGGACGCCGACGCCGCGAGCGCGTCGAGCCGCGCGTCCCGCGCCGCGGCGACGGCCAGGCGCTCGCGCGCCAGCGGCCCGAGCGGCACGCCCGCGACGCCGGCGCGCCTCGCGACCTCGTCCAGCAGCCGTTCGAACGTCTCCACGCGCGCGCCGAACACGACCCGCTCGGCCAGCTCGCGCCGGTAGCGGTCGACGTCCTGCGCGGTGGGGACGACCAGGATCGGCTCGCGGTCGAGCGCGGCGTGGACGCCGTCCAGCACGAAGCGGGCCTTCTCGGCGTTGGCGGGTCCGGTGACGAGGGTGAGCGGCATCGCGACGGGCCGTCAAGGGTCGCGCGCGGGTCGGACGGAGATGACGCCCCGCCGCTCGCCGCGCGGGTAGCCGGTCAAGGCATGGCGAGCAACATCGAAGAGAGCGTCGAGGTGGACGTCGACGTCCGCACGGCCTACAACCAGTGGACGCAGTTCGAGGACTTCCCGCAGTTCATGGAGGGCGTCGAGGAGGTCCGGCAGCTCGACGACGTCCACACGCACTGGCGCACGCGCGTCGCGGGGCGCAAGAAGGAGTTCGACGCGGTGGTCACGGAGCAGACGCCCGACCACCGGATCGCCTGGACGGCCGAGCAGGGCCCCGAGCACGCGGGCGTCGTCACCTTCCACCGCATCGGCCCCGAGCGCACCCGCGTGATGCTGCAGATGGACTACGAGCCCGAGGGCATCGCGGAGAAGGTCGGCAACGCGCTGGGCCTCGTCAAGCGGCGGGTGACCGGCGACCTCGAGCGGTTCAAGGCGCTCGTCGAGCGGCGCGGGTCCGGCGGCGAGACCGGCGGCTGGCGCGGCGAGGTCGACCAGTCCGCTACGAGCTGAGCGCGGCCAGGAGCCGCTCGAACGCGGGCGGCTCCAGGCTTCCCCCCGTCGCACGCGGATGGCCGTGGGCGAACTCCCCGCCCTGCTCGGGCAGCGCGCTTCGCAGCAGCGCCCTCAGGTCCTGACCGGGCACGCCTCCGCGCACCGCGAAGTTGACGCGGCCGGGCAGGTAGTCGTCGTTCGCGGCGAGCACGACGCGGGGCGCGAGGCGGCGGGCCCACGCGGTCGCGACGAGCGGGTGGACCTGCGCGGGCGTCGAGAAGCGCAGGACGGCGAGGCGGGCGCTGACGTCCGGGGCGGTCCGGACGACGCGGTCGAACTCGGCGCGCCAGGCCGCCTTGGCCTGGTGCAGCTCCGCGATGCGCGGGTCGGCGAGCGCGTGCTTCGGGTCGTCGTGCTCCGTCAGCAGGGCGAGCGCGGTGCGGACCGGCCCGTCGGGCAGGCGGCGGGGCGCGTTGACGAGCGGGACCAGCTTGCGGACGGCGGTCTTCGGCGCGCCGGCGCACTCGGGCAGGGCGAAGGCGGCGTCGCCGGCGTCGCCCACGCCGCCGACCGCCGCCAGCCAGGCGGGCGCGTCGGGGACGATGCGGCGCATCAGCGGCGCGGTGGGGACCTCGGGGTCCTCGCCGAAGCTCGACACGACGGTGACCGCTGCGCCCGCGGCGTCCGTATCGAAGGCGTGGTGGTCCACCAGCAGCGCGGGGCGGTCGATCGGCCGGACGCCCCAGTCGAGGATCGCGAGCGGCCCGTCGGGGAGCGGGGCGTCCGCGGCGAACGGCGTCTCGCCGCGGCCGAGCAGGACGGCGTCGCCCGCCCGCTCGCCGCGCGCGCGCAGCGCGATGGCGCCCGCGGCGAGGCCGTCGGCGTCGGTGTGGGGGACGTCGGCGGCGGCGTCGCGGAGCGCGCGGCGGGCGGCGTCGAACGTGGCGGCGTCGGGCCGCGGCGCTCGGGGAGCTTCGATGATCGCGGCGCCGGGCCGCGGGGCGCTGCGGCGTCCGTCCGTCGAGGCGCGGCGGGCTGCGTCCATCTGACCGCGGCTGCCCGGCGCCCGCGCGCAGGGAAACGCGGGTAGGCGCGCCGGCATGCGCCTCGGATTCGCCGTCAAGGTCCTCGGCGGGGGCGGGCTGCCGTCGCACGACACGCGGCGCTGGCAGTCCGAGCCGTCGCTCGGCGTCTCGCTCGACCGCCTGACCGCCATCCTCGACTACGTCGGCGACGCCGACATCCGCTTCTACCGGATGGCGACCGGCCTCGCGCCCTACGCGAGCCATCCGGACCTGACGCGGTTCCGCGACGCGCCGGCGCGCTTCGCGGAGCGGCTGGCGGCGGTCGGCGAGCGGGCGGGCGAGCTGGGGATCCGGCTCACGTCCCACCCGGGCCAGTACACGGTGCTGAACTCCGAGGACGCGGAGGTCCGCCGCCTCGCCGCCGTCGAGCTGGAGGTCCAGGCGGAGCTGATGGACGGCATGGGGCTCGGGCCGGAGTCGGTGGTCGTCGTGCACGTCGGCGGGTCGAGCGGCGGGGTCGACGCGTCGCTGGACCGGTTCGTGGAGGGGTTCGCGACGCTGTCGGACGCGGCCCGTGCGCGGGTCGTCGTCGAGAACGACGACCGGTCGTTCGGGCTGTGCGACGTCGTGCGGCTCGCGGAGCGGATCGAGCGGCCGGTGGTGTGGGACGTCCTGCACCACCACTGCCACGACCCGGAGCGGATCCCCGACCGCGAGGCGCTCTCGCTGGCGCTGGCGACGTGGCCCGCGGACGTCACGCCGAAGATCCACTACTCGACGCCGAAGACGGCGGTCGAGGAGCGGCGCCGGCGGGTCGGGCGGCGGGTCGAGCGCTCGCTCGTCCTCCCCCAGCTCCGCGCCCACGCGGACCTGATCGACCCGATCGGCTTCGAGCACTTCCTCGCCGCGACCGCGGACGGGCCGCGCGACTTCGACGTGATGCTCGAGGCGAAGGCGAAGGACCTCGCGCTGCTGCGCCTGCGCGACCAGCTCGCGGCCCGGGGCGTGCGGCCGGAGGCGCCGGTCGCGGCGTAGCGCGAGTGCGGGGCCCGCCGCGCGGCCGCGGCGCACGGGGCGCCACGGGGTCGCCGCCGCGTGGCCGCCGCGCCCGGGCCGCGCCTACACCGCCGCCGGCGCGGCCTCCGCGCCCTCGGCGGCCGGCTCCTCCTCGGGCGGCTTCGCGCCGTCCTTCGCCCACGGCTCGTCGAACTCGACGCGCCACTTGCCCTCCTCGCTCTGCTGGAGCGCGAGGCGGGCGCGGAAGGACTTGCCGGAGCGCCCCTTGAAGCCGGTCACCGGCTTGGCGGTGCGGCCGGTCGCGATCAGCTCCTTGGCGACCGCGATCGGCAGCGTCTTGCCGGCCTTGCTCTTCCAGATCACGAAGCCGCAGCCCGGGTCCTCGCGCGACCAGCACGAGTAGCCCTTGCGGTTCTCGCGGATCTCGTGGCCGCACACCGGGCACGGGCCGAGCGTCGCGCGCGGGATGCGGACGTCCTTGAGCTTGGCGTCGAGCTCGCTCACCGTCGAGCCCGCGAACGCCGCGATGTCGCGCATGAAGCGCTGGCGCGAATCCTCGCCGGTCTCGATCAGCGCCAGGCGCCGCTCCCAGTCGCCGGTCATCCCCGGGGAGGTGAGCGGGTGCTCGCCGAGCAGCCGGACGACGTTCAGGCCCTTCTCGGTCACCACCAGCGCCCGGCCGTCGCGCTCGACGTAGCCGACGTCGATCAGCCGCTCGATGATCGCGGCGCGCGTGGCCGGCGTGCCGATGCCCGAGTCCTTCATCGCCTCGCGCAGCTCGTCCTCCTCGACGAGCTTGCCGGCGGTCTCCATCGCGCCGAGCAGCGAGGCGTCGGTGTAGCGCCGCGGCGGCTTGGTCTCGCGCTCGAGCGACTCGACCTTGCGCGTGTCGACGCCCTCGCCGCGCTCGAGCTTCGGGAGCTGCTGCTCGCGGCCCTCGTCGTCGTCGCCCTGCTCGCCGTCGGCCAGCTCGCCGTACACGCCGCGCCAGCCGGGCACGAGCAGCACCTTGCCGCGCGTGCGGAACACGTGGCCGGCCACCGTCGTCTCCACGCGGGTGTTCTCGAACTGCGCGTCGGGGTGGAAGATCGCCAGGAACCGCCGGGCGACGAGGTCGTACACGCGCCGGTCGTCCTGGCTCATCTTGTCGAGCTTGTGCTCGGCCCGGGTGGGGATGATCGCGTGGTGGTCGGTGACCCGCTCGTCGTCGACCACCCGCGCGAGCGGCAGCTTCTCGAGCGAGGTCACGTAGTCGGCCGCCTTCGTGTACTCGCCGTTCTGGCCCACGAACGCCGCGACCGGCTTGAGCTCGCCGATCATGTCCGACGACAGGAACCGGGAGTTGGTGCGCGGGTACGTCAGCGCCTTGTGCTCCTCGTACAGGCGCTGGGCGGCGGCCAGCGTCCGGCGGGCCGAGAAGCCGTAGCGCGTGTTGGCGTCGCGCTGGAGCGACGTCAGGTCGTAGAGCAGCGGCGCCTTCTCGGTGCGCTTGGTCTTCTCGAGCTTCGTGATCTCGCCGCGCCGGCCGCGGACGGCCTCGACGACCGCGGCCGCCTCGCCGCCCGTCTTGACGCGCGGGTTGGCGCCGGCGTGGTAGCGCCCCTCGTAGACCCGCTCGCCGTCGGCGGCGAACGTAGCGTCGACCAGCCAGTACGGCTCGGGGACGAACGCGCGGATCTCCTCCTCGCGACGGGCGAGGATGGCGAGCGTCGGGGTCTGGACGCGCCCCAGCGACACCGCGCCGTCGAACGAGGAGCGCAGCCGGATCGTGGCGGCGCGCGTGGCGTTCATGCCGACGATCCAGTCGGCCTCCGACCGCGAGCGGGCGGCCTGCTCCAGCAGCTTCAGGTCGGCGCCGGGACGGAGGTTGCCGAACGCCTCGCGCATCGCCTCGTTCGTCATCGAGGACAGCCACAGCCGCTGGACCGGCTTGCCGGTCGCACCCGCCTTCTCGAAGACGTACGCGAAGATCAGCTCGCCCTCGCGCCCGGCGTCGCAGGCGTTGACGACGTGCTCGACGTCCTTGCGCCGCAGCAGCTTGGTGATGACGCCCATCTGCTTCTTGGACCGCTCGTCGCGCACGACGAGGTCGAAGCGCTCCGGCACGATCGGCAGGTCGGCCATGCGCCACTTCTTGTACTTGGCGTCGTACTGCTCGGGCTCGGCGAGCTGCACGAGATGCCCGACCGCCCACGTGATGACGTGCTCGGGCCCCTCGAGATACCCCTCGCTCTTCTCGAACGGCCCCGGCAGCACGCGCGCGAGGTCGCGCCCGACGGACGGCTTCTCGGCGATCACGAGCGTCTTGGACATGGTGGCGGAGCCTAGCGGCGCGCCCCGGCGGCGCCGCGGGGCTCAACAGAATCGGCACGAAGCCGTCACGAAGCCGCGCGTGTCCGCGGCCGCCCCGGAGCTCTGCTCAGAGGTCGCGCGTCTCGCCCGTCATCGGGCTCGGGCGCACCGGCTCGGGCCTCGGCTTCGGCTCGGGCTTGGGCTGCGGCTCGGACTTCGGCTTGCGCTTGTCTGCCATCGCGCCTGGAGTGTAGGTCAGTTGCCCTGGGCGATCAGTGCGGCGACCCACGCGCTGACCTCGACGATCAGCAGCGCGGCCGCCAGCCGGAACGTGCTCAGGAGCGACCTCAGATGACGCCGGTTCGCCCGGAAGCTCTCAGCCATGTGCAGCGCCAGGTCGCGGTGGATGGCCGGCACGTCGAGCGCCTCTGAGTCGTCGGGCTCGAGGTAGGTCTCGATGTACTCCCGCGCGTCCACGTTGAACGCCCACTGGTGCCGCGGCCACAGCACCGCCAGCACCGACGCCCCCAGCACCACGAACGCCACGACCGCCAGCCACCCCGCCACCCCGAGGTGCCCGTCCGCGAGCGCGGCCCCGCCGAAGAACGACGTCGTCACCGCCGCCGCGGCGATCAGCACCCCGGCCCGCGACCGCAGGTCGTTGACCGCCGCCTCCTGGTCGTCGAGCGCGCGGCGCGCCTCGACGTAGGCCAACTCGTATCCGGCGGCGGCACCGCGCACACCGCCACTAGCCCCCACAAGCCGAGAACTCGCCCCCTACCGCACGCACGGCCCGGTGTCCACGGCGCGGCCCGCCTGCGCCAGCTCCCGCCGCACCACGGCGTTCGGCACCCCGTAGCCGCCGCGCACCCGGGCCCCGACCGTCGCCGCGAACACCGTCGTCAGCACGCGGCCCGAGCCGTCGACGACCGGGCCTCCCGAGTTCCCGGAGCGGACGAGGCCGCGGATCGTCGTCATCGCGCGGGTGATCGGGCCGCGGCCGTAGGCGTCCTGGGACTTGACCGTCGTCGTCGCGCCGATCCGGGCGGCGCGCACGTCGTACGGGCCGTTCTCGGGGAAGCCGAGGATCGCGCCGCCCGTCCCCGCCGCCGGGTCGGTCGCCAGCGCCAGCGACGGGGCCGACAGGCCGTCGACCCGGAGCACCGCGACGTCGTTGCCCGCGTCGAACGCCACCGCCTCGGCGTCGAGCCGCGGGCCGTCCCCGCCGGCCTGCACCGCGGTGTCGTCCTGCCCCGCCACGACGTGCGCGTTCGTCACCACGACGCCGTCGCCCGCGACCCAGCCGGACCCCTCGACCCCCAGCCCGCACGCCGTCCCCGTCACCCGCACCACCGACCGCGCGGCCGCCCGCACCCGACCGTCGCGGGCGATCGCGCGGTCGGGCGGGGAGACGCCGGGCAGCGGCCCGCGGATCTGCGGGAACGGGTCGAACCGGGCGAGGAGGTTCAGCACGTCGGCCGGCGGCAGCCGCTCGTACAGCCGCGACAGGATCTCCGACTGCTGCACGTCGGCGCGCAGCGAGCGCGCCCCAGGCGTCTGGAGCGCGACCGCCCCGAACACCCACGCGAGCCCGAGCCCCACGACCCCGCTGAGCAGCGCCCCCAGCAGCCCGTCCACGACCCCCAGCCCGGGCAGCACGAGCGCCGACCGCAGCACCCGCCCCACCGTCTCCAGCCCCAGGGCGAACAGCCCCCCGAACAGCACCGCGCCGCCCAGCGCGAACACCGGGGCGTACGGCGAGCGCGACCCCTCGGCGAGGATCTCCGGCGCCAGCCGCCCACCGAGGAACGCCCCGAGCGCGAACCCCGCGAGCGAGAGCGCGCCGACCAGGAAGCCCTGCCCGTACCCGAAGAGCGCGAGCAGGGTAACGAAGGCGACGATGATCCAATCCACGCCCGTCACGGGCGGCCGAGGCTACCGGCAGCGTCCCGGGCGGCCGCTCGACGGGCGGCGCCGCGACCGCGCCCTGCGCCACCTCGCGCCGGTCGCGCTGGCCGGGGCGCTCGCGTTCGCGGCGGGGCTCGTCGCCGGCGCGTCGCACCGCCCGCCGGCCGAGGAGACCGCGGAGCGCTACGCGGCGGCGTACGCGCGCGGCGACTGGCGGACGATGTACGGGCTGCTCAGCGAGGACGCGCGCCGCCGCGTCCCGCGCGGCCGCTTCGCCGCCGTCCACGACCGGGCGCGGGCGACCGCGACGGCCACGACGGCGACCGTGACCGGCGAGCCGCGCGAGGCGAACGGCGACGTGGTCGAGGTGCCGATGGCGATCGCGACGCGCGTCTTCGGCCGCCTGGACGCGACGCTCGACCTCCCGATGACCGAGGAGGACGGCCGCGCGCGGGTCGCGTGGCAGGAGCACCTCGCCTTCCCCGGCGTGCGCGAGGGCGAGCGCCTCAACCGGACGACGGTCCTGCCGGAGCGGGCGACCCTGCTGGCGGCCGACGGGACGCCGCTCGCCGCCGGCCCGGCCCGCGTCGGCGAGGACCCGGAGACGAGCGCGAGCATCGCCGGCGAGCTGGGCCCGATCCCCGCCGAGCGGGCCGCGCAGCTGAGGGCCCTCGGCCTCCCCGACGACGCGCGGGTCGGCGTCAGCGGCCTGGAGCGAGCGCTCGACGACGAGCTGCGCGGCCGGCCCGGCGGGCGCCTGCGGGCCGGGACGCGGGTGCTCGCCGCGGGCACGCCCCGGCCGGCGGACCCGGTCCGCACCACGATCGTCCCCCGCATCCAGAGGGCGGCCGCGACGGCGCTGGCCGGGCGGCTCGGCGGCGTCGTCGCGATGCGCGTCGGCGGAGGCGACGACGGCGACGTCGTCGCCGCCGCGGGCATCGGGCTCTCCGGCCTGCAGCCGCCCGGCTCGACGTTCAAGATCGTCACCCTCGCCGCCGCGCTCGAGGCCGGGATCGCCAGGCCGTCCTCGCGCTACCCGGTCGCGACCGCCGCCACGCTGGAGGGGGTCGAGCTGCAGAACGCCAACGGCGAGTCGTGCGGCGGGACGCTGATCGAGTCGTTCGCCCACTCCTGCAACTCGGTGTTCGCGCCGCTGGGCGCGAAGCTCGGCGCGCAGCGGCTGGTCCAGGCCGCCGAGCGGTTCGGCTTCAACCGGCGCCCCGCGATCGACGGCGCCGCCACGAGCACGATCCCGCCGGCGGGCGAGCTCGGCGACGACCTCGCCGTCGGGTCGACCGCGATCGGCCAGGGCCGCGTGCAGGCCAGCGCGCTGCAGATGGCGGTGGCGGCAGCGGCGATCGCCGACCGCGGGAGGCTGCCCCGCCCCACGCTGAACCGCGCGGACGCGCCCCGCGCCACGACCGCGACCGATCCCCGCACCGCACGGGCCGTCGGCCGCGCGATGCGCGCCGTCGTGCGCTACGGCACCGGCACCGCGGCGGCGATCCCGGGCGCGACCGTCGCCGGCAAGACCGGCACCGCCGAGCTGCGCCAGACCCAGGGCCTGCAGCCCGACGCGACCGCGCCGCTCCCGCCGGACCCGACCGACACCACCGACACGTCGGCCTGGTTCGCCGCCTACGCCCCCGCCCGGCGCCCCCGGATCGCGGTCGCGGTGCTGCTCGTCGAGGCGGGAGCGGGCGGGGCCGTCGCCGCGCCGGCGGCCCGCCAGGTCCTCGCCGAGGCCCTCAGACGTCGAGGTTGACGATGCCGCGGCGCCCGCCGTCCGGCGGCTCGATGATCAGCTCGAGCGGCCGGTTGTCCAGCGAGAAGCGCTTGAGCTTGAACAGCATCACCGCGCCGTTCGGGGCGCGCTCGCCCGCGGCGCTGTTCGGGTTCGGGAGCAGCTCCTCCCCGCCCACCGTCCCGCCGCGGTAGGCGAACGGGTTGGGCTCGCCGATCCGCACGGGCACGTACTCGTTCTCCTGCGTGTCGACGATCGTGAACCGCGTCGCCGCCGGATGCGGGTCGGGGGACTCGTTCTCGACGCGCATCCAGATGCCGAACCACACCTCGTCGTCGGCGAGGTCCAGGTCGCCCTCCGACACGCCCTCGAAGTACGCCCGGTCGTCGAGCAGACGGGGGTTCATCTGGCGCGAGAGCTGCACCTGGTACTTCAGGTCGCCGACCTCGAGGTAGATGCCCTCGGTCTCGGCCAGCTGGGCGTTCTCGGTCTGGTAGCCGCCCGCCTCGCGCTCCTCCTGGCCGCACGCCGGCAGGCCGAGCGCGAGCACGGCAGCGAGCAGCAGGACGAGGGGGCGCGGCGAGGGCACGGGCGGGCGCGAAGGCTACAACCTGTACTGCGACGCGGGCTTCCTCGGCCCGCCGGCGGCGATCGTGGCGCGCCGCCCCCGCTCGCGGCCCTCCTCGAGGATCGAGCGCAGCCGCCTGAGCGCCCTGCGCTGGCCCCGCCTGACCCGCCGGCGGGCGAACGCCTCGATGATCCGGTCGGACGGCAGCCGGGGCTGCGTCTCGGTCGTGAGCGTCACGCGCGTCCCGCCGCCGCCCGCGGGCTCGAGCTCGTAGACCGAGACGATGCGGATGCGGTTGTACTTGCCGCCGCGCCCCTTCTGGACGATCCGCCGCGGCGGCTCCATGTCGGTGACCATCAGGTCCGCCCAGTCGAAGCGGTTGAAGGGCGTGGGGATGCGGAAGCGCATGCCAGCGCCGATCCCGTAGGTGTCCTCGCGGGTCAGGTGGACCTCGCGGACGTAGTGATCGGTGAACTCCCAGTGGTTCGCCACGTCGGCCAGGTACTCGAAGACCTCCTCGCGCGGGCGGTCGACGACGACGCTGGCTTCGATGGGGTCCACGGCGGCGGGGATCCTACCCCGGCCGCTCGCTCAGGCGGCCAGCGGCCGGACCTTCACCGTGTGCCCGTGCTCGGGGTGGCACACGAGCTCGGTCCGGGACGGCTCGCCGCGGCGCCCCGGGCGGCACAGGTCGCAGACCGCGGCGCCGCCGTCGTAGCGGTGGATGCGCTCGCCGGTGAGCGGCGTGCGGCCGCAGTCCGTGCACGCCTCGCGGTCGCCCGACCGCTCGCCCAGCCCCTTGCGCAGCAGGCGCAGCTCGAGGTCGGCGGGCGTGAGCGTCGGCAGCAGGCGGGGCATGGCCGTCTGTTCTCGCACTCAGCCGAACTTCCTTCATACGAGCCGCCGCTGGTTAGTATCGTCCGCCGCGGGAGAGCGTTGGATCGGCCCCGTGCCGGTCCGAGAGGAGCGAGGGATGGAGTCACTCACGTCGGGGACGCTGGCGGGGACGGGTTCGTTCCGCTGCGAGGAGTGCGGATACGTCGTCACGCTGGCCGCCGCCGACGAGCTGCCCACGTGCCCGGGCTGCGGAAGCTCGAGCTTCACGCGGGCGTCGCTCTTCAGCGGGCCGCGGTTCGCGCGCGGGGGCGCGGCGGACAGGTCGCCGGAGGAGCGCGCCGCGTGGCTCGCCGCGACCCGCGAGCAGCTGACCGACCCGGGGCAGTACCTGGCCTTCGAGCGCGACGGCCGGACCGAGTCGATCCCGCTGGAGCGGGAGTGGACGCGCGTGGGCCGCAGCCTGGCGGCGGACGTGCGGTTCGACGACCCGACCGTCTCGCGCCGCCACGCGCTCATCGTGCGCCAGCACGACGGGGTCCGCGTGCTCGACGACCGCTCGCTCAACGGCGTGTTCGTCAACGGCGAGCGGGTGGAGTGGCGCGAGCTGACCGACGGCGACGAGATCGTCGTCGGCCGCTACCGGTTGACGTTCGTCGACGTGCCGCCGGTCGGGGCGCCCTCCGGGGGCGCCGCGCTCGAAGCGGCCGGCTGAGCACCCGGCTACCCTCCTGGGAGCTTGGCCGCGACGATCGCGATCCTCTCCCAGAAGGGCGGCACCGGGAAGACCACGTCGGTCCGGACGCTCACGGACGTCCTGCGCCGGCTGGACCTGCGGGTGCTCGCCGTCGACCTGGATCCGCAGGGGAACCTGTCGGACTACTTCGACGTCGACCCGGAGGCGTCGCCGACCGTCGGCGACGTCCTGTCGGGCCGCGCGAAGGCGCGCGACGCGATCCACGACGACGTCATCCCGGCCAACCTCTCGCTCGCCGAGGCGGAGCTGGCCCTGGCGGGGAAGATGGGGCGCGAGCTGACGCTCAAGCGCGCGCTGAAGGACGTCAAGCGCGGCTACGACGTGATCTTCCTCGACTGCCCGCCGACGCTCGGCCTGCTGACCGTCAACGCGCTCGTCGCCGCCGACTGCGCGCTGCTGTCGGCCGAGGCCCAGTACTTCGCGATGCAGGGCGTCGAGCAGGCCCTCGAGGTGGTCGAGCTGGCCCGCGACAGCCTGAACCCCGAGCTCGAATGGCTCGGCGTCGTGTTCAACATCGCCGACATGCGGACGATCCACTCGCGTGACGCCTACCAGGCGCTGCGAGAGGAGTTCGGTGACAAGGTCTTCGACACCACGATCCGCCAGTCGATCGCGTACGCCGAGTCGGCGGAGCGCGGGATCTCGATCCTCGACCACCGCCCCGACCTCGGCGACGACTACATCACGCTCGCCGACGAGCTGCTGGGCCGGCTCGGCCTCGACGAGGCCCGCCGGCGGCTCGAGCCCCTCCGCGTCACCGCGTAGCGCCGTGCGAGGGGTCGCGGCGCTCATGGCGGCCGCCCTCCTCGCCGGGTGCGGTGCCGCGAGCGACACCGCCTCCCATGACCGCGATGCCGGCGCCGACCGCTTCCGCCCCGCTGACCGCGGCGCGACCGACCGCGAGGGCCTGCCGTTCACCGGCGGCGGCTCGGGCCGGGGCGTGGTGCGCCAGGCCGGCTCGGCCGCGAACGCCGGCGGCGGCCGCTCGTCCGGGGTCGCGGCGCGGATCGTCCGGCCGACCGTGCTGCGGAGCCGCCCGGGCGGCCGGCCGGTCGTGCAGGTCCCGCTCGAGACCGCGTTCGGCAGCCGGCAGATCGTCGCCGTGGTCGGCCGGCGCCGGGGCTGGCTGGCCGTCCTTCACCCCGCGATGCCCAACGGCCGCGCCGGCTGGATCCCCGCGGGCGCCGCGCGGCTGCACGCCCGGCCGATCTCGATCGACGTCGACCTGTCGCGCCGGACGGCGCACGTGCGGATCCGCGGCCGCGCCGTCGACCGCTTCCGCGTCGGCGTGGGCCGGCCGGGCTCGCCGACGCCGACCGGCCGCTTCGCGGTCACCGACCGCCTGGTGCCGGGGCCCGGCCTGCCCTACGGCTGCTGCATCCTCGCGCTGACCGCCCGCCAGCAGCGCCTTCCCGCGGGCTGGACCGGCGGCGACCGGATCGCCTTCCACGGCGTCGCCGACGAGTCGCGGGTCGGCCGGGCGACCAGCGCCGGCTGCCTGCACGTGCGCGAGCGCGACCTGCGGGTGCTGATCCGCCGGGTCCGGGCGGGCGCGCGCGTGACGGTCAGGGCCTGAGCGCCAGGCGCGCGCCGCTCGCCCGGTCAGAGCGCGCGGACGTCCGCCCCCATCGGCTCGAACGGCGCGCGGATGACGTCGGCCCAGTCGCCCGCCTCGCGGCGCACCGCCTCGAAGACGGCCGCGGTGTGCTCGTAGTGCGACCAGACGAGGACCGCCGGCCCGGCGCCGGAGATCGTCGCGCCCAGCGCGCCGAGCGAGCGCGCCCGCTCGACCAGCTCCATCGACCGCGGGTACAGGTGCGCGCGACGCGGCTGGTGGAGGCGGTCGGCGAGCCCGCGGGCGACGAGGTCGAGGTCGGCGCGAGCGAGGCCGATCATCAGCAGCGCCGCGTGGGACACGTTGAACACCGCGTCGCCGATCGGCACCTCGGCCGGCAGCGCGGCGCGCGCCGCCTCGGTCCGCACCGGCTCGCGCGGCACCACGAGCACGCCCTCCAGCTCGGGCGGCGGCTCGAACCGCTCGGCGCGCCCGTCGGCCACCACCACGAACCCGCCGTGCAGCGCGGCGGCGACGTTGTCCGGGTGGCCCTCGAGCGCGATCGCGTGCGCGAGCACGTCGGCGTCCAGCTCGAAGAGGTGGTCGGCGGCGACCAGCCCCGCGACGATCGCCGCGGCGCTCGACCCCAGCCCGCCGGTCAGCGGGATGTCCGACGCGATCCGGAACGCGAACCCGTCGGCGGGATGGAGCCGCTCGAACGCGCGGACGGCGAGGTTCGACCGGTCGCGCGGCAGGTCGAGGTCGGTCTCGACGGCGAAGGAGCCCGTCTCCTCCACCTCCAGCTCGAGGTGGACGGCGAGCGCGGCCGCGAAGGCGTCGTACCCCGGCCCGAGGTTGGCCGACGACGCGGGGACCCGGACGAGGCGGCGGCGCTGCACGGCCCGGGACGCTAGCCGAGCACGGCGCGCTCGACCGCCGGCAGCGACGGCTCGCACGGCACGACGGTGCCCGAGCGCTCCAGCGCGGTCTGCGGGTCCTTCAGGCCGTGGCCGGTGAGGACGCAGGCGACGCGCTCGGCGCCGTCCGCCCCGTGCTTGAGCAGCCCGGCCACCGACGCGGCGCTCGCGGGCTCGCAGAAGATGCCCTCCCGCGACGCCAGCAGCCGGTAGGCGTCGAGGATCTCCTCGTCGCTCACCGCCCGCACCAGGCCGCGCGACTCGGTCATCGCCGCCATCGCCTCCTCCCACCGCGCCGGGTTGCCGATCCGGATCGCGCTGGCGACGGTCTCCGGGTGCTCGACGGGCCGCCCGCGGACCAGCGGCGCGGCGCCCTCGGCCTGGAACCCGAACAGCCGCGGCGCGGCGCCGGCCTCGCGAAAGCCCTTCCAGTACGCGGTCACGTTGCCGGCGTTCCCGACCGGGATGCACAGCAGGTCGAGCGAGCCGAGGTCGTCGAGCAGCTCGAACGCGCCCGTCTTCTGCCCCTCCAGGCGGAACGGGTTGACGCTGTTGACGAGCGCGATCGGGTGGCGGTCGACCAGCTCGCGCACGAGGCGCAGCGCCTCGTCGAAGTTCCCGCGCAGCGCGACGACGCGCGCGCCGTGCATCAGCGCCTGGGCGAGCTTGCCCGTCGCGATCTTCCCCTCGGGCACGATCACCGCCCCGGTCAGCCCGGCCTTCGCCGCGTACGCCGCCGCGCTGGCCGCCGTGTTGCCGGTCGACGCGCAGATCACCGCCTCGGCCCCCTCCCGCACGGCGGCCGACACCGCACACGTCATCCCGCGGTCCTTGAACGACCCGGTCGGGTTCGCGCCCTCGACCTTCAGCCACACCTCCGCCCCGACGCGGTCCGAGAGGGCCGGGGCGTGGACGAGCGGCGTCGACCCCTCGCCCAGCGTGACGATCGGGTCGCCCGCCGCGAACGGCAGCCGGTCGCGGAACCGCTCGATGAGGCTCAGGTGAACTCCTCCTCGATCACGCGGATCGCCCGCGGCGCGGCGCGGACGAAGTCGAGCCGCGCGATGAGGTCGCGGGCGGCGTAGAACCGCGACTCGAGGATCGGGTGCACGACCATCGTCAGCCGCGCCTTCTCCCCCAGCCCCTTCTGCACCACCGACTTGATCGACGCGCCCTGCATGCCGAGGATCTGCGCGACCTGGGCCAGCACGCCGGGCCGGTCGGCGACCTCCAGGTGCAGGTAGAACGCCGACTCGACGTCGTCGGCCATCTCGAGGCGCTGCCTCGTCTCGGGCGTCGAGGCGGGCGGGATCATCGCGCTGATGACGTCGCCCAGCACCGCGCTCGCGGTCTGCGGCCCGCCCGCGCCCGGGCCGGACATGGTGATCTCGGTGATCGCGCTCGACTCGACCGTCACCGCGTTGTAGGGGCCGTGGACGCTGGCGAGCGGGTGGCCGGCGTAGAGGAACGCGGGGTGGACGCGGACGCTGAGCCTGCCGTCGACCCGCTCGGCGGTGCCGATGAGCTTCAGCCCGAGGCCGAGGTCGCGCGCGTACTCGAGGTCGTCGCTCGTGAGGTGCTCGATCCCCTCGTACGGCACCTCGGCGAGCCGGACCGGCGTGTCGAACGCGAGCCGGGCGAGGATCGCCATCTTCGCCGCGGCGTCCTTGCCGGTGACGTCGTCGGTCGGGTCGGCCTCGGCGTAGCCGAGCCGCTGGGCCTCGGCCAGCGCGTCGGCGTACGAGGCGCCGGTCCGGGCCATCTCGGTGAGGATGTAGTTCGTCGTCCCGTTGACGATGCCGTGGACGCGCTCGACCTCGGCCGCGGCCAGCGACTCCTGCAGCACGCGGATGACCGGCACGACGCCGGCGACCGCGGCCTCGAAGCGCAGCTGCACGCCGTGCTCGCGCGCCGCCGACCACAGCTCCTCGCCGTGCTCGGCCAGCAGCTGCTTGTTGGCGGTGACCACGTGCCGGCCGGCGCGCATCGCGCGCAGGACGTACTCGCGCGCCGGGTCCAGGCCGCCGATCAGCTCGACGATCAGGTCGCTGGCCTCGAGCAGCTGCGCGAAGTCGCCGCGGCTGCGGGTGAGGACGCCCGCGATCTCGGGCCGCCGGCCGGTGACGTGCTCGACGTGCTCGGCGCGCTGGGGCAGCAGCTCGGCGAACGCCCCGCCGACCGTGCCGTGCCCGAGCAGGCCGATCCGGAAGGCGCGGGCGCTCACGCCCGGTCCCGCGCGAGCAGGTCCTCGTAGGTCTCGCGGCGGACGACCACGCGGGCGTCGCCGCCGGAGCAGAAGATCACCGGCGGGCGGGGCTGGCCGTTGTAGTTGTTGGCCATCGAGTGGCCGTAGCCGCCGGTGGCGGGCGTCACCACGACGTCGCCGGGCCGCGGGTCGGCGAGGCTGGCGTCGCGGACGATCACGTCGCCCGACTCGCAGTGCTTGCCGGCCAGGTGGCAGTGGGTGCCGCCGCCGAACCGGTCGGCGATCTCGGCCTCGTAGCGCGCGCCGTACAGCATCGGGCGCAGGTTGTCGGACATGCCGCCGTCGACGCCCACCCAC
The DNA here is from genome assembly GCA_035940955.1 of Solirubrobacteraceae bacterium. Classification (GTDB taxonomy): domain Bacteria; phylum Actinomycetota; class Thermoleophilia; order Solirubrobacterales; family Solirubrobacteraceae; genus CADCVT01. The sequence goes on from DASZEJ010000025.1 coordinate 55,147, forward strand.
GTCGAGACGTTGTGCTTGACCGACTCCACCGTGTAGACGGTGACGCACGCGTTCGCGACGAGCGCGCGCCCCAGCTCGTCCATGATCGTCACGTCGCGCCCGAAGTGCTCGTGGACCGCGCCGACCTTCGCCTCCGCGTAGTCGTCGACGCTCGGGGGGACCTCCGCGCGGTGGTAGGCGACGCCGAGCCCTCCGCCGAGGTTGACGACGTCGAACTCCCCGAGCGTCGCCATCGCCGCGACCGCGAGGCGGAACGGCTCGAGCGCGAGCAGCTGCGAGCCGATGTGCGCGTGCACGCCGGTCAGCTCCAGCCGGTCCGAGCCGCGCAGGCGCCGGATGGCCTCGCGCGCGTCGTCGAGGCCGAAGCCGAACTTCGAGTCGGCCTGGCCGGTGGAGATCGCGTCGTGCGTGTCGCCGGCCACGTCGGGGGTGACGCGCACCTGCACGGGCTGCGTGCGGCCGGGCCCGACGAGCCGCTCGAGCTTCTCGACGTCCTCGAGGTTGTCGACGACGACGTCGCCGATGCCGGCGTCCAGCGCCTCGCGCAGCTCGCCCTCGCTCTTGGCGTTGCCGTGCAGGTGGATGCGCTCGGGCGGCATCCCGGCCCGCAGCGCGAGCGCCAGCTCGCCCCCGCTGGCCACGTCGCACCCCAGGCCCTCCTCCGCGAAGAGGCGCAGGACGGCGGTCGCCGGGAACGCCTTGCTGGCGAAGACGAGCGACGAGCGCTCGTGCAGGCGCTCGAACGCGTGCCTGAACGCGCGGGCGCGGTGCCTGAGGTCGTCCTCGGCGACGAGGTACGCGGGGGTGCCGTACTCGCGCGCCAGCTCGACCACGTCGCAGCCGCCGACGCGGAGGCGCCCGCGCTCGTCGAGGTAGGACCCGATCGGGTAGACGTGCGAGAGCTGCTGGGTCGTCGCGGCCACGGCGGCGCAGAGAGTATGCCGTCCTTCACCTGGCGCACCGTGACACCGGACCGGCCCGAGCTGGGCCGTCGCGACGGGCTGGCCTACGCGCTGTTCGCCCCGCGCGACGGGCCGGCGGCGGGCGGCGTGGTGGTGATCCACGGCGCCGACTCGGTCAAGGAGAGCCACTACGACTTCGCGCGCAAGCTGCGCGCCGTCGGCCTGGCGGCGGTGTGCTTCGACCTGCGCGGCCACGGCGAGAGCGAGGGCGCCCTGGGCGCAGGCGCGCTGGACGACGTCGCGACGATCGCGTCCCTGCTGCCGCCGGGGCCGGTCGGGCTGCGCGGGTCGTCGATGGGCGGCTGGCTGGCGCTCGCCGCGGCGGAGCGCGTCGGGGCCGCGGCGGTCGTCGCGGTCTGCCCCGCGCCGTCGCGCCTGCTGCTGGGCGGCGTGCGCGACGGGCGCTTCGGGTTCCGCGCCGACGTGGAGGGGTTCGGCGTGACGCTCGCGCACGTGGACCTCGAGGTCGCCGCGCGCGGCCTGGGCGAGCGCCTGCTGCTGCTGCACGCCGAGGGCGACGAGACGGTCCCGGTCGAGCACTCGCGCGCGCTGCACGCGGTCGCGACGGGCAGCCGCTACGTCGAGGCGCCGGGCGGCCACCACCGCTCGATCCAGCACGACGACGAGTACCAGGCGTTCTCGGTCCGGTTCCTGCAGCGGGCGCTCAACGCCGGGCCGCCCCCGCTCGATGAGAACCGTTCTCGATAGCCTCGCCCGCGATGGCGTGGCTCACCGACCCGCTCGGCGCGGAGTTCATGCAGCGGGCGCTGCTGGAGGTCGCGCTGCTCGCCGTGCCCGCCGGGCTGCTCGGGACGTGGGTCGTGCTGCGGCGCCTCGCGTTCTTCACGCACGCCGCCGGGTCGGCGACGTTCCCCGGGCTCGTGGTCGCCGGGCCGTGGGGGATCCCGGCGCAGGTCGCCGCCTTCGGCGCCGGGCTGCTCTACGCGGGCGGCCTCTCCGCGCTGGTCCGGCGCGCGCGGATCGCGCCCGACGCCGCGACCGGCCTGCTGCTCGTCGCCGCGCTGGCCGGCGGGACGATCCTCGCGAGCGACGTCTACGAGGCGGGCGCGGGCGTCGACCGGCTGCTGTTCGGGACGCTGCTCGGGCTCGACGACGCCGACCTCGCGGTCTCCGGCGCCGTCGCGGCGCTGGCGCTCGCCGCGAGCGCCGCCCTCGGGCGCGCGTGGCTGGCCGCGGGGTTCGACCCGGCGGCGGCGCGGCCGCTCGGCGTGCGGGCGGGCGCGACCGACTCCGCGCTCCTGCTCGCGGTCGCTGTGGCGGTCGTCGCCGTCCTGCCCGCGGTCGGCGCGCTGCTGGTCGGCACGCTCCTGGTCGTCCCGGCGGCGACGGCGCGGCTGCTCGGGCGCAGCGTCCGCGAGGTGCAGCTCGTCGCCGTCCTGCTGGCGCTCGCCGAGGGCGTGGGCGGGCTGCTGCTCGCCTACCACCTCGACCTGCCGCCCGGTCCCGCGGTCGCGGTGCTCGCCGGCGGCGCGTTCGCGGTCGCGGCGGCGACGGCGGTGCGCCGGTGAGCGCCGTCCGCGCCGAGCACCTCGCCGCCGGCTACCGCCCGGGCGAGCCTGTCCTGCGCGACGTCGAGTTCGCGGCCGAGCCGGGGCAGACGGTCGCCGTCCTCGCCCCGAACGGCGGCGGGAAGACGACGCTGTTCCGCACGCTGCTCGGCGAGCTGACGCCGATGGCCGGGGACTTCGCGGTCGACGGGACCGTCGCGTCGGTCCCCCAGCACGACCACGCCCGCCTCGACTTCCCGGTCACCGCGCTCGACGTCGCGCTCATGGGCGCCTACGGCCGCACCCCGTGGTGGCGGCGGATCGCGCGGGCCGACCGCGACGCCGCCCGCGACGCGCTCGACCGCGGCGGCCTCGCGGCCGAGGCGGGCCGCCGGTACGGCGCGCTGTCCGGCGGCCAGCGCCGGCGCGCGACGATCGCCCGCGCGATCGTCCAGGACGCCCGCGTGCTCCTGCTCGACGAGCCGTTCGCCGGCGTCGACCGCGCGAGCGAGGAGCGCATCCTCGCCGTGCTCGACGAGCTGGCCAGCGAGGGCCGGACGCTGCTCGTCGCCACCCACGACGTCGAGCAGTCGCGCCGCTGGAGCCGCGTCCTATGCCTCAACCGCCGCCAGATCGCCTTCGGCGCGCCGGAGGAGACCCTCACCGCGCCGACGCTCGCGCAGACCTACGGCGACGAGCTGGTCGTGCTGCGCGAGCCGCGGATGGGGCTGACGATCCAGCACCACGACGACCGCGGGGAAGCGTGAGCGGCGCGGCCCGCCGCGGGGGCTCGGGGGCGCGGAGCGGGGCGGCCGCCGCGTGACCCTCCGCGACCGCGCCCTCCTCGAAGCCGTCCTGCTCGGCGCCGCCTGCGGCCCGCTCAGCGTCTGGCTGCTCGCCTTCCGCCACGCCTTCGCCGCCGAGTCGCTCTCCCACGCCATGCTCCCCGGCCTCGCCGTCGCCGCGGCCGCCGGGGCGCCGCTCCTGCTCGGCGGCGCGGGGGGCGTGCTCGCCGCCGCGCTGCTGGTCGCGCTCGCGGCCCGCGACCGCCGCATCGGCGGCGACACCGCGATCGCCGTCACCGTCACGGCGCTGTTCGGCCTCGGCGCGCTGCTCGCCATCGACGCGCGGACGCCGCTCGCCGACCTGCTGTTCGGCGACCTGCTCGGCGTGACCGACGCCGACCTGATCGCGGCGGCCGTCCTCGCCGTCGCCATCCCGCTCGCGCTCGCAGCGGGCCACCGGGCGCTCACCGCCGTCGCCTTCTCGCCCGCCGCGGCGCCCGCGCTCGGGATCGCGCCCGCCCGCACCGAGGCGGCGCTGCTCGTCCTCCTCGCGGCGGCGATCGTCGTCGCCGTGCAGGGCCTCGGCAACCTGCTCGTGCTCGCCCTGCTCGTCGCGCCCGGCGTCGCGGCCCGCGCGGGGGGCGCCCTGCGCGCCCGGCTGCTCATCGCCGCGGCCGTGGGCGCGGGCAGCGGCGCGCTCGGCGTCGTCGCCTCCGACCGCCTCGGCACCGCCGCCGGCGCTTCGGTCGCCCTCGTGCTCGTCGCCGCCGCCCTCATCGCGAGCGGCGCGCGCACCGGCGGCGGCGGCACCCCGGCCGCGCCCGCCGTCAGGCGGTCGCCGATCGAGGCGCTGGCCGACCGAGCCTGAGCCCGCCGCCCCGCGCCATCAGCGCCAGCGCGACGGCGCCGCCCGCGACCATCGCCGCCGAGATGAGCTGCGCCGAGGTCAGCCCCAGCGCGCCCGGCTCGTTGCGCCGCACGAACTCGACCAGGAACCGCTCGATCCCCCCGACCACCAGGTAGATCGCGAACACCGCCCCCGGCCGGAACGCGTCGCGCGCGCGCCACAAAAGCCACGCGAGCAGCCCCATCGACAGCGCCTCGTACAGCGGCGTCGGGTGGACCTCGACCCCCGGGTCGGTCGGCACGACCCCGTCCGGGTAGCCCATCGCCCACGGCAGGTCCGACGGCTCGCCGTAGTCGCCGTCGCCCGACACCTGGCAGCCGATCCGCCCGATCGCGTACCCCAGCGGCAGCCCGATCCCCGCTATGTCCAGCAGCCGCGGCGTGAAGACGCCGCGCCACTTCGCCCACGCGATCACGGCGACCGCCCCGCCGAGCAGCCCGCCGTACCACGTCAGCCCCGACCCGCTGAAGAGCCCGGACGCGGTCAGCTCGCCGTTGTCGACCGCCCAGTAGAGCTTCGCCCCCACCAGCCCGCCGCCCAGCGCCGCGAACACCAGCTCGTAGGCGAGGTCCTCGGACCGCCCCAGCTCGCGGAAGCGCCGCGCCGCCATCGCGCCCCAGGCGACGAAGTTCAGGGCGAAGAAGATGCCGAAGGTCTTCAGCTCGAGGCCGAGGACGTCGATCTCGGGGAGCACGCGATCGAGGCTACCGGGGGACCTCCGGCGCCCGCCTCCCCGTACAAGCGGCATGAGACGAGCGCTGCTGCTGGCCGCGGCGGCCGCCCTCGCCGCCCCGGGCGCCGCCCGCGGCGACGGGCTGCCGGTCGGGAACGTCGACGTCGGGAGTCAGGGGGTGGTCGCGCCGGGCGGCTCGGACCGCTTCGTCGCCCTGCCCGCGGGCCGCGGGACGACGCTCGTCGCGCGGATCGACGCCGAGGGCGGGACCGTCAGGCGAAGCCGCCTGCTCCGGGAGCGCCTCACCATCCCCGGCATCGCCCTGGACGGCACGGCCGACGGGCTGTCGGCCGACGCGCGCACGCTCGTGCTGATCCGGCCGCGCGAGACGCACCACGGCTTCCCGCTGCGCCGCACGCGGCTCGCCGTCCTCGACGCCCGCACGCTGAGGCTCCGCCGCCGCCTCACCCTGCGCGGCGACTTCAGCTTCGACGCGCTCTCCCCCGACGGCCGCCGGCTCTTCCTCGTCAACTACGTCGACCCGGACGACCCGCGCGCCTACGCGGTCCGCTCGCTCGACCTGGTCGACGGGCGCCTCGAGGCGGGCGCGATCGTCGACGCCCGCGAGCCGGACGAGGACATGCGCGGCTACCCGGTCACCCGCGCGACGACCCGCGACGGCCGCTGGGCCTACACGCTCTACGACGGCGTGGGCGAGCCGTTCGTGCACGCCCTCGACACCACCGGCCGCCGCGCGTTCTGCATCGACCTGCCGATGCTCCGCGGCGTGCAGGACGCGTTCTCGCTGCGCCTGCGCCTGGAAGCAGGGCGGCTGGAGGTCCTCGACGGCGAGCGCCGCGCCGCCGTGGTCGACACCGCGACGATGCACGCCGGCGCGCCCGGCGGCCCGCTCGTCGCCGCGCTGCGCGCGGTCGCCTACAGGTAGCCCATCGGGTTCACCGGCGAGCCGTTGACGCGCACCTCGAAGTGCAGGTGCGCCCCGAACGAGTGGCCGGTGTTGCCGACGTAGCCGATGACCTGGCCCTGGCTGACGCTCGCGCCCATCGACGTGCCGTAGCGCGACTGGTGCGCGTAGCACGTGCTCAGCGAGCCGCCGTGCTGGACGCACGTGTAGTTGCCGTAGCCGCCGGTCCAGCCGAGCAGGACGACCCGGCCGGACTGCGCCGCGCGGATCGGCGTGCCCTCGGGCGCCGCGATGTCGAGCCCCGCGTGCATGTGGCCCGGCCGCGCCTCGCCGAACACGCCGGTGATCGGCCCGTTGACCGGCCAGATCATCGCGCCCGACCCCGCCCGGATCGGCCCCGCGGGCACGCCCGAGAGCTGCGCCTGGATCTTGGCCTGCTGGGCCTCCATCGCCTCGAGGTCCTCCTCGATCTCGTGGCGCTCGCTGCGCACCCGGCCGAGCGCGGCGCGCTTGCCGTCGCGCGTGTTCTCCAGGCCGACGCGCGTGCCGACCAGCTGCATCTTCACCTCGGCGATCTCGTTGCGCCGCCGCAGGACGATCGCGGTCACGCGCTGCTGGCGGCGCTCGAGCGCGTCGAGCGTGGCCTCGGTCGCCTCGGACTCCGCCTTGGCGTCGCGGACGGTGGTCACGATCCGCCGGTCCTGCTCGGCGATCCGCTGGATGAACTCGCCGCGCTCGAGCAGGTCCGCGAAGCCGTCGGAGTTGAGCACGACGCTGAGCACGTCGGGCTTGTCGGCCTTGTAGATCTCGACCAGGCGCACGGCGAGCTGCTTGCGCGTCTCGTCGAGCCGCTCGCGCAGGCGCGTCAGGCGCGCGCGCTCGTCGCGCAGCCGCGTCTGCAGGCGGATCAGCTCGGCCTTCTTCGCGTCGAGGTCGGCCTGGATGCGGTCCTGGCGCGCCTGCAGCCCGCCGATCTTCCCCTGGAGCCTGCTGATCCGCCGCGAGTACGCCGCGATGTCGCTCGACAGGACGCGCTCGGTGCCCTTCTTGCGCTGGACCTGGTCGCGCGCGCGGTCGATCTTGTCCTGCAGCCGCTGGCCGCTGGAGGGGAGGGGCAGGACCGCCCACAGGACGGCGGGGGCGAGCAGGCAGGCGATCAGGACCCGAAGACGCACGAGCGGCGCGCGATGCTACGACCCCGGCCACGTTTCCCCTGCAAAAACGGGTGCAGGCCACCGGTAGAATGTGAGGCACGATGAACCGCCCCTCCGCCCTCAAGGCACCCGCCGGGCTCCAGGCCCGGATGCTCCTTACGATCTTCCTGCTCGGCGCCGTCTACGTCGTCCTCATGGCGGCGCTGTTCAGCGCCGGCGCCAGCGGCATCACGATCGCCGTCATCGCCGGCGCGCTGTTCCTCTTCCAGCTCCTCGCCGCCGAGAAGCTGGGGCTGCGGGCCATGGGCGCCGAGGAGGTCTCGCCGCGCGAGGCTCCCGAGCTGCACGCGATGGTGGAGCGCCTCTGCGTGCAGGCCGACCTGCCGAAGCCCAAGGTGGCGATCATGCGCACGTCGATGCCCAACGCGTTCGCGATGGGCCGGTCCAAGAAGGCGGCGACGGTCTGCGTCACCACCGGGATCATGGAGATCCTGTCCCCCGCCGAGCTCGCGGGCGTGCTCGCCCACGAGCTGGCCCACATCCGCCACCGCGACGTGGTGATCATGACGATCGTCAGCTTCTTCGCGTCGATCGCGTCGATGATCCTGCAGTTCGGGTTCTTCTTCGGCGGCGGCGACGACGACGAGAACCCCGGCTTCCTGGCGCTGCTGCTGGTGTCGCTGGCGGTCTACGTGCTGTCGTTCTTCCTCATGTCGGCGCTGTCGCGCTACCGCGAGTTCGCGGCCGACCGCGGCGCGGCGGAGATCACGCGCCGGCCGAGCGCGCTCAGCTCGGCGCTCATGAAGATCAACGGCACGATGCAGCGCATCCCGCAGCAGGACCTGCGCGCGCACTCCGAGCTCGCCGCCTTCTACATCGCGCGACCGTCGGCGAAGTCGGTCTTCAACCTGTTCTCGACGCACCCGCCGATGGACAAGCGGATCGCGCAGCTCGAGCGCCTGGAGGCGCAGCTCCAGGGCACCGCCGCCACGCCGCTGGCCGCGTAGCCGGTGGGGTTCCTCGACTCCCTCCTGGGCCGGTCGCGCACGCCGAAGCCGGCGAAGAAGGACCGGCTGTTCGCGATGTCGACCGCGTACGTGACGCTGTCGACCGAGCACGGCATGACGAACAGCGGCAGGGCGGGGATCGTCTTCCAGGCCGAGGCGACGAGCGACTTCTCGCGGATCGTCGCCGACGCCGAGGAGATCCTGCGCGCGACCGGCGAGGAGACGGGGACGAAGGTCGAGACGAGCGACGACCGGTACGGCTACCGCTGGGTCGTGCTGTCCGATCCCGACGTCGAGGACCTGGTCGTCGGCATCAGCGCGATCAAGGACGCGCTCGACGTCGGCGGCTACGGCGCGCGCATCCTCGCCGCCGTGTTCCGCTTCACGCGGGAGGGCGGGCGCGACGCGTACTTCATCTACAACGTCAAGCGCGGCCTCTGGTACCCGTTCGTGCCGGGCGACGGCGAGCAGGTCCGCGACAACGAGGCCGAGCTGCGGCTCAAGGCGCAGCTGGGCGGGGAGCTGCCGATGGAGCCAGAGCTCGAGCGCTGGTTCCCCCTGTGGGGCGTCCCGCTGTAGCTCGCGCGGCGGCGAGGATCTCGGCGTGGGCGACCGCGTCGGCGAGCACCTGCGTGTCCTCGTAGAGCTCGTCCTCGACCACCCGGCCCCAGCGGACGCGGATGAACGACATGCCGCGGTTGGGGAACACCCGGCCGTCGCCCGTGCGCGGCTGGTTGCGCCAGCGGACGGAGACCTCCATGTCCCACGGCGGCCCCGCCACGGCGACCGCGTCCACGGTGAACGCCATGTCGAACAGCGACCACGTCCGCTCGAACCAGTCGCGGATCGCCGGCCGGCCGCGGAACTCGCCGGCGAGGCCGTGGTCGCCGGGGAAGCGCAGGACGGCGTCGCTGCCGAAGCGCGCGAACGGCCGGCGCCAGTCCCCGGCCGAGAGCCGGGCGAACTGCCGGCGGATCACCCTGCCGACGGCCCACGCGTACATGACTGCGGTGTTCCCGTCGACCGGATCCGATCAGTGGATGACGTCACACTGCTCGGTGGGCGTGGCGCTCGCGGTAGCTGCGGACCTTCGCCCGGTTGCCGCAGACGGCCATGTTGCACCACACCGCCGAGCGGTTGCGCGAGCGGTCGTAGAACGCCCACTGGCAGTCGTCGGCCGGGCACACCTTGAGCCGCTGCCACGTCCCCCCGGCCTGAGCCTCGGCGACGAGCGCGAGCAGGCGGCCCAGCGCGCCGTCGACCCCCCCGCGTGCCGGCTCGGGGCGAGCCGTGCCGTCGGGGCCGAACCGCAGCTCGAGCCGCGCGCGGCGCGCGGCGTCCTCGATCCCCGCCAGCGCGGCGGGGTCGATCTCGTAGCCGCCGTGGTGGCCGAGCAGGACCTCGCGCAGGGAGTCGCGCAGCGCGGCCGCGCGGCGGACGTCGGCGCGCGTCGCGCCGGCGTCCTCGTCCTCGTCCAGCAGCCCGTGCTCGCGCAGCCAGCGGGCGAGCGCGTCGGGCGTCGCGAGCGCGTCCGTGCCGTCGTCGACGTCGTAGGTGTTCACGAACTCGCGGACCGTCTCGAGCCCGCCGGGCGCCTGGCTCACGAACTCCACCTCCATGACCGTTCGCTTATCGACAGCCATCACGGACAACACTAGCATCTCGACTTGACTGGTTACGTAACTAGCTATATGATTACGCCAGTTACGAGATCAGGAAGGAGCCCGAAGTGCTCTCCCACGCCCAGCTCTCCACCCTCACCATCCGCCGCGCCCACGACGCCGACGGCGGCGCGCTCGCCCAGCTCGCCGGCCTCGACAGCGCACGGCCGCTCGCCGGCCAGGTCCTGCTCGCCGAGGGCGAGAACGGCCCGGTCGCCGCGATCGAGGTCGACAGCGGCCGGGTCGTCGCCGACCCGTTCCTCCGCACGCGGCACGAGTCCGAGCTCCTGCGCGCCCGCGCGGCGCAGATCCGCCCGCGCTCGCGCGGTGCCCGGCGGCGCGGCCGCCGGCGCGCGTTCCGCCGGGTGGCGACCGCCCGGTGAGCGTCCGCGCCGTCCGCATCGACGAGGTCCCGGCCATCGCGGCGGAGGGGATGGCCTGGCGCCCGGTGCGCCACCACCTCGGCATCCGGGCGTTCGGGACGAACGCCTACACCGCCGAGCGGGCCGGTGACCTCGTCGTCGAGCCGCACGACGAGGACGAGTCCGAGGAGCTCTACGTCGTCGTCGCCGGGGCCGCGCGCTTCGTGGTCGACGGCGGCGAGGCGCTGGACGCGCCCGCCGGAACGCTCGTGCTCGTCACGCCGCCCTCGCACCGCGTCGCGCACGCGACCGAGCCGGGCACCGCCGTGCTCGCGATCGGCGCCGTGCCCGGGCGCGCGTTCGCGGTGTCCGAGTGGGAGGAGCGGTGGCTAGCCGGAGCCGGGGATCAGTGAGTCGGGGATCGCGCCCTCGCCGGTGAACTCCTGCCGGGCCTCCTCGAGGTCGGTGTCCTCGGGGGGCAGGATCACGTCGGAGTGCACGAGCTCCTCGTCGCCGAGCTTGCGGCCACGGGAGCGAACCATCTCGATGAGCTGCGCGAACAGCTCGCGGAAGCGGGCCTCGTCGCCGGCGTCGACCGCCTCGACACACTGGTTGTCCAGCTCGTTGACCGCCTCGTAGTCGGACTGGGCGAGCTCGAACTGGCCCTCGGTGGCGATGCGGACGATCACTGCCCGCTCCCCTGCCCGAGCTCGCCGGCGGGCTTGTCGCCGCCGGACCCGGCGCCCAGCTCGGCGCGCATCTTCGACAGCTCGTCGTCGACGGCGGACGCCGACGTCAGCTCCTTGAGCTGGCGGTCGATGTCGTCGTTGCCCTCGCCGAGCGCCGTGATGTCCTCGAACGTCCCGGCCGCCTCGAGCTCCTCGACGGCCGACGCCCGCGCGCGCATCTGCTCGGTCTTGTCCACCGCCCGCTGCATCGCGAGGCCGACGTCGGCCATCTGCTCGCCGACGCCGGTCGCCGCCTCGGAGATCTGCACCTGCGCCTCGGCGGCCGAGTACTGCGCCTTGATGACCTCCTTCTTCGTGCGGAAGGCCTCGATCTTCGTGCGCAGCTTCTGCTCGTTCTCGATCAGCCTCTGCTGCTGGTCCTCGAGCTCGGCGACCTGCTGGTCGAGCGACTGCAGCTCGGTCTGCGCGAGCTGCTTGCGCTCGAGCGCGGCGCGCGCGAGGTCCTCCTTGCCCGCGGCGAGCGCCTGGCGGGCCTGCGTGTCGAGCTTGACGACCTGCTGCTCGAGCTTGCCCGACTGGAGCTGAAGGCGCTTCTTCGACGTGACGACGTCGGCGATGCCCTTCTTGACGTTCTGGAGCAGCTCGAGCTGCTTCTCGTACGAGTAGTCCAGGGTCTCCTGAGGATCCTCTGCTCGGTCGAGCATCTTGGAGATCTTGGCCTTGACGACTGTGCTGAAACGGCCACCGAGTCCGGGCATGGTGAGCAACGTACCATGCGGTCGGTGCGCTCCCGGACGCCTGCTGACTCCCAGTCTGTCCTCGTCCGCTGGATGGGCGTCACCGACGCCAACAGCGCGGGCTACGTCCACGGCGGGGCGGTCATGCGCTACTGCGACGAGGCCGCCGGCCTGGCGGCGACCCGCCACTCCGGCCGCCGCGTCGTCACCGCGGCGATGGACCGCATGACGTTCGAGGAGCCCGTCCACGTCGGCGAGGTCGTCACGTTCAAGGCGCGCGTGAACGCGGCGTGGCGCACGTCGATGGAGGTCGGCGTCCGCGTCGAGGCCGAGGACCCCCGCTCCGGAGCCCTGCGCCACACCAACACCGCCTACGTGACGATGGTCGCCCTCGACGACGACGGCCGCCCCTCCCCGGTCCCGGCGCTCGAGTGCAACGACGACACCGAGCGCCGCCGCCAGCGCGAGGCCCAGCTGCGCCGCGAGAACCGCCTCGCGGAGCGCGAGCAGATCCTGCGCGAGCGGCGGGGAGTTCCGACACACGACGCGTGACTCGGGCAACACCTCCGCGTCTAGGTTCGCGGGGCCGTGTTCTCGACGCTCGCCGCCGTCATCGCGACAGCCGTCTTCCTCCTCCCGGGCTTCGTGGTCGGCGACCTCGCGCAGCGCCAGCGGGCCGGCAGCTCGAGCCTCGGCGACCAGCGTGCCGTGCTGCGCGCGCTGTTCTTCTCCGTCGCGATCCACGTGGTCTTCAGCGCGTGGACGTGGGAGCTCGTCGGCGAGCTGGAGGGCGCCGGCTGGCGCGACGAGTACACCGAGGCGCTGGCCTACGTGCTGGTTGTCGTCGTCGCGGCGCCGGTCGTTGCTGGGCTCGCGCTGAGCACCCTCCTGCTCGGCGCCGAGCGCGGCGACGGGACGCTGCGGTGGTGGCACTACGCGATCGGCGCCCGCGACGCGCGCGACGCCTGGGACTTCGCGTTCCAGCGCCACCGGGAGACCGGCGTCTGGGTGCTCGTCCACTTCCGCGACTCGGCCGCGCCTGCCGCGCCCCGCATGGCGATCGGCCGGTACGGGCCCGGCGCGGCGTTCGGTCAGTCGCCCTCGCCGGAGCACGACCTCTTCCTGCGCGAGCTCTGGGCCGCCGACGAGGCCGGACAGCCGGTCGCTCCGATGCATCCGCCCCGCTCGCTCTGGGTCGGCGCGTCGCAGATCGCCGAGCTCCACCTCCTCGAGACGCCCGGCGGCGCAGCGGGACCCGCGCCTCCGGGCGCGATTGCCGCCGGTCACGGACGGGAAGGCTGACGCCATGCGAAGCCGTGCCATCGAACCGCTTGGGTCGCCTCCCCCGGAGCCGCCCTCGAATCCCGGCACGAAGAAGGGTCCGGCGTTGAACCCGCTCACCGGGCGGCCGTACCCGGCCGGCACGAGCCCGCTGCTGCAGAGCGGCCGGCCGAACGAGGCGGGCTAGAGCCCGACCGGGTGGCGCGCGCGGTAGCCGCGCGTCGAGCGCAGCGTCCGGCGCCAGCGCGGGCCCTTGAGGCCGCTCGGGTCGCCGGCGGCGCTGGTGTCGAGGCGCAGGCCCGCGATCACGGCGAAGGCGTGGCCGGGGTTCGTGTAGACGGTGATCCACGCGCCGGGGCCGCGCTCGCCCCAGCGCATGAAGCTCGAGGAGTCGAGCGGCGCCTTGAGGAGCCGCGCGCCGAGCAGCGCGTAGGAGACGGTGCCCGAGCAGTCGTAGCCGGCGTCCTCGACCTTCGCGTGCCCGCCGCCGTACCGGTACGGCTTGCCGACGATGCGGTTGGCGGCCTGGATCGCCGCGTGGACCTGCGGCGGCGCGCCGGTGGGCGCGGCGGCCAGGCCGTTCGGGAGGATCGTCGCGGTCGGACCCTGGACGAGCCGCAGCCGCAGCCGCTTGGCCTTGCGCGCCTCGCGCTCCTTGGCGGACTCGTAGCTCATCCCGCCCGTGTCCTGCGCCACGGCGGACGGCGCTCCCACGAGCGCCACGACGAGCATCACGATGAAGGCGACCAGGGAAGCCCCCCGCACGGCACCAACTCCTCTTTCGTCGGCCTGCGGGGTTAGCTGACGGGCTAGCGCGAAAAGAGCCTGCGCTTCACACGGATGACCGTGCGATTAGCCCCACCTACATGGGTCCCCCGCTCCATGGCCACGTGACCATGGATTCGGCATGTGGCGAGCACCATAGCGCCTTGAAACGGATCATGCGAGGCGGCGGACGCGTGTCCGAACGGCGCTCAAGGCCGCGGCGGCGGCGCCGATCAAGGCCGCCAACGCGCCAAGCCGCACGCCGAGCGGGTGCGGCGGGGCGCCGCTGCCGCACGCGCGGGCGCGCGCGTGGAACGCCGCCGGGTCGCGCCATGCGCCGTCCTCCTGGAACGCCGGCCCCCGCGGGCTCGACTGCTCGCCGGGGACCCACGACGCCTCCGACCGCCCCCAGCGGCCAGGCCAGCGAGCCCACGCGCCGAACGGCTCGACCCGCGGCCGGACCGCCCGCCCGCGCCCGTCGGCGAGGTCGTCGGGATCCGGCCACGGGCGCCCGTGCTCGCCCGGCGAGGCGTACGAGGCGTGCGAGCCGTTCGCGACGTAGACGACGCCGCGCCACCGGCACGCCTCGGCCCACGAGTGCTGCGCGAACGTCGCCTCCCGCGGGCGGCCGTCGCGGCCGAGCGCGACCTGCACCATCTCCCAGTCGCCCTCGTGCCGCCCGGTGCGGACGACGCCGCGGTCCTGCGCGTTGGTCGCGTAGAGGAACCAGTACTGGAGCCACGTCCGGCCGTCGCTGCCGCGCACGCGCCGGCCGTACGTCACGTCGGGCAGCGGCCGGACGCGCGGGCGCAGGACGACGCTCTCGCCGACGACCCGCGCGGTCAGCGCCTCGACGGCGGTCGCCCGGTCACGCTCCGAGCTGTCGTAGCGCACGAGCGGCGCGTGCTGCTCGAGGACGGGCGGCAGATCGGCGATGGCCGGACGGTACCCTGCCGCGCGTGCTTGGAGGCCACCCCCGACGACGGGCCGCGGTCGCGCTGCTGGCCGCGCTCGCGGCCGCCGGCTGCGGCGGCGGCGACGGCGGAGGCGACACGACGGAGCGCCCCCAGGTCGGCGTCAAGGGCGACGAGGAGGAGGCCGCGCGCGACCTCGGGTTCCCGGCCTTCGCGACGAAGAACACGACCCGCGTCGGCGGCGCCGACGCGATCGCCAACGCCGCAGCCGTCGCACGCGCGGTCTATCCGGCGACCGACCCGTCGACGCGGCCCCGCGCCGTCGCGCTGGTCGACGCGGAGGACTGGCGCGGCGGCATCGCCGCGGCGGCGCTCTACGCCGACCCGATCGGCGCGCCGGTCCTCCTCACCGACGGCGACGAGCTGCCCGAGGCGAGCCAGAGCGCGCTCGACGCGCTGCAGCCCAGCGGCTCGCAGGAGGCCGGCGGCGCGCAGGTCATCCGCGTGGGCGACGTGGCCGAGCCCAGCGGGCTGAAGGCGACCGACGTGAGCGGCCGCGACCCGGCCGAGGTCGCCGCCCAGGTCGACGCGGTGCTGAGCGAGGCGCGCGGGCGCTCGAGCGACCACGTCCTCGTCGTCGGCACCGAGAAGCCCGAGTTCGCCGTGCCGGCGGCGGCCTGGGCGGCGAAGTCCGGCGACCCGGTCCTGTTCGTCGAGCGCGACGCGATCCCGGCGGCGACGAAGGCCGCGCTGGAGCGCCACCAGCAGCCGAAGATCTACGTCCTCGGGCCGGAGAGCACGGTGTCGCCGAAGGTCGAGCGCGAGCTGCGCCGGTTCGGCACCGTCGCGCGCGTGACGCGGATCGAGGACGCGGTCGCCAACGCGATCGCCTTCGCCAACTTCGAGGACGGCGACTTCGGCTGGGACGTCGACGACCCCGGCCACGGCGTGGTCTTCGTCAACCGCGGCCGGCCGCTCGACGCCGTCGCCGCCGCGCCGCTGTCGGGCAGCGGGACGTACGGCCCGGTCCTCCTGCACAGCGGCGCCGAGCGGCTCGACACGCTCGTCGACGGCTACCTGCAGGACATCCGCCCCGGCTACCGGAAGGACCCGGTGCGCGGGGTCTACAATCACGGCTGGATCATCGGCGACGAGAAGGCGATGCCGCTCGCCACGCAGTCGCGGATCGACAACCTCCTCGAGATCACCCTCGTCGACCCCGAAGCAACGAGCGCGCCCTCCTCATGAGCGAAGCCGAGCACCCCGCGCGGCGCGGCCGCGAGGTCACCGTCGACGACGTGCGCCAGCTGATGGGCGCGTCGACGCCGCACTTCGCCCTGCAGCTGCGCAACCGCATCGCGAAGCTGATCCGCGACCTGCCGCCCGAGCACCCCGCGCGCCGCGAGGGCGAGCGCGAGATCCGGCGGCTCACGGACCTCGGCTTCACCGGCGAGGTGCGCGGCACGCCGCACGAGGACGGGATCCCCCCGCTCCCGTCGCTCGGCGCGGACGCCGACGAGCACCGCGAGACGCCGGCCGGGCACTAGATGAGTGATTCCGCGCGCTCGTTATGCGACGAAGTCGACGAGCGAGCGGGAGGGGCGTCCGAGCCAGTGGTTGAGGTAGACGCAGGCGGTCAGCGCGAGTAGGCGTTGGGCGATGCGGGCGCGCAGGTTGCGTAGCG
>DASZEJ010000026.1:0-2008 GCA_035940955.1 Solirubrobacteraceae bacterium
CGCCGCATGCGCATCCGGGTCTGGCTGGGACGTGTCGCGAGCCTCGACGCCGCGCGCTTCGTGCGGCTGCTCGACGAGGCGTGGGTGCGGCGGCTGACCGCGCGCGAGGAGAACCGGGGCGTGCTCGTGCTGTACCGCGACGAGGGGCAGGCGACGGCGGTGGCGGTCGTGTCCCTGTGGGCACCGGACGCGCCGGAGGGTCTCGACGACGAGGCGCCCCGCGCGCTGGGCGGCGCGGACGCGGAGCTCGCCGTCGGCGAGCCCGTCGAGTTCTACGTGCGCGGCGACCTCGCGTTCGGGATGGGGATGATCGGATGAGCGATCCCGCCGGCGGGACGCCGCTCGAGCCGGTGCACGCGCTCGTCGCCCGGCACGCGGCCGGTGCGCCGGACGCGCTGGCGGTCGCCGGCGCGGGCGCGACCGCGTCCGCGCCCGCGGAGCCTTCCGCCGCCGCCGGCGCGACCGCGCCCGCGGAGCCTTCCGCCGCCGCCGGAGCCCCCGTCCCCGCCGCGCGGGCTGCGCGCCGGGAGGCCGCGGCGGTCGCCGCCGGCGGCTGCGCGTCCCTGACCTACGGCGCACTCGACGCCGCGGCGGGCGCGATCGCGTCGGCGCTCCGCGCGCGCGGCGTGGGCCCGGAGGTCCCCGTCGGCGTGTGCGTCGAGCGCTCGCCGGAGCTGCTCGTCGCGCTGCTCGGGGTGCTGCGCGCGGGCGGCGCGGCGCTGCTGCTCGACCCCGCCTGGCCGCGGGCGCGCGTCGACCAGGCGCTCGCCGCGGTCGGCCCGGCCGCCGTCCTCGAACGGGCGGACGTGGCCGCGGCGCTGCGGGACGCCGGCCCCGCGGCCCCGCCCGCGCCCGTCCACCTCGACATGCTCGCCTGCATCGTCCAGACGTCGGGGTCCACGGGCGAGCCCAAGTCCGTCGGCGTCACGCACCGCGCGCTCGCGCACCGGGCGGCGACGCACCGCGCGGGCCGGCGCCTCGGCCCTTCGGACCGCGCGAGCTGGCTCACGCCGCCGGGCGCCTCGGCGTCGGCCGCGGAGATCTGGCCGGCGCTCGCCGCGGGCGCCAGCCTCCACGTCCCCGACCCGTCCGCGGCCGCGTCGCCGGCCGAGCTGCGCGACTGGATGGTCGCCGAGCGCATCACCCAGGCGTTCGTCGGGATGCCGCTCGCCGAGGCGCTCTACCGCCTGCCGTGGGACCGCGGCGCCGCCCTCCGTCTGATGACCGTCGGCGGCGACACGGTCCGCGCGTGGGCGCCGCGCGACCTGCCGTTCGAGGTCGCCGTCGAGTACGGCTCGGCCGAGGCCAACGGCGTCACCAGCGCGCTCGTCCCGTGGCGGCGGCGCTGCACGTCGCGGACGGCCAGCGCCGCCGACCGCGCCGCCCGGCCGCCGATCGGCCGCCCCTGGCCCGGCGTGCGGACGGCGGTCGTCGAGGGAGAGCTGCACGTCGCCGGACCGGAGCTGGCGCGCGGCTACCTCGGCGGCCCCCGCGCGACCGCCGACCGCTTCATCCCCGACCCCGCCGGCCCACCGGGCACCCGCCGCTACCGCACCGGCGACATGGTCACCGCGCGCGCCGACGGCCTGCTCGAGCACCACGGCCGCGTCGACGCCCAGGTCAAGGTCCGCGGCGAGCGCGTCGAGCCGGCCGAGGTCGAGGCGGCGCTGCTCGCGCATCCCGCGGTGCGCGAAGTCGCCGTCGTCCCCCACGAGCGCCCCGACGGCGACCGCGCCCTCACGGCCTTCGTCGTCGCCGGCGACGAAACGACACCGGCCGCGCTGCGCGCGTTCGCCGCCGACCGCCTGCCCGCGCACATGGTCCCGGCCACCGTCACGCCGCTCGACGAGCTCCCCCTGACCGCGAGCGGGAAGGTCGACCGCGCCCGCCTCGCCGCCGACAGCACGTCACCTCCCTCCGACAGCCCACCGCCCCGCTCCGCCTCGCGCACCCCAGACGGCCCCGAGCGCCACACCCCGCCCCCCGCCGCCCCCGCCCCCCCCCCCGC
>DASZEJ010000027.1:0-10610 GCA_035940955.1 Solirubrobacteraceae bacterium
CGGCGCGGCGAGGCGCGGGCGGTCGCGGCCCGACGGTCCGAATGCCTCGTCCGGCGCGGCCGTCGCGGCGGCGGCGACGGCGGCGGGTGCCGCGGCGTCCGCGCGGGCGTCTCCGCCGCCCAGCCCGCGCTCCGCGACGACACCGCCGCCCGCGAGCGCCGCGGCGGACAGCGCCACGGCGGCGGCCTTGCCGGACGGCAGCGCGTCGGCGGCCGCCTGGAGCTTCACCGTCGCCGCGACCGCGCGGTCGTGGAGGGAAACCGCCGCTCCCGCCGCGCGCTCGTGGACGGAGGCCGCCGCTCCCGCCGCGCGCTCGTGGACGGAGACGGCCGCTCCCGCCACGCGCTCGTGGACGGAGACGGCCACTCCCGTCACGCGGTCGTGCAGCGCCGCCCACAGCTCGCCGAGCCGGCCGCCCGCGCCCGCGCCCACCTCCTCCCTCGCAAGCACCGGCGGCAGCAGCGCCACCACCGCCGCCTCCCCGCGGCGCAGCGCCGCGACCGACGCCCGGCACGACGGGCAGTTACGCAGGTGCGGGCGGGCTTGGAGGAGCTGGCGCGGCGTCGCCTCGCCGCCGGCGATCGCCGCGAGGACCGGCGACCAGCGCTCGCACTCCTCGCCGGCCTCGATGTCCGCGTAGCGGCGCAGGAACGCGCGGCGGCCCTCGGTGATCGCGCGGTTGACCTTCGTGTACGTCCAGCCCTGGCGGTCGGCGATCTCGCGGTACGAGAGGCCCTCGGCCTTCAGCCACAGCGCCGTGACCTCCTGCGGCTTGAGGCCCTGGAGCGCCTCCGCGGCGCGGCCGAGGTCGTCGAGGCGCTCGGAGCGCTCCTCGACCGACGCGACGTGCCGCGCGTCGTCGAGCGCGTCGAGCGCCCCCTCGTCCTCGACCCCGACGAGCGCCGACCGTGCCCGCCGGACGGCTAGCGCCTCGTTGCGGACGACGACGTGCAGCCAGCGCTGCACGCCCTCCGCCTCCAGCCGGTGAGCGCTCTTCACGAAGACCTCGAGCGCACGCTGGTAGGCGTCCTCCGCGTCGGCCGCACACGCCGTGTACCGCCGCGCCGTCCGCAGCAGCGCGTCCGCGTGCTCCCGGACGATCGAGACGACGAGGTCGCGGTCGGCGGCTTCCATGCAGGCCGTAGGCATGCGGCGGCACGATCTCGCCCCCCGCGACTCCCGGCAACTGGGTGGACCGACGTCCGAGGCCCGCCGGCGCGGTCAGCCGCGCGGACGGGCCACGACCGCGCGGTCCCGGGTCACGACCCCGCGTGCCGCGCCGCGCGCGCGTGGGCCGGAAAGCCCTCGTAGTCCGCGAGCGTCGCCGCCGCCTCCGCGACCGCGGGCGCGCCCGATTTCGCGACGTAGGCGAACGACGAGCGCTTGACGAAGTCCTCGACGCCGACGCACGAGTAGCTGCGGGCGAAGCCGCCCGTCGGGAGGATCGCGTTGACGCCCGCGACGTAGTTGCCGACGGCGATCGACGCGTGGGGGCCGAGGAGCACCTCGCCCGCGTTCACGATCCGCGGCAGGACGCCGAACGGGTCGGCGGCGAGGACGTGGAGGTGCTCCGGCGCCCACTCGTTGCAGAACGCGAGCGCGTCGTCGAAGTCCGCCGCCACGACGATCCCGCCGTAGCGCGCGAGCACCGTGGTGCAGAACTCGCGCCGCGGCGACGGCAGCTCGGCCACGAGCGCCGGGAGGAGCGACGCGACCTCGTCGGCGAGCGCCGCGGAGTCGGTGACGAGCAGCGCCGCGGAGTCCGGCCCGTGCTCCGCCTCCACCAGCAGCTCGATCGCCGCCGTCCGCGGGTCGGCCGAGGCGTCCGCCAGCACGATCGACTCGCTCGGGCCGGCCGGCGGCCCGGGGTCGACGACGCCGTAGAGCAGGCGCTTCGCGTACGTCACGTACTGGTTGCCCGGCCCGACGATCTTCTCGACCTTCGGCACCGACTCGGTCCCGTACGCCAGCGCGGCGATCGCCTGCGCGCCGCCGACCCGCAGGACGGTCGTGACGTCGCTCAGCGACGCCGCGTACAGCGACGCCGCGTCCACCTCTCCCTCCAGCCCCGGCGGCGTGCACGCCACCACCTGCGAGACCCCCGCGATCGACGCCGGCACCGTCAGCATCGCCATCACCGACGGGAAGCTGCCCTTCCCGCGCGGCACGTACAGGCCCGCGGACGCGATCGGGAGGAAGCGCTCGCCGGTCGTCACGCCCGGGTGCGTCTCGCGCATCCAGTCCGCGCGCGGGCGCTGCGCCTCGTGGTGGACGCGAATCCCGCGCACCGCGGTCTCGACCGCCGCGCGCGTCGCGGCGTCGAGCCGGTCGCCCGCGCCGAGCAGCTCGTCGGAGGAGACCGCGATGCGGGAGGCGTCGAGCCGCACGCCGTCGAACCGCTCCGTGTACCGCAGCAGCGCGGCGTCGCCCTCGTCGCGCACCGCCGCGACCACCTCGGCGACCGTCGCGGCGACCTCCGGGGGCACCTCCTGCTGCACGCGCTGCAGCAGCGCGCGGCGCCCGTCCGAGTCGAGCGAGGCGAGGTGGTGGCGGCGGATCTCCATCGGCAGCGGGACCGTACCCGCGTCAGGCGAGCGTGGCCTTGACGCCCGCGATCAGCCCCCGCCGCGCGCGGTTCGGCCGCAGCGCCATCGCCAGCGCGCCGCCGAGGCACTCGAACACCGCCGCCCACGCGCCGTCGAGGTCGACGCCCCGCGGCCAATGGACCATCACGCTCGCGTGCATCCCGCCCACGAACCCGTCGAGGAAGTCGTCGAGGTCCTCGCTGAAGAGCCCGCTGCGCAGCGTCGTCCCGACGCGAAAGCGCTTAAGCTCGCCGTCGCTCCACCCCACCGGCAGCAGCTTGAGGAACTTGCGCCCCTCCCAGCTCAGCGCGAGCTTCAGCTCGGACGGCGCGACGCCCCACCCGGCGCCCTCGATCCCGTGCGCCGCCATCCGCGCCGACGCCAGCTCGCGGAACGCCGCGCCGAGCGTCATCCCGACGTCCTCGCAGACGACGTGGCTGGAGCTGAGCTTGGTCGCCTCGAAGGACACGCCGCCGGAGATGCCCGCGCCCGCGGCCAGCAGCGCGACCAGCTCGCGCAGCCCGCGCGCGTCGACGCTCGGGGAGGTGGTCAGCGAGACCTCGAAGTCGCCCGGCTCGAGCCGCAGCTCGGCGGAGCAGACGCTCTCGGCCGTCGTACGCACGACCGACGCGGCCTCCGGCGAGCTGGCCGCCACCCGCAGGCCGTACCCGTCCGCCGCCGCGACGCGCTCCACAGAGCCGCTCTCCGCGTGCCGCACGAGCGTCGCCGACAGCTCCCGCAGCGCCAGCCCGACGCCGCGGAACACCGCCTCCCACGTGTGGTGCGCGTCGTCGACCGACCCCACGGCGACCGTCACGCGGAGCCCCGCTGCGCCCGCCAGCCCGCGCAGCAGCTCCACCAGCGCCTCCCCCGACGCGAGCTGCTCGACCCGCAGCCCGAGGAACCAGTCGAGCACGGGCGGGTCCCCGGTCAGCTCGACGGAGCCCGCGGCGGCCCGCTCCAGCGTCACCTCCGCGCTGCCGTCGTCGATCAGCCCCATCGCCCACGACCGGTCCGGCCCGTCGAGCAGCGGCACGAGCTCGGCGCCCAGCGCCGCCCCGAGCCCCTCCCAGTCGTCCGACGGCCACGCCAGGTCGATCTCGCACCCGGCCCGCCACGCGATGTGCTCGACCATGTGGCTGACGAACTCGTTCGGCGACGCCACGCGCTTGACCGTCACGTCGCCCGGCGCCAGCCGCACGGCCGGCAGGGCGAACGTCGCGTGCGCGCGGTCCACGTCGGGCGAGGCCTCCAGGACCGCGAAGTCGTCCGCGCCCGTCGCCACGCCGACGACGAAGCACCCGGCCAGCCGCGCGGCCCGCGCGCCGAGCAGCGAGTCCTCCACCGCGGCGCAGTCGCCCGCGGCGAGCCCGAGCCGCCGCGCGCCCTCGAGGTACATGTCGGGAGCGGGCTTGCTCGGCAGCCCCTCGTCGTTGCCGACGACGACCGCGCCCAGGTCGCCGAGCCCGGTCGCCGCGAGGATCGCCGCGACGTGCGCCGACGGGTTGTTCGACACGACCGCGACCGGCAGCCGCTCGGCCAGCGCGGCCGACACGATCTCCGCCACCCCGGGGAGCACCTCCGGCGTCCCCTCGACCCGCACCCGCTCGAGGTCCGCCGTCAGCGCCTCGACCAGCGCGTCGCTCGCCTCGATCCCCAGCCCGGCCAGGATCGCGCGCCAGCTCTCCGGCACGGGAAGCGCGAACGCCGAGCGCAGCAGCTCGAACGGGATCGCCGGCGCGCCGGAGACGTGCCGGGAGAGGATGCCGTCGACCGCGCCCGCCTCCAGCCCGAGCGTGTCGACGAGCACCCCGTCGAGGTCGAGCAGCAGTCCGCGCGTGGCGTCGGGCAGCCGGAGTCGCCGGGCGAGCAGCATCCGGTGAACCTAGCGCTGCCGCGGCTGCCAGAACGCGAGCTCGCCGCCCGCCTCGGTCGCCACGACGCTCCGCCAGCCGGCCGGGCCCTCGCGCGGCTCGAGCAGCACCGCCGCCCCCAGCTCCCGCGCCCGGCCGGTCGCCGCGCGCACGTCGCCCACCTCGGCGTACGGAAGCCACAGCGGCCGGCGCACCCCGCACTCCACGATCCCGCCGCCGATCCCGCCGCCGAGCGCCAGCGACTCGTACGCCCCCGCCCCGGTCTCGAGCCGCTCAGGGCGCCAGCCGCACAGCTCGGCGTACAGCGCGCGGGCGGCGCGCAGGTCGCCGGTGTGCAGCTCCAGGTGCACGACGGGGCTGGACGCGAACATGCCTCAATTTCCTTAGACCCGCTGACCGGCGCCGGCTCATCGCATAGGCTCGGCCCGACGATGGCGACGATCGCCGACGACCACGAGAAGCGGCGGCTCCAGGCCGCCCGCCGCGGCGACGAGGAGGCGTTCCGCCAGCTCGTCGAGCCCTACCGCGGCCAGCTGCACGCGCACTGCTACCGGATGCTCGGCTCGGTCTACGACGCCGAGGACGCCCTGCAGGACGCGCTGCTGCGCGCGTGGCGCGGGCTCGGCCGGTTCGAGGGCCGCAGCTCGCTGCGCTCCTGGCTCTACACGATCGCCACGAACACCTGCCTGACCCAGATCGAGCGCCGGCCCAAGCGCGTGCTGCCCGTCGACTACGGCCCGGCGACCGACCCCCACGACGGGCCGGGCGAGCCGCTCGTCGAGTCGGTGTGGGTCGAGCCGTACCCCGACGAGCGGATCGACCTCGGCGACGGCCCCGCCGGCCCCGAGGCCCGCTACGAGCTGCGCGAGAGCATCGAGCTGGCGTTCGTCGTCGCGCTGCAGCACCTCCCCGCCACCCAGCGCGCCGTGCTCATCCTGCGCGAGGTGCTCGGGTTCTCCGCCGCCGAGGTCGCCGAGACGCTCGGCACGACCGTCGCGTCGGTCAACAGCGCGCTGCAGCGCGCCCGCAGGGCGGTCGAGGAGCGGGTGCCCGAGCAGAGCCAGCAGGCGAACCTGCGCATGCTCGGCGACGACGGGCTGCGCGACCTCGTGCGCGCCTACGCCGACGCGTGGGAGCGGAACGACGTCGAGACCGTCGTCGCCATGCTCACCGAGGACGCCGCGATCTCGATGCCCCCGCTGCGCAGCTGGTTCGGGCCGCGCGACCGGTTCGCGGAGTTCCTCGCCCTGTGGCCGCTTTCGGGGACGTGGCGCTGGAAGACGCGGCTGACGACGGCCAACGCGCAGCCGGCGATCGGGTTCTACGCGTGGGACGAGGAGGCCGGCGCGCACCTGCCGTTCGCGCTCAACGTGCTCACGCTCCGCGGCGACAGAGTGGCCGACGTCGTCGCGTTCGTCGCCCGCTCGATCGAGCCGGAGGAGCGCGAGAAGTACCACCGCTGGGTCGACCAGCCCGCCGACCCGCGGCGCCTGGAGGGGACGTTCGAGCGGTTCGGGCTGCCGGCCCGGCTGGCCTGAGCGCCGCGCCTACACTGCGCGGCCGGATGAGGAGGCTCGCCGTCGCGATCGCCGCCGCCGCGGCCGTCCTGGGCATGGCCGGGACGTCGGCCGGCCAGGACAGCCCGGAGCGCATGCGCTGCTTCGGCGCCGCCGCGCGCGACCGCGAGCGCCCGTGCGTCAACCGCGCGCTGCGCCTGACCGTGTTCCCGACCCCGCAGGAGGCCCGCGGCGGCCTGAACTCCCCCTGCGAGCCGATCCGGGACGGGCAGGCGCCCTACTCCTGCGCGTTCGGCGCCCACTGGGAGGGCGCGGTCAAGACGATCGGCCTCGTCGGCGACAGCCACGCCGCCCACTGGCGCGCCGCGCTCGACGTCGCCGCCCGCCGGCGCGGATGGCACGGCATCTCGCTGACCGAGACCGGCTGCTCGCTGACGAAGGCGACGCCGGTCCTCAAGGGGCGCCGGCGGGACGACTGCGTGGCGTACAACCGCGCCCTCGTCACGTGGCTCGAGAGCCACCCGCAGGTGGAGACGCTGTTCACCTCGCAGCACGGCGGAAAGGTCATGACCGCCCCGGGCCAGAGCCAGGAGGACGCCCAGACCGAGGGCTTCCTCCGGGCGGTCGAGGAGCTGCCGCCGACCGTGCGGCAGGTCGTCGTCATCCGCGACACCCCGTGGAGCAGCCGCCGGACGCCGGCGTGCGTGACCGAGGCGGTGCTGGACCGCCGCCGGCCGGACCGGGCGTGCGCCCTGCCGCGCGAGCGGGCGCTGCGCCGCGACGTCGCCGCCGAGGTCGCGCGGCGCCTGCGCTCCCCCCGGCTGCAGCTCGTCAACCTGACGCCGTTCATGTGCGACCGCACGCGCTGCTTCCCCGTGGTCGGCGGCGCGCTCGTCCACAAGGACGCCGGCCACATCACCCAGGTGTTCTCGCGCACGCTCGGCCCGTACCTGGGCCGCGCGCTCGACCGCCTGCCGCCGCCGGCGCCCTAGCCCCGGCTCGCGCCGTTCCTGACGCGGTGGCGCGTAGCGCCGCTGTGGCCCGTGGTGACCCGCTCGCAGTTGCGGATCTTGTAGCGCCTGGCGCGGAGGTTGCGGCGGCTCGTGTAGAGCGTGTCGCGCCCCCTGCCGCAGTCGACGATCCCGCGCCCGTAGTGGGTCTTGACGAAGTCGGGGCCCGGGCCGGCCTTGATCGTGTTCCACCCGTGCGAGGCGTAGATGAAGTCGCGCCCGCCGTGGCCGTTCAGCCGGTCGAACTGGGCGGGCGGCTGGCCGTCGGGCTTGTAGTCGCCCCAGATGACGTCCTGCCACGGGCCGCCGTGGATCGTGTCGTTCCCGTGGCCGCCGAGCAGCTCGTTGTTCGCCCGGTCGTGGCGCACGCAGCGGCCGTGGCCGAGCTCGCACTCGTAGAGCCGGTGCCGGCACGCGCGGTCGCTGCGCTCGCCGTCGCAGCTGTAGCGCGCGTCGGTGCCGCCGAACGGGTCGTGGCCGGGGCGCGCGTCGAGCGGGCGGCTCATGTCGTTGCGGTTGATGAGCAGCATGCCGGTGATCTCGGGCCAGCCGTCCTTGGCCTGGTTGACGGCACCGGGCGGGGCCGCGCCGGACGGAGCGGCGAAGGCGCAGGCGCAGGCGGCGAGCGCGGCGGCGGCGGCGGCAAGACGGCGCATCGACCCTCTGATCGGCCGGGGGGCGCCGGGGTTGAGGCGGCTACTTTGACCTGGACGTGTCGCAGCACCGCACAGGCCTCGCCGCGGGCGTCGGCGCCTATCTGCTGTGGGGCCTGTTCCCCCTGTACTGGCCGCTGCTCGCGCCCGCCGGGCCGGTCGAGATCCTCGCCCACCGGATCGTCTGGTCGCTGCTCTTCCTCGGCGGGCTGCTGGCGCTGACCGCCGGGTTCTCGTGGCTGCGCACGCTCGGCGGGCGCCGGGCGCGGCTGCTGGCGCTCGCCGCCGCGCTCATCACCGTGAACTGGGGCGTGTTCATCTACGGCGTCAACAGCGGGCACGTCGTCGAGACGTCGCTCGGCTACTTCATCAACCCGCTCGTGACCGTCGCGCTGGCCGTCGTCGTGCTGGGCGAGCGGCTGACCGGCCACCAGAAGGTCGCGGTCGCGATCGCCGCCGTGGCCGTGCTCCTGCTGGCGCTCGACTACGGCCGCCCGCCGTGGATCGCGCTGACGCTCGCGTGCTCGTTCGGCGTCTACGGGCTTGTGAAGAAGCGGGCGGGGGTCGACGGGGCGCAGAGCCTGGCGGTGGAGACCACGCTGCTCGCGCCGGCCGCGCTCGCGTACGTCGTCTGGGTCGAGGCGGCCGGGCGCGGGACGTTCTTCGACGAGGGCGCCGGCCACGTGCTGCTGCTGCTCGGCGGCGGCGTGGCCACCGCCGTCCCGCTGATCCTGTTCGGCGCCGCGGCGATCCGCGTGTCGCTGACGACGGTCGGCCTGCTGCAGTACCTCGCGCCCAGCCTGCAGTTCCTCATCGGCGTGTTCGTCTACTCCGAGCCGATGCCCGCGTCCCGCCTGGCCGGCTTCGCGCTCGTGTGGGTCGCGCTGGCGCTGTTCACCGCGGGCGCCTGGCGGACCGCCCGCATCGCGCGGCTCACCGCCGAGCCGGCGGTCGCCCCGGCGCGCTGAGCGCCGCGTCCTACTCTCGGCGGGTGCCCGCCGCCCGCAGAGAGGACCTGCGCAACGTCGCGATCGTCGCCCACGTCGACCACGGCAAGACGACGCTGGTCGACGCGATGCTGTGGCAGTCGGGCGCCTTCCGCGCCAACCAGGACGTCGCCGAGCGGGTCATGGACTCGATGGACCTCGAGCGCGAGAAGGGGATCACGATCCTCGCCAAGAACACGGCGGTCCGGTACGGCGGCGTGAAGCTCAACATCGTCGACACGCCGGGCCACGCCGACTTCGGCGGCGAGGTCGAGCGCGGGCTGACGATGGTCGACGGCGTGCTGCTGCTGGTCGACGCGTCGGAGGGGCCGCTCCCGCAGACGCGGTTCGTGCTGCGCAAGGCCCTGGAGGCGCGGCTCCCGGTCATCCTTGTCGTCAACAAGGTCGACCGGCCAGACGCGCGGATCGGGGAGGTCGTGGACGAGGTCTACGAGCTGTTCCTCGACCTCGGCGCCGACGAGGAGCAGATCGAGTTCCCGATCGTCTACTGCAACGCCAAGGCCGGCCGGGCGTCGCTGGCCGAGGGCGAGGAGGGCGAGTCGCTGGCGCCGCTGCTCGACCTGCTGGTCGAGCGCATCCCCGCGCCCGAGCACGACCCCGAGCACCCGCTCCAGGCCCACGTCACGAACCTCGACGCCTCCCCGTACGTCGGCCGCCTGGCGCTGTGCCGCGTCCGCCACGGCGTCATCCGCCGCGGCCAGCGGATCGCGTGGTGCCGCGCGGACGGGACGGTCGAGAGCGCGCAGGTCGGCGAGCTGTACGTCACCGAGGCGCTCGACCGCGTCGACGCCGACGAGGCCGGGCCGGGCGAGATCATCGCCGTCGCCGGGATCGCCGACGTGACGATCGGCGAGACGCTCGCGGACCCCGACGACCCGCTCCCGCTGCCGGTCATCACCGTCGACGAGCCGTCGCTCTCGATCACGATCGGCATCAACACCTCCCCGCTCGCGGGCCGCGACGGGAACAAGCTCACCGCGCGCCAGGTCCGCGCGCGGCTCGAGCAGGAGCTGATCGGCAACGTGTCGCTGCGCGTGCGCGACACCGAGCGGCCGGACGCCTGGGAGGTGCAGGGCCGCGGCGAGCTGCAGCTCGCGGTGCTGGTCGAGCTGATGCGCCGCGAGGGGTTCGAGCTGACCGTCGGCCAGCCGCGCGTCGTGACGCGCGAGATCGACGGCCGCGTCCACGAGCCGGTCGAGCGCCTGACGATCGACATCCCCGAGCAGTACGTCGGCGTGGTCACCCAGCTGCTCGCGCTGCGCAAGGGGCGGCTGGAGCAGATGGTCAACCACGGGACCGGCTGGGTGCGGATGGAGTACCGCGTGCCGGCGCGCGGCCTCATCGGCTTCCGCACGGAGTTCCTCACCGAGACGCGCGGCACCGGCGTCCTGCACCACGTCTTCGACCGCTGGGAGCCGTGGGCGGGCGAGCTGCGGCTGCGGCCGACCGGCTCGCTCGTCTCGGACCGCCGCGGCACCACCGCCCAGTTCGCGCTGATGAACCTGCAGGAGCGCGGGACGCTGTTCGTCGGCCCCGGCGAGGAGGTCTACGAGGGGATGATCGTCGGCGAGAACGCCCGCGACGACGACCTCGACGGCAACGCCTGCCGCGAGAAGCACCTGACCAACATCCGCTCCTCGACGGCCGACGTGCTCGTCCGGCTGGTGCCGCACCGCCGGCTGTCGCTCGACCAGGCGCTCGAGTTCCTGCGCGAGGACGAGGCGGTCGAGGTCACGCCCGCCGCGGTGCGGCTGCGCAAGGCGGTGCTCGACCGCACCGAGCGGACGAAGGCGGCGCGCCGGGCGCGCGCCGCGGCCGCCCCTCTAGATGAGTGATTCCGCGCGCTCGTTATGCGACGAAGTCGACGAGCGAGCGGGAGGGGCGTCCGAGCCAGTGGTTGAGGTAGACGCAGGCGGTCAGCGCGAGTAGGCGTTGGGCGATGCGGGCGCGCAGGTTGCGTAGCG
>DASZEJ010000028.1:0-48560 GCA_035940955.1 Solirubrobacteraceae bacterium
CGCTGCGGCGCGGGCACGCCTATCTCGTCCGCGCCTACGTGCCCCGCCCGCGGACCGTCGAGATCGAGGCGGCGGGAACCGACTATCCCGAGTCGCTGTCGCCGTACCGGACGATCCGGCTGCCGCCGGCGGTCGGGGGGCCGCCCCCGGTCGACCCGGGGACGCTGCAGCGCGACCCGGACGCCCCGCCGTCGCGCGTCGTCTTCAGCCCGTTCGGCGACGACCGGCCGGCGCTCGGCTACGTCGGAGGTCAGGGGTACGGCCGGCGCGTCGGCAGCGCCTGGGTCGAGCGCTCGTCGTACGCGCGCGCGTACGCGCTCGCGCAGCGGCTGCGCGAACGGTCGCCCACGCCGTACGCGTTCGTGGGCGCCGTCCAGCGCCACCTCTCGCGCGGCTACAGGTACACCGAGACGCCGCCGCGCTCCGCGCTGCCGCTCGAGGACTTCCTGTTCCGCGACAGGGCCGGCTACTGCCAGCAGTTCTCGGGCGCGATGGCGCTGCTGCTGCGGATGGGCGGCGTGCCGGCGCGCGTCGCGGCCGGCTTCTCCCCGGGGACGCTCGACGAGGACCGGCGCGAGTACGTGGTGCGCGACTTCGACGCGCACTCGTGGGTCGAGGCGTACTTCCCCGGCTACGGGTGGATCCCGTTCGACCCGACGCCGGCCGTCGCGCCGGCCCGGGCGCAGCTGCCGGCGCTCGACGGGCAGGCCGAGGCGGTCGACGACGAGGCCGGCGGGGCGCGCGGCTCGCGCAGCAGCGAGCGCGCCCAGGACCCGCGCGCGCTCGGGCGCGGGCAGGCCGGCGACGGCTCGGGCACGCCGCTCGCCCTGACGGTGCTCGCGGTGCTCGCCGTGCTGGCGGCGGCGGGGGGGCTCGCGTACCTCGTCGTGGCCGCGCGCTGGCGGCACCGGTACAGCGCCGAGGTGGCGGCCGCCGAGCTGGCGCGCGCCCTGCGGCGGACCGGCCGGGCGCAGCGGCCCGACGCGACGCTGAGCCAGCTCGAGAGGTCGCTGCGCTGGTCGCCGGGCGCCGCCGGATACGTGCAGTCGGTGCGGGCCGCGCGGTACGGGTTCGGCGGCGCGGCGCCGACGCGCGAGCAGCGCCGCGCGCTGCGCCGCGAGCTCGCGAGCGGCCTCGGGGTGCGCGGGCGGCTGCGCGCCCTGTGGGCGCTTCCGCCGTTCTAGGACGCGCTGCGGGCGCCCGTACACTCCGCACGATGGAGAGCGCGTACGACCTCTTCACGCGGGGGACGCGGCTGCTGGAGGACGGCGACTTCCATGCCGCGACGGTGCCGCTGGCCCGCGCCCGCGACCTCGAGCCCGACAAGACGTCGATCCGCGAGGCCCTCGGCCGAGCGCTGTTCCGCTCCCAGCGCTACGAGCAGGCGGCGGCCGAGTTCGAGGCCGTGGTCGAGCAGGCGCCGACGAACGACTTCGCGCTGTTCTGCCTCGGGCGCTCGCTCCAGCTCCTCGGGCGCCACTCCGAGGCACGCCACCCGCTCGCCCTCGCGTCGAACCTGCGCCCGGAGCGGCGGGACTACCGGCACTACCGCGACCAGGCGCGCCGCCGGGCGGCCTGAGGGCCGGGCGCGGGTCGGCGCCCGCGCCCGCCCGCGCGCACCCGTCCCTCGTTCCGCGGCGAGCCCGTTCTGCCCCCGCCGCACGCCCGAGCGCTGCACCCCGCCGACCCGCAGAGGTCGCGGCGCAGTGGTTCATGCAACCCTCATTGCGCCGATCCGACGCCACTCATAAGTATCATCTGCGCATGGCTTCCATAGAACCGAATCCGGTGCAGGGCCAGCGCGCGATGGCGCATCCGATGCGCGGGCGGATCCTCGCGGCGCTCGACGGGCGTGAGCTGAGCCCGGTCGAGATGGCACGCGAGCTCGGCGCGTCGCTCGGCGTGGTCAGCTACCACGTGCGCGTGCTGGCCGAGGCCGGCATCGTCGAGCTCGCCCGGACGAGCGCGCGGCGGGGCGCGATCCAGCACCACTACCGGTTGAGCGAGGGCGGCGCGGTGTCCGGCAGCGTCGCGCTGAGCTCCGAGCGGGCCGAGCGGCTCGCCGGCGAGCTGCGCGACCTCGTCGACCGGGCGCGGCGCGACGCGTCCGAGGACGACGGCGACGTCGAGGTCACGGTGTTGGTGCACCGCGTCGCACTCCAGTAACGCGCAGCTCCATACGGTCGGCGCATGACTCCCGCCGACTGGCTCCTGCTCCTGGTGGCGCTCGACGCGCCGCCGGACGGGCTGGAGCCGGTCCGCGTGCAGAAAGCGCTGTTCTTGCTGGCCCGCGAGGGTAATCTCGACCGATCTGAGCGGTACTGGTTCGTTCCGTACAACTACGGCCCGATGAGCCCGCGGATCTACCGCGACGTCGACGCGCTCGTGCGCCGTGGGCTCGTCGAGCGGGTGCCCGTCCCGGGGTACACGTGGGGCCGGGTCCGCGCCACCGCGGCGGGGCGCCGGCGCGCGGAGCGCCTCGCCGCGTCGGCCGGCGAGCGCGAGCGCCGCAGCCTCGACGCCCTGCGCCGCATCCGCGCGCTCGTCACCTCGCTCAGCTTCGCCGACCTGCTCGCGACGATCTACGAGCGCCACCCGCAGTACGCCGTACGGTCGGTGTTCCGGCCGCCGCCGGGCGACGGTCGCCGGGGGAGCCCCCGGTGACGCTCGTCCTCGCCATCCGCTGCCGCGAGGGCGTCGTGCTCGCGTCGGACAGCCAGGCGACGAGCGACGCCGCCGGCCAGCCGACCCGTCAGCCGGTGCGCAAGCTGTTCGAGGTCGGGGGGCGGATCGCGTGGGGCGCCGCCGGCAGCCTCGGGCTCCAGCAGGCGCTGACCGAGCGGCTGGCCGCCGAGCGTGCGCGGGTGCTCGCGGCCGACGACCCGCGCCCCGCGCTCGTCGACGCCGTCATCCCCATCCAGCAGCGCGCGCTGCGCGACTTCGTGCCGCACCCGGGCGCGCAGCCGCCCGACCTCGCGTGCGTGTTCTGCTGGATCGAGGGCAGCGGCGCGCCGCGGATCTTCTCGGTGCCGCGGACCGGGAGCGACCACCAGCTGCACGACGGCCACGCCGCGGTCGGCACGGGCGACATCTTCGCCGACTTCGCGATGGTGTCGGTCGCGCACCTCGGCACGCCCGACCTCTCGCTCGAGCAGGCGAAGATGGTGGCGCTCAAGGCGATCAACGACGCGATCGACGTCGCCGCGGTCTACCTCGACCGCCCGGTGCAGATGACCGTCGTCACGCCCGCGGGGGTCCGGGCCGTTCCGAGGAGCGAGATCGAGGGCGGGCTGAGCGACTCGGTCGACGCCTGGAAGGTCCGCCAGCGCGAGACGCTCGGCCCGCTCGCCGCGCCGGCACCGGTCGTCCGCAGCGCGGTCGCGGGGTGATGCGCGCCGTGCCCGGGGGGCCGGCACCCGTGGTCCGCAGCGCGGTCGCGGGCTGACGCGCGCGGTGCCCGCGGACGCCGCGGCTCCGACGGCCGCCGCCTCGAGCGCCGCGTCCGCCGGCGCGCGCGGACGTCCCGCGCAGTCGGCGTACCTGCACGCATTCGGGAAGCGTACGCGCAGCGGCGACTATGAGTACCATGCGGCGCCTAATGGTGGGGGCCGGTGCAGCGGGCGGATTCGATGATGCGCTGGAGGCGTCTGGCGGGCCGTCGCGGAGGGAGGTTCGCGCCCTCGACCGGGCCCGGCGCGCGCTCGCGCGGGGGCGGCGCGTACGGGGGAGGGTGGTCGCCTCCGGACCGCAGGGCCTGCTGGTCGACCTGCGCGGCGCGATCGGCCACGTGCCCGCCGCCGAGGCCGGCGAGCGGCCGGTCCGCAGCGGCGCCTGGCGCCGCGCGACCGCGCATTGGGAGGGCTGGGTCGTCGCCGTCGGCGACGACCTCGTGCACCTCTCGATCCGCCCGCCGCAGGACCGGGTCGCCGAGGGCGTGCGCGAGGGCGAGGTGGTCGAGATGCTCGCCGATCGCGCGGTCGTGCGCCTCGGCGACGACGGGCGCATGGCGATCGTGCCGTCCGGCGAGCTGTCGTGGCACCCGGCGCTCGAGCCGCCGCGGCTCGCGCCCGGCACGCGGATCGCCGGGCGCGTCGTCGGCCTCACCGTCGACCACGGGCCGGTGCTGTCGCCGCGCTCGCTCGTGCCCACGCCGTGGCCGGCGATCGCCCTCGCGCTCGCGCCCGGGGCGAGGGTGACCGCGCGCGTCCACGGGCTCGCCGGCGACCGCGCGTGCGTCCGCACGGAGGCCGCGCCGCGCGCGGTTGCGATCGTGCCGGCCGGGCGGCTCCCGCCCGGCGCGGTGCCCGGCACCGGCGTCGAGGCCACCGTCGCACGGGTGGACCCGGCGTCGGGGGCGCTCCTGCTCGACGCGCTCAGCCTCCGCGCGGCGGCGACTCGTGCTCTTCCGCCCGAGCCAGGAGCTGAGACGCCGGGACGCCCAGGGCCAGAGCCAGCCGCTTGAGGTTCGCGTAGCTGACGTTCCGCTCGCCGCGCTCGATCCCGCCCAGGTACGTGCGGTGCATCCCGCTCAGGTGGGCGAGGTCCTCCTGCGAGATGCCGCGCCCGACGCGCAGGTCGCGGACCGCGCGGCCGAGGGCAGCGTGCGACTGTGACCGAGAGGCCATCCACGGTGAAACCTGTTCGGCCGCCACTTATCGGTCTACACTCTATGAGTAGCGACCGGTCGGCGGTCGCGACGCGGAAACGGCGGCCCGCTCGGCGCTACGCGGTCGCCGCCGCGCCCGCCCGGTGCCGGACCACGACCGCGGCCTCGACGAGCATCCCGAGCAGCCGGTCCAGCCATTCCTGCGTCACCAGCTCGTGCGGCAGCTCGCCGTGCACCCACACCGCGCCGGCCCCCGACTGCGCGTACCGCACGAGCGCGAGGCCGCGGTTGCGGAAGAGCAGCTCGTGCTCGGACACGCGGTCCGGCCCGACCGCCTCGCACTGCGCGCGCAGCAGCCCGTCGCGCAGCGCGAGCCCGACGTGCAGCGGCCAGCCGGCGGCCTCCACGGTGAGCCCCCACTCGCCCGCCGCGACCTGCCGCGACGGGGCGTCGAGCGACGCGAGGAACTCCGAGACGGTGCGTTTTGCGACCTCTGTCACGGTGCTATCGTGCCACGCAGAGCTTCTGTCGCATGACGCGGTTCCCGCGGCGTGCGATGCCGGACCGGAAGCGGGCGCGAGCCCGCTTTCTTCGTGTCGGGGGAGAGGTGATGCGAACGATGAGCAGTGCTATCAAAGACGAGATCGAGGCCCGGCTCGCGGCCGCCGAGCCCGACGTCGAGGTCCTGACCGCCGACGTCGTCGGCGGCAGCACGGTCCGCGTGTTCATCGACCATCCCGACGGCGTCTCGCTCGAGCTGTGCGAGCGGGTCACGAACGCGCTCGGCGAGGTGCGCGAGCGGTACGCGCTCGAGGTCTCCAGCCCCGGCCCGCAGCGCCCGCTCACCAAGCCGCAGCACTTCCGGCGCTTCATCGGCCGCCGCGCGCGCGTGCGCACGCGCGGGGAGCACGAGGGCCGGCAGAGCTTCACGGGCGAGCTCGTCGGCGCCTCGGACGACAGCGTCACGATCGCCGCCGACACCGGCGTGATCGCCATCCCGTACGCCGACATCACGCGATCGAACCTGGTGGAGGAGTAGCCGCATGTCCCGCGAGATCCTGGACGCGATGACCGCGCTCGCGCGCGAGAAGGGCATCGCTCCCGACAAGCTGCGCCACGCGCTGGAGGACGCGCTGCTGTCCGCCTACAAGAAGCAGCCGGGCAGCGCGAAGTACGCGCGCGTGGAGCTGGACCCGGAGACCGCGGACTACCGCGTGATCGAGCTGATCGTGCCCGAGCGGCTCGAGGCGCACCTCATCGTCGAGACGATCGACGAGAACACGACGGTCGACCCCGAGACGGGCGAGATGGTCGAGCCGCAGGACCCCGAGATCGACCCGGTCAAGTTCGAGCAGTACAAGGACCAGATCGACGAGCGCGACGTCACCCCCGACGACTTCGGGCGGATCGCCGCGCAGACGGCCAAGCAGGTGATCCTCCAGCGGATCCGCGAGGCCGAGCGGGACATGATGTACGAGGAGTACCGCGACCGCGTCGGCGAGCTGATCACCGGCATCGTCCAGCAGTCCGACAACCGCTACACGCTCGTCCAGCTGCGCGAGCGCGTCGAGGCGCTGCTGCCGCGCTCCGAGCAGGTCGACGGCGAGCGCTACGACCACGGCTCGCGGATCAAGGCGGTCATCAAGGAGGTCTCGCCCTCCACCAAGGGGCCGTCGATCATCGTCTCGCGCCGCGACCCGGAGCTGATCAAGAAGCTGTTCGAGCTCGAGGTCCCCGAGATCGCCGACGGCCTCGTGGAGATCGAGAACGTCGCCCGCGAGCCCGGCTACCGGTCGAAGATCGCGGTCGTCTCGCACCAGCAGGGCGTCGACCCGGTCGGCGCGTGCGTCGGCCCGCGCGGCTCGCGCGTGCGGATGGTCGTCTCCGAGCTGCGCGGCGAGAAGATCGACATCATCCCCTACAACGACGAGCCCGCCCGGTTCGTCGCCAAGGCGCTCAGCCCGGCGCGCGTGCGCGAGGTGCTCGTCGACGACGACGCGCGCCAGGCGACGGTCATCGTGCCCGACGACCAGCTCTCGCTGGCCATCGGCCGCGAGGGCCAGAACGCGCGGCTCGCCGCCCGCCTCACCGGGTGGCGGATCGACATCCGCTCCGAGACCGAGTTCGCCACCGAGGAGCAGGACTCCGACTACGGCGGCGAGGAGGAGCTGGACGGGCGCTGCCACGCCGTGCTCACCAACGGCCGGCGCTGCCCGAACGCGTCGCTGCCCGGCTCGCGCTACTGCGGCCTGGACGCGCACCAGGCGCTCGCCGGGATCGGCTCGGACAGCATCGCCGACCTGCAGGGCAACGGCTCGGGCAACGGCGCGGCCGAGGAGGCGGTGCCCGCCGGCGAGACCGCCGCGGTCGAGTCGCCGCAGCCGGTCGCCGGGTCGGCGGCCGACGAGCTCGAGCCGCAGGCCGACGCCGCCGAGCCGACGGGAGAGGCCTCGTAGCGGAGCGCTCGGTCCCGCACCGCCGCTGCATCGGCTGCGGGCAGGTCCGCCCGCAGGCCGAGCTGCGCCGCTTCGCGGTGGACGCGGACGGACGGGTGGTGCAGGACTCCGAGCGGCGCCTCGCGAGCCGGGGCGCCTACGTGTGCGGCGACGCCTGCCTCGCCGAGGCGACGAGGCGGCGCGCGTGGGGCAGAGCGTTCCGGCGCGCCGTGACGCCGCCGGGCACCGGATAGACTCGCTCGTCGCATGGCCAAGATCCGTGTGCACGAGCTTGCCAAGGAGCGCGAGATGTCCCCCCGGGACATG
This sequence comes from Solirubrobacteraceae bacterium, assembly GCA_035940955.1. Lineage (GTDB taxonomy): Bacteria > Actinomycetota > Thermoleophilia > Solirubrobacterales > Solirubrobacteraceae > CADCVT01. The sequence continues at coordinate 7,369 of DASZEJ010000028.1, forward strand.
CTCGCGAAGCTTCAGGCTGCCGGTTTGCCCGTGAAGGCGGTCGCCTCCGCGGTCGACAAGCAGATGGCCGAGGACGCGCTCGCCGGCAAGAAGGTGACGCCGAAGGAGAACGGCGCCGGCGGCTCGCAGCAGCGCTCCCAGCGCCCCGGCGGCACGGCCGACTCGCCGCGCCCGCTGGGCACCGGCGACGGTCCCCGGCCGGTTCGCCAGACGCGGCAGGCCCAGCAGCAGCGCGAGCAGCAGCAGCAGCGCCCGGGTGGCCCCGGCGGGCAGGGCGGCCCCGGTGCGCAGCGCCCCGGCGGCGCTCCCGGCGGCCAGCGTCAGGGCGGCGGCCCCGGAGGGCAGGCCGGCCAGGGCGGGCAGGGCGGCCAGCGTCCCGCCGGTCCCGGCGGCGCGGGCGGGCAGCGCCCGGGCGGCGGGCCCGCGCGGCCGACGCGCGACAACCGCATGGGCGAGCGCGCCCCGGGCGGCCTCGGCGGCCGCCGGCGCGTCGTCATCGACTCCCAGGCCGCGCGGCGCGGCCCCGGCGGAGGTCCCGGCGGGGGTCCCGGCGGCGGCCCGCAGCAGCGCCAGCGGCGCGGCGGCGGCGGCGGCCGGCGCCGCCGGCAGGACTACGAGGAGCAGGAGGCTCCCGCCCTCGACACGGACGCGCTGAAGCGCACCGACGTCGTCAGGGTCAACTCCGGCTCCACGGTCAAGGACGTCTCCGAGTACTTCGGGGTCCCCGTCCCGGAGATCATCAAGAAGCTCATGAGCCTCGGCGAGATGGCGACGCTCACCCAGACGCTGTCCGACGACGCGATCCAGGTCCTCGCCGACGAGTTCGACAAGCAGATCGAGATCGTCACCGCGGCCGAGGACGTCGACGACGCCGTCGAGGCGCCCGAGGACGACGAGGCCGACCTCGAGGAGCGCCCGCCCGTCGTCACCATCATGGGCCACGTCGACCACGGCAAGACGTCGCTGCTCGACGCGATCCGCGAGACCGAGGTCGCCGCGGGCGAGGCCGGCGGCATCACGCAGCACATCGGCGCGTACCAGGTCAGCCGCGACGGCAAGACGATCACCTTCCTCGACACGCCGGGCCACCAGGCGTTCACCGCCATGCGCGCCCGCGGCGCGAAGGTCACCGACATCGCGGTGATCGTCGTCGCGGCCGACGACGGGGTGAAGCCGCAGACCCAGGAGGCGATCGACCACGCCAAGGCGGCGGAGGTGCCGATCCTCGTCGCGGTCAACAAGATCGACAAGGAGGGCGCCGACCCGACCCGCACGCGCACGGAGCTGACCCAGCAGGGGCTCCAGCCGGTCGAGTGGGGCGGGGACACCGAGTTCGTCGACGTGTCGGCCAAGACCAAGGAGGGCCTCGACGACCTGCTCGAGACGATCAACGTCATGGCCGAGGTCGAGGAGCTCAGGGCGAACCCCAAGGCCGAGGCGTCGGGCGTCGTCATCGAGTCCAAGCTCGACCCGGGCCGCGGCCCGGTCGTGACGCTGCTCGTCCAGCGCGGCACGCTGCGCGTCGGCGACGCCGTCGTGTCCGGCTCGCACTGGGGCCGCATCCGCGCGCTGCACGACCACACCGGCGCGAAGCTGAAGAAGGCGGTCCCCGGCCAGCCGGTCGAGGTGCTCGGCTTCGACGGCGTGCCCGAGGCAGGCGAGCCGTTCCGCGCGGTCGAGAACGACCGCCGCGCCCGCCAGCTCGCCACCGAGCGCGCCCAGCGGCTGAAGACCGAGTCGCTCGCTCGCCGCAGCGGCCGCAAGGTCTCCCTGGAGGACGTCTTCCGCCGCGCCCAGGAGGAGGACGCGCAGGAGCTGAACCTCGTCCTCAAGGGCGACGTGGCCGGCTCGGTCGAGGCGCTCGAGGACCAGATCGCCAAGCTGCCACAGAGCGAGGTCCACGCGAACGTGCTGCACCGCGGCGTCGGCGGGATCAACGAGTCCGACGTCATGCTCGCCGCCGCGTCCGAGGCGATCATCATCGGCTTCAACGTCCGCCCGGTCGGCGACGCCCGCCAGCTCGCCGAGCGCGAGGGCGTGGAGATCCGCACCTACTCGGTCATCTACCAGGCGCTGGACGAGCTGCGCGCGGCGATGCAGGGCCTGCTCGCGCCGGAGGAGGTCGAGCACCAGGTCGGCGAGGTCGAGGTGCGCCAGACGTTCCGCGCTTCGCGCATCGGCACGATCGCCGGCTCGTACGTCCGCGACGGCCGCGTGCGCCGCGGCGACCGCGTCCGGCTCGTCCGCGACGGCACGGTCGTCCACGACGGCCGCGTCGCGACGCTGCGGCGCTTCAACGAGGACGCGCGCGAGGTGGCCGCGGGCTACGAGTGCGGCATCACGCTCGAGAACTACCAGGACGTCAAGGAGGGCGACGTGCTGGAGGTCTACGAGACGCGGCAGGTCGAGCGCGAGCTGTCCTAGGTGACGGCGTTCGTCGCTCTGCTGACGATCCACCTGCACTTCCCCGAGGCCGGCTCGCTCAAGGCGAAGCGCAAGGACCTCGCGTCGATCAAGGCGCAGCTGCAGACGCGGCTGGGCGCCGCGGTCAGCGAGGTCGACCACCAGGACCTGTGGCAGCGCGCGACGCTGGCGGCCGCGGTGGTCGGCGGGTCGCAGGGCGCGGTGGAGCACGCCGCCGACCGGGTAGAGCGCTTTCTCGATGCCCGTCTGCCGCAGGGCGTGCGCGTCGAGAGAACGGTCGCGGCGTTCGAGGAGCTAGTGTGAGCACCGACCGCATGCGCCGCGTCAACGAGGCGATCCGCGAGGTCCTCAGCGACGCCATGGGCCACGACCTCAAGGACCCGCGCATCGGCTTCGTCACCGTGACCGACGTCAAGACCAGCCCAGACCTGCGCCATGCCCGCGTGTTCGTCACCGTGCTGGGCGGGCCCGAGCAGCGCGAGGCGTCGCTCGCGGGCCTGCAGTCCGCGCACGGCGTGCTGCAGCGGCGCGTCGCGCGCGAGCTGCGGATGAAGCGCACGCCGACGCTGCAGTTCCAGTACGACAAGACGACCGACCGCGCGATGCACATCGAGGAGATCCTGTCCTCGGAGGACGAGCGGTGAGCACCGCCGCCGCGGGCACGCGCGAGCAGGTGCTCGACGCCGTGCGCTCGAACGACCGCTTCCTGCTGGTCACGCACGAGAACCCCGACGGCGACGCGCTCGGCTCGCTCGTCGCCATGCACGCGGTGCTGCGGCTGCTCGGCAAGGAGGCGGTGATGTTCATCGCCGCCGAGGAGTTCCCGCTGCCGTACGAGTACCGCTTCTTCGACCTCGACGGCGCCGTCACCGAGGTGCCGCACGACCTGTCGCAGCGCGTCGTCGTGTTCCTGGACTGCGGGAACATCGACCGTGCGCCGGAGGAGCTGCGCGACCCCGGGCTGCGCATCCTCAACGTCGACCACCACCACGACAACACGCGCTTCGGCACGCTCGACCACATCGTCCCCGAGGCGTCGTGCACCGCCGAGATCGTGTGGGACCTCATGCGCTCGCTCGGCGTCGAGGCGACGCCCGACATCGCGGACGCGCTGTACGTCGGCCTCGTCACCGACACCGGCCGGTTCATGTACGAGAACACCGGGACGCGCGCGCACGTCATGGCCGCCGAGCTGATCGAGGCGGGCGTCGACGTGCACGCGATCTACCGCCGGCTGTACGAGGGCGTCCCGTACGCGAAGCTGCGGCTGCTCGCGCTGGCGCTCGGCGCCGTGCGGCGGTTCGACGGCGGGCGGCTGACGCTCTCGCGGCTCACGCGCGAGCACTTCGCCGAGGCGAAGGCGGAGGACAGCTACTCGGAGGGCATCGTCGACCACCTGCGCGGGGTGGAGGGGACGAAGGTCGCGGCGCTGGTGCGCGAGCTGGTGGAGAACGGCGGGTCCGACGGCGCGGCGCCGCGCCGCGCGAAGGTGTCGCTGCGCGCCGCCGACCCGGCCGTCGACGTGTCGGCGATCGCGCGGGCCGGCGGCGGGGGAGGGCACCGCCAGGCCGCGGGGTTCACCACGCAGCTCGCCGACGACGAGCTGATCGCGTTCCTGCGCGACGCGATCGCGGCGCAGCTCGCCGCGCTGCCCGACGACCGGTCGTCGCGGTAGCGGCCGGCGGGCCGGCGGCGCTCGGTGCGGGGCGCTACCGGCGGCGGCTCGACCAGAGGACCGCGCTGCGCTCGCGCTCCAGGCGCGGCGCGGCCGACCACGGCAGCCCTCCGCGGCGGGAGCGGACCGGGTGGGCGAGCCGCTGGCTGACGACGGTCTCGTGCACGAACCGGCCGCCGGGCGCGAGCACGCGCTCGATCTCGCTGAGCGCGCGGCCGGCGCCGGCGATGTGCCAGCAGGTGCCGAAGTCGATCACGACGTCGAAGCTCGCGTCGGGGAACGGCAGGGCGCGCACGTCGCCGTGGACGAGCCGGGCGCGGACGCCGCGGCGCTCGAGGCGGCGCTCGGCCTCGGCCAGCAGCGCGGGATCGACGTCGAGGCCGGTGAGGCTGGCGGGGCGGCAGAGCGCCGCCAGCGGCGGCAGCGCGACGCCGCGCCCGCAGCCGACCTCGAGCATGCGCGCGCCGGTCGGGAGCCTGAGCGACCGGATCAGCGCGGGCACCTCGACCCGCTCCTGCAGGCGGTTGCGGCGCTCGACGTTGCGGAAGGGCTCGTACTCGTGGTGGCTGCGGCGGGGCATGGCTCGGGCGGTCCTCTTGTCGACTGGTGGTCAGCAGTGCGGAGGGTAGCGGCTCTGTCGACCAGCGGTCAAGAGCGGTCCGGCATGATCGCGTCGCGATGGACGGAGTGATCCTCGTCGACAAGCCGGCCGGCAGGACGTCGCACGACGTCGTGGCGGCGGTCCGCCGGGAGCTCGGCGGCCGCGGTGGGCCGAAGGTCGGGCACGCGGGCACGCTCGACCCGTTCGCGACCGGGCTGCTGCTCGTCCTCGTCGGCCGCGCGACGCGCGTCCAGCGGTTCTTCATGGCGCTGCCGAAGACGTACGAGGCGGTCGCGCGGTTCGGCGCCGTGTCGACGACCGGCGACGTGGAGGGCGAGATCACAGAGACCGGCGCCCCGATCCCCGAGCCGCTCGTGCTGCCGGCCGGCGAGCTGCGCCAGCGCCCGCCGGCGCACAGCGCGGTGAAGGTCGGCGGCGAGCGCGCGTACCGCCTAGCCCGCCGCGGCGAGGAGGTCGAGCTGCCCGAGCGCACGGTGACCGTCTACGAGGCCGAGGAGCTCTGGCGCGACCCGCCGCGCGTCGCCCTGCGCCTGCGCTGCTCGGCCGGCACCTACGTCCGCTCCTACGTCGCCGACCTCGGCGACGCGTACTGCGAGCAGCTCTGCCGAACGGCGATCGGCCCCTTCTCCGTGAACGTGAAGGGGTCAGACCCCTTGAGCGGCCCCCACTCAGATCTCGCGCGCCCCGCTGGCCGGGAGGGGTCAGGCCGGGAGGGGTCAGGCGGGGAGGGGTCAGACCCCTTGAGTGGCGCCCACTCAGATTTCGTGCGCCCCGCCGGCCGGGAGGGGTCTGACCCCTTGAGTCGGGTCGGGGGGGAGGGGTCTGACCCCTTCATGCCGTTGGAGGAGGCGCTCGCCGCCGTCATGCCGGTCGTCCGGCTGGAGGGCGAGGCCGCGCGGCGGGCGGGGCACGGCGTGGTCGTGGAGGGGGTCGCCGGGGGCCCGGTGCTGCTCGCCGGCGAGGACGGGCCGATCGCCGTCGCCGAGCCCCGCGAGGGCGGGCTGCTCAAGCCGACCGTAGGCTTCCGCGGTTGATGAGGATCACCCCGCTCTCCGAGGTCGCGCGCCGGCCGCGCCGCGTCGCCGTCGGCACGTTCGACGGCGTCCACCGCGGCCACCGCGAGGTCATCGCCGGCGCGGACACCGTGCTGACCTTCGACCCGCATCCCGTCAGCGTCGTCCGCCCGGACGCCGCCCCGAAGCTCCTGACCGCGCTCGACCGCAAGGCCGAGCTCATCGCCGGCCTCGGCGTCGAGGAGCTGGTCGTCATCCCCTTCGACCGCGAGTTCGCCAGCCGCAGCGCGCAGGAGTTCGTCGACGAGATCCTCGTCGGCGCCCTGCAGGCAACGCACGTCACCGTGGGGGAGAACTTCCGCTTCGGCCACCTCGCCCAGGGCGACGCCGACCTGCTGCGCGCCGACGCCCGCTTCGAGACCCGCGTCCAGCCGCTCATCGAGGTCGGGGACGAGATCGTGTCCTCCTCGCACATCCGCGGCCTCGTCCTCGGCGGCCACGTCGAGGAGGCCAACCCGCTCCTGGTCGACCCGTTCCAGGTCCGCGGCGAGGTCGCCCACGGCGACAAGCGCGGCCGCGAGCTCGGCTTCCCGACCGCGAACCTCGTCCCCGACCCGCGCTACGTCACGCCCGGCCATGGCGTCTACGCGTGCCGCGCGGCCCTCGTCGGGCCCGAACCCCAGCCGTGGCGGACGGCCGCCGTCAACGTCGGGATCCGCCCCCAGTTCGACACCGGCCGCGGCGAGCTGATCGAGGCGTACCTGCTCGACTTCGACGGCGACCTCTACGGCCGGGAGCTGCGGATCGAGTTCCACTGGCGGCTGCGCGGCGAGCGCCGGTTCGCGACCGTCGACGCGCTGCTCGAGCAGATGGCGCGCGACGTGGACGACGCCAGGCGCCTGCTACGGTTTCCGGCCGCATGACGCTGACCCAGGACCGCAAGCGCGAGATCGTCGCCCGCTGGGGCGCGACGCCGACCGACACGGGCGACACCCGCGTCCAGATCGCGCTGCTCACCGCCCGGATCAACGACCTCACCGAGCACCTGCGCACGCACCGCAAGGACCACCACTCGCGGCGCGGCCTGCTCATGCTCGTCGGCAAGCGGCGGCGGCTGCTCAACTACCTGCAGCGCCACGACCTCGAGGGGTACCGCGAGCTGATCCGCGAGCTGGGCCTGCGGCGCTAGCGAGCGCGCGCCGTGCCCGTCATCGCCCCCGGCACGCCGGTCCCGGAGTTCCGGCTGACCGACGAGAACGGCGAGCGCTTCACGCGCGAGGACCTGCTCGGCCACACGACCGTCCTCGTCTTCTACCCGTTCGCGTTCAGCCCCGTCTGCACCGACCAGCTGCAGATCTACGAGGAGGTCCTCGAGGACCTCGCCGAGCAGGGCGCGCGCATGTTCGGCGTGTCGTGCGACGCGGTCTGGTCGCAGAAGGCGTTCAAGGAGAAGCTCGGCGTGACGATCCCGCAGCTCTCGGACTTCGAGCCCAAGGGGTCGGCCTCGCGCGCGTTCGGCGTCTACTTCGAGAAGGGCGGCATGTCGACGCGCGCGCTCGTCATCGTCGACCCCGAGGGCGTCGTGCGGTGGAGCTGGGAGGGCGAGCACCCGGGCGTCCTGCCCGGCGCGAACCTGATCTTCGACGGGCTCGCGGCGGCGCCCGCCTAGCGCGCCCCGCTACGGCCGCGCGCAGACCACGTAGGCCACCGGCGAGCGCGGGGTGCGCCCGCCGTTGAAGATCGTCACGCGCCAGTCGCGCGGCGGCGTGCCGGTCCCGGGCAGGCTCTCGACGATCCGGTCGTTCTCCAGCGCGATGCCCGCGAAGCCGCCGCCCCCGCCGGTCGCCCGCTCGCCCGGGCGGCAGTGCACCCGCATCGAGCGCATGTCGCCGCCGGGGATGTCGCGCCCCGTGGCGTGGCGGGCGACGACGCGCGTCGCCCCGGGGAGCCCCCGGCGCCCGCGCGGCCCCCGCGGCCCGCGCGGGACCTGCCCGCGCGCGAAGTCGATCCGCCGCAGCGACCGGTCCGACACCTGGCTCGTCCCCACCGACGGCTCCTTGAGCTCGCGCGGCCCGATGCTGTCGGCCTCGATCGACTGCGCGTACGCGATGCCGCTCAGGGCGACGCAGAGGGCGAGGAAGGCGATGGCGGTGGCGGGAGATGGGCGGCGCATGTCCAGCGCTCTACCCGTTTCCGGTCCATCGCTGGCGCGCGACGGCCTCGGCGCGGAAGGCGAAGATCGCGTCGAGGTCGCGCCGCACGACGAGCCGGTGCGCCAGCTCGCCGAGAGGCCCGAAGCCGAGCGCGTAGCGGACCGTGTCGCGGACGATCGTCCCGCCGCGGCCGTCGGGCGACAGGTCGTGCGCGTGGTGCCACAGCGCGTACGGCCCGCGCACCTGCACGTCGACGAACCGGCGCGGCGGGTCCCACTCCTGGATCGACGTCAGCCAGCTCACGGGCACGCCGTGCAGCCGCAGCCGGTACTGGATGAGCGTCCCCGGCCGCATGGCGATCGGCTCGGGCGTCAGCACGCGGAAGCGCAGCAGCGGCGGGGTGATCGCCTCGAGGTTGCGGGCGTCGGCGAAGAACGGGAAGACGGCTTCGGGCGGCGCCGGCAGGCGCTGCGAGCGTTCGAGGACGTGGACGCGCACGTACCGTGTACGCATTCCCGGCCTCACCAGCGCACCAGTCCCCGATCTGCGGCCCGACGACCACGTCCGCGGGCCGGACGGCGCGCCGCTCGTCGTCATGTACGCCGACTTCACCTGCCCGCGCTGCGCGGTCGCCCACGAGCGGATGCGCTCGGCGCCGCTGCGAGTGGCCTTCCGCCACCTCGCCCTCAGGGCCAAGCACCCGCGGGCGATCGCGCTCGCGCAGGCGTCGGAGGCCGCCGCGGCGCAGGGGGCCTTCTGGGCGTTCCACGACGCGGTGTACGCCGACCAGGGCCGCATCGACGACCCGCACCTGTGGGCGCACGCCGCCAGCCTCGGCCTCGACGTCGAGCGGTTCGAGCGCGACCGGCGCAGCGACGCGGTCGCCGAGCGCGTCCGCCGCGACACCCGCGAGGCGATGCGCGCCGGCGCCACCGCGACGCCGACCCTCTTCGCGCAGGGCGAGATCCACCCCGGCCCCCCGGACGCCGGATGGATGCGACGGATGGCGCCGCTATCCTCGTCGCAGATCGGACAAGACGACAGAAGCAAGACGCGGGGCGCCGAATCCGACGGGCGCCCCTAGAGGAGACAACCGCATATGGATCCCAACGCCGTGAAGACCGTCTCGGTCGAGATCGCCGGCACCGAGATCACGTTCGAGACGGGCAAGCTGGCCAAGCAGGCCTCCGGCGCAGTGGTCGTCCGTCAGGGCGGCACCATGGTCCTCAGCACCGCGACCATGGGCAACCTCCGCGACGCGGACTTCCTTCCGCTCACCGTGGACATCGAGGAGCGCATGTACGCCGCGGGCAAGATCCCCGGCTCGTTCTTCAAGCGCGAGGGCCGCGCGGGCACCGAGGCGACGCTCAACGCGCGCCTGATCGACCGCCCGCTGCGCCCGCTGTTCCCGAAGGGCTGGCGCTACGAGACCCAGCTCGTCGGCATCCCGATGAGCGTGGACCACGTCCACCCGTACGACATCCTCGCGATGAACGGCGCCTCCGCGGCGCTGATGATCTCGCCGATCCCCTTCCCGACCCCGGTCGGCGCGGTGCGCATCGGCAAGATCGAGGGCAACTTCGTCATCAACCCGAGCGAGCAGGACATCGCCGACGGGCTGAGCGACCTCGACCTGGTGGTCGCCGGCACCGAGGACGCGATCCTGATGGTCGAGGCGGGCGCCAACGAGGTGCCCGAGGCCGAGATCCTCGACGCGCTCGACATCGCGCACTCGGAGATCAAGAAGCTCTGCCAGGTGCAGCACGAGCTGCGCGAGCTGGCCGGCAAGGAGAAGGTCGAGGTCGTGGCGCCGCAGGTCGACGAGGCGCTCTACGCCGAGATCGCCGAGGCGTTCGGCCAGAAGGTCGACGAGGCGACGTCGGTCGAGGACAAGCTCGCCCGCCAGGACGCGACGAAGGCGGTCGAGGCCGAGGTGCTCGAGCGGTTCGCGCCGGACGCCGAGGACGCCGAGCGCCGCCAGGCGGTCCAGCTCGCGTTCGACAAGCTCGAGAAGTCGACGGTGCGCGAGCGGATCGCCGTCCGCAAGATCCGACCCGACGGCCGCGGCACGACCGAGATCCGCGACATCTACATCGAGGCCGGCCTGCTGCCGCGCGGCCACGGCTCGGCGCTCTTCCAGCGCGGGCAGACGCAGGCGCTGTCGGTCGCCGCCCTCGGCACGCTGAAGGAGGAGATGCGGCTGGACACCCTCGGGCTCCAGACGCAGAAGTTCTACTTCCACCACTACAACTTCCCGCCGTTCAGCGTCGGGGAGGCCGGGTTCATGCGCGGCCCGAAGCGCCGCGACATCGGGCACGGCGCGCTGGCCGAGCGGGCGCTCGTGCCGGTCGTCCCGTCGACCGAGGAGTTCCCGTACACGATCCGCGTCGTGTCGGACATCCTCGAGTCCAACGGGTCGTCGTCGATGGCGTCGGTGTGCGGCTCGGCGCTCGCGCTGATGGACGCCGGCGTGCCGATCAAGGCGCCGGTCGCCGGCATCGCGATGGGCCTCATCAAGGAGGGCGACGACTACGTCGTGCTGACCGACATCGCCGGCGTCGAGGACCACCTCGGCGACATGGACTTCAAGGTCGCCGGCACGGAGGACGGGATCACCGCCCTCCAGATGGACATCAAGATCACCGGCGTCACGTTCGAGATCATGCGCGACGCGCTGACGCAGGCCAAGGAGGCGCGCACGTTCATCCTCGGCAAGATGGCCGAGGTCATCGACGCGCCGCGGAGCGAGCTCAAGCCGCACGCGCCGCGGATCATCCAGCTCAAGATCGACCCGTCGCAGATCGGCATGCTGATCGGCAAGGGCGGCGAGACGATCCGCGGGCTGCAGGAGGAGTTCGAGTCGCAGATCGACGTCAACGACGAGGGCCAGGTCCTGGTCTACTCGGCGAACGGCGAGCTGGGCGACGCGCTGGCCGAGCGGATCACGACGATGATGAAGGAGGTCGAGGTCGGCGACGAGTTCAAGGGCGCGAAGGTCGTCAAGACCACGACGTTCGGCGCCTTCGTCGAGCTCTCCAAGGGCACCGACGGCCTGCTGCACATCTCGAACATCGCGCCGGGCCAGCGGCCCGCGACGGTCGAGGAGGTCCTCAACCGCGGCGACGAGGTCGACGTCCGCGTCGTCGAGGTCGACCGCGAGCGCGGCCGGATCGGGCTGCGGCTCGCGAGCGACCCGGCGATCGAGGGCAAGTCGGCCGAGGAGCTGTCGGCCGTCGGCGCCGGCGGCGGCAACGGCGGGGCGCGCCGCGAGCGCGGCGGCGAGCGCGGGGGCGGCGGCCGCCGCGACCGCGACCGCGACGGGGGCGGCGGAGGGCGCGGCGACCGCGGCTCCGGCCGGCCGCGCCGCCACAGCGACCGCGACCGCGACCGCGACTAGGCGCGGGCCATAGAGGCTCCGCGGATCACCGTCCTGGACTCGGGCGTCCGGGTCGTCACCGAGCGAATGGACTCGGTGCGATCCGCGGCGCTCGGGTTCTGGATCGGCACGGGGTCGGCGGGCGAGGACGACTCGCGCGCCGGCCTGTCGCACCTCATCGAGCACATGCTGTTCCGCGGCAGCGCGAGGTACGGCTCGCTGGAGATCGACCAGCTCTTCGACGCCATGGGCGCCGAGCTGAACGCCGGCACGGGCAAGGAGACGACGTCGGTCTACGCGCGCGTGCTCGACGTCCACGTCCCGCAGGCGCTCGACGTCATCGGCGACATGGTCTGGCGCCCGCGGTTCGCCGCCGACGACCTCGCCAACGAGCGCGAGATCGTGCTCGAGGAGATCGCCATGTACGAGGACGACCCGCAGGACAAGGTCTTCGACGTGCTCGGCGAGGCGGTGTTCCCCGGCCATCCGCTCGGGCGGGCGATCATCGGGCGCGCCGACGTGGTCGCCTCCACGCCCGCCGACGGGCTGGCCGCCTTCCACGCCGAGCGCTACGTGCCCGCGAACGTCGTCGTCGCCGCCGCCGGGTCGGTCGACCACGACGCGTTCGCCGAGCTGGTCGCGCAGGTCGAGGCCGAGCGCGGCGGCGCCCCGGCGCCCGCTCCGTACGCGCCGCCCGAGCGCACGCCGGCGAGCGTGCGGTTCCTGGCCAAGGAGACCGAGCAGGTCCACGTCTGCCTCGGCGGTCCCGCGATCGCGCGCGACGACGAGCGGCGCTTCGCGCTGCGGGTGCTCGACGCGATCCTCGGCGGCACGTCGTCCTCGCGGCTCTTCCAGGAGGTCCGCGAGAAGCGCGGGCTCGCCTACTCCGTCTACACCTTCCACTCGCTGTTCGCCGCGTCCGGCCAGGCGGGGCTCTACGTCGGCACGCGCCCCGACAACGTCGGCGCGGCGCTGGGCGTCGTCGCCGGCGAGCTGACGCGGCTGTGCGAGGAGCCGGTCGCCGAGGACGAGCTGGCGCGCGCGAAGGAGAACGTCAAGGGCCGCGTCGTGCTGAGCCTGGAGTCGACGCTGTCGCGCATGAACCGGCTCGGCTCGGCGCTGCTGGCCGGCCTGCCGCTGCTGTCGGTCGACGAGGTGATGGAGCGCATCGACGCGGTCACGCGCGAGGACCTCTCGGAGCTGGCGCGCGAGCTGTACGCGCCCGGGTCGCTCAGCGCGGCCGGGATCGGCGGCGACGAGGCCGCGTTCCGCGCGGCGCTCGAGCCGCTGTCGCCGGAGCTGGCGGCGGCGTGACGCGCGTCGCGGTCGCCGGCGCCGGCGGGCGCATGGGGGAGGCCGTGTGCCGCGCCGTCGAGGGCGCGGACGACCTCGAGCTGGTCGGCCGCGCCGACCCAGCGCTCGGCACGCCGCTGGCCGCGGTGCTCGGCGACGCCGAGGTCGTCGTCGACTTCACGCGGCCGGACACCGCGCTCGACAACGTGCTCGCGTGCCTTGAGGCCGGCGTGCACGCGGTCGTCGGGACGAGCGGGTGGGACGTGGACGCCGTGCGCGGCGTCGAGTCGGCCGCCAACGTCTTCTTCGCCCCGAACTTCGCGATCGGCGCCGTGCTGATGATGCGCTTCGCCGCCGAGGCGTCGCGGCACATGGCGCGCGCCGAGATCGTCGAGCTGCACCACGACCGCAAGCTCGACAAGCCCAGCGGCACCGCGGCGCGGACGGCGGAGATTATGGAGGGCGACGTGCCGATCCACTCCGTCCGGCTGCCCGGGCTCGTCGCCCACCAGGAGGTCGTCCTGGGCGACGTCGGCCAGACGCTGACGATCCGCCACGACTCGCTGGACCGCGAGTCGTTCATGCCCGGGGTCCTGCTGGCCGTCCGCAGGGTCGCGTCGCTGCCCGAGTCGCCGGTGATCGGCCTCGAGCACCTGCTGTGGCCGGCGTCCTGATCGCGGTCACCGAGCACGCGGCCGAGCGCTACGCCCAGCGCGTGCGCGGCACGCTCGACGCCCGGGCCGAGGTGCTCGCCCGCGCCTCGCGCGCCTGGCACGCCGGCCGGGTCGAGGAGGCCGGCCGGGGGCGGACGCTGCTGCGCGACGTCGACGACCGCGACCTCGTCTTCGTCTGCCGCCACGACCGCCCGCGCGGCGAGCTGGTGGTGGTGACGCTGTGGGAGGAGGGCGACGACGCCCGCGTCCCGCGGCGCTTCACCGACGCGCTGGAGCGGTAGTGTCCGCGCGATGGGCCGCGCGCTCGCCACGCTGACGCTCGCGCTGGCCGCCGCGCTGGCCGGCTGCGGCGGCGAGGACAAGCTCTCCGTCGACGAGTACCGCGCGCAGCTGCGCACGATCTGCAAGGACGCCGAGCGCCGGTCCGAGGGGGTGCGGCAGCCGACGCGCGCGACGCCCGAGGCGATCGCCGACTACCTCACGCGGCTGCGCGACGTCAACGCGCGGACGATCGAGCGCGTCGAGCGGCTCGAGCCGCCCGACGAGCTGAAGGGCGCGCACGACCGCGCGCTCGAGGCCAATCGCGACGGGCGCGAGAAGGTCGACCAGGTGATCGACGAGCTGAAGGCCGGCGGCGAGCCGGCGAAGGTGCTCAGCGACGCGCGCGACGAGCTGCAGGAGTCGAGCGCGGCCGCCAAGCGGGCCACGCGCGACGTCGGCGTGCCCGAGTGCGCGAGCTGACCCCGCCCCCCTTGCGCTCGGCGCGCTGCGGCGCTTGACTGCGCGACATGGGTTTCATGGACAAGGCCAAGAAGATGGCCGACCAGGCGCAGGCCAAGCTCGACGAGGTCCAGAAGAGCTTCAACGAGCGCCAGCGCGGCGGCCCCGAGGGGGGCGAGGGCGAGCCGCCCGCCGCCCCCGCCGAGCCGCCCGCCGCCACCACCGAGCCGCCGGCCTCCGCCGAGCCGCCGGCCGCCGCGGAGCCGCCGGCCGCCGCGACCTCGCCCGCCGGCGAGGACCCGAGGGCGCACGGCGACCCGCTCGTCTCCGACGAGCCGGGCAGCCGCCAGGGCGCGGACGCCGAGCGCGAGGCCCGGCCGCCGTCGGGCGGCGGGCCCGGCATGACGAGCGGCGATCCGCTCGGCTGAGCGCTAGTGTCCAGGGCGATGTCCCTGGGCAGGATCCTCACCGCGATCGTCACGCCGTTCGACGCCGACGGCAACGTCGACGAGGCGGCGTTCGTCGCGCTGCACCAGCACGTCGTGCGGCTCGGCTCGGACGGCATCGTCGCGTGCGGCACGACCGGCGAGGCCTCGACGCTGGCGGTCGACGAGCACCTGCGCGTCATCGGTCTCGCGGTCTCCGAGAAGCCGCCGGGCACGACGGTGATCGCCGGCACGGGCTCGAACGACACGCGCCACGCCGTCGAGATGACCGAGCGGGCGACGGCCCTGGGCGTCGACGGGATCCTCTCCGTCACCCCGTACTACAACAAGCCCCCGCGGCGCGGCCTGATCGCGCACTACCGGGCGATCGCCGCCGCCACCGACCGGCCGATCGTCCTCTACAACATCCCGTCGCGCACGGCGCTCGACATGCCGAACGACCTGCTGGCCGAGCTGGCGCAGATCGAGGGGATCGAGGCGGTCAAGCAGGCCAACCCCGCGAACCTCGCGCCGATCGACGGTTTGCGGATCTACGCCGGCAACGACGACATGCTCGCCGACGTGCTCGACATGGGCGAGCCGGGCGGCGTACTCACCGCGAGCCACCTCGTCGGGGACCGGATGCGCGCGATGGTCGACGCCGACCCCGCGGAGCGGCGGCGCATCGAGGACGGGCTGCGCCCGCTCTACGAGGCGCTCGGCCGCCACCAGGCGGCGATCGCGCTCAAGGAGGCGCTCGAGCTGCTCGGCATCCGCGCCGGCCGCCCGCGCCTGCCGTACGTCCCGCTCGACGACGCCGAGCGGGCCGAGCTGCGCGGGGCGCTGGAGCGCCACGGGCTGCTGGAGCCCGCGCGCTCTTGAGCGGCACCCTCCGCGTCCTGCCCCTCGGCGGGCTGGGCGAGATCGGCAAGAACATGACCGTGCTCGAGTACGAGGACCGGATCGTCGTCGTCGACACCGGCCTGCGGTTCCCGACCGCCGAGATGCCGGGCGTCGACCTCGTCCTCCCCGACTTCTCCTACCTGCGCGACCGCGCCGACGACGTCGAGGCGATCGTCATCACCCACGCCCACGAGGACCACGTCGGCGCGCTCCCGTGGGTGCTCCGGGAGATGGACGACCCGCCGCCCGTCTACGGCGGCAGGCTCACGATGGCGATGGCCCGGTCGCGGCTCGACGAGCACCGGCTGCGCGACGTCGAGCTCGAGGACGTCGACCCCGGCGAGGTCATCGAGGCCGGCCCGTTCCGCATCGAGACGATCCACATGACGCACTCGATCCCCGACTCGCGCGCGGTCGCGGTCACCACCGACGTCGGGACGGTGCTGATCACCGGGGACTACAAGTTCGACCAGACGCCGGTCGAGCAGTCCGGGCCCGACCTGTCGCGCCTGGCGCGGCTGGGGGACGAGGGGCTGCTGATGCTGTGCGGCGACTCGACGAACGCCGACCGCCCGGGCTGGTCGGTCAGCGAGCGCGGCGTCGGGCCGCGGCTGCACGAGGTCATCGAGCGCGCCCGCGGCCGGGTGATCGTCACGAGCTTCGCGTCGAACATCCACCGCGTCCAGCAGGTCATCCACGCCGCCGCGGCGCTGGACCGCAAGGTCTCGCTCGTCGGCCGGTCGATGCGCAAGTACCTGAACATCGCCAAGTCGCTCGGGCACATGGAGGTGCCGGACGGCATCCTCGTCGCCCCGCGCGAGATCGACGACTTCCCCGACCACAAGCTGATCGTGATGTCGACCGGGTCGCAGGGCGAGCCGGGCTCCGCGCTGCGGCGGATGGCGCACAACGACCACCCCGCGGTCGAGCTGAAGGCAGGCGACACCGTCGTGTTCAGCGCGACGCCGATCCCCGGCAACGAGCGCGCGATCAACGACACGATCGACCGGCTGTTCCGGATCGGCTGCACGGTCGTGACAGCGCGCGACGCGCCGATCCACGCGTCCGGCCACGGGCACGCCGAGGAGATCAAGCTCATGGCGAACCTGACCCGGCCGCGCTACCTGCTGCCGGTCCACGGCGACCACAAGCGCATCCGCCTGCACGGCGAGCTGGCGCAGGCGGTGGGGATGGCGCCGGACCGGATCTTCCGCGGCGAGAACGGCCGGCCGCTGGAGATCGACGGGCGCGGGGCGCGGTTCGGCGAGCGCGAGCAGTCGGGGATGATCTTCGTCGACGGGCTCGACATCGGCGACGTCAACGACGTCGCGCTGCGCGACCGGCGGATGCTCTCCGCCGACGGCATCTTCGTCGTCGTCGCCACCATCTCCGAGCAGACCGGCCAGTCGGTCGCCGACCCCGAGGTGATCTTCCGCGGCGTGCCGTTCTCCGACGAGGCCGAGCAGCTGCTCGACGACCTGCGCGACTGCGTCGACGCCTCGCTGGAGCGGGCGGCGGCGGACGAGATCCGCGAGGTCGACCTGCTGGAGAAGGTCCTCCACGACGACCTCGGGAAGTTCGTGTACGACCGGCTCAGGCGGCGCCCGATGGTGCTGCCGGTCGTCGTCGAGGTGTGACCGGCGCGGCGCCCCGCGCCAGCAGGCTCCCCAGCGCCGCCGCACCGACCGCGACGAGCGCCGCGATCGTCCAGGACACGCCGATGCCGGCGGTCGCCGCGAGCGGAGCGAGCCCGAGGTTCGCGCCCAGCCCGCCCACCTGGAGGGCGAGGCCGTCGGCGGAGCCGATCGTGGCCCGGGTCGCGCTGTCGGCGCCGTCGTGGAGCATCGCGTAGTAGAGCGGGTCGGCGACGCCGAGGGCGGCGAAGAACGCGAGGTACGCGGCGCAGAACGGCGCCGCCGAGGGCGCGATCGCGAGCGCCGCGAGCGTCGCGGCGAGCAGCACGAACGCGGCGACGAACGCGCGCCGGCCGCCGCCCCAGCGGGCGATCCGCGCGCTCGACGCGGCGCCGGTCGAGAACGCGATCATCGACGCCGCCACGAGGATCCCGAAGACGGGCGCCGCGTGCGACGTGCCGTCGTCGAGCAGGTCCTCCAGCCGCGGCTGCCACAGCAGCTCGGTGATCGCCATGACGAGCCCGAGCGAGGCGGCGATCGCGAGCAGCAGGCGCAGGTCGCGCGAGCGGCCGGCCAGGCGGATGCCGTCGCGCGAGAGCACGGCGGCGTCGCGGGCGGCCCGCCGCCACCCCGCGCCGCGGCGGCGGGGCGGCTCGTCGACGTAGCGCATGACCACGACCGTGTAGACGGCGGCGGCGGCGCCGGCGACCAGCATCGGGAGCGACAGCTCGACGAGCGGCGCGTCGCCCGACGCCGGCAGCCCGCTCGCGAGCAGCGGGACGAACCCGCCGATCGCCGCCCCCGCCGCGGAGCCCAGGCCCTCGGCCATGCTGCCGGCGGCGAGCGGCCGGTGCAGCGCGGCGCCCGGGTCGAGCGTGTGCAGCTCGTCGACGAACCACGCCTCCAGCGAGCCGGACATCAGCGCGCGGCCCGCGGCGATCGCGACCATCGCCGCGACGAACCCGCCGAGGCCCCGCGCCACCGCCAGGCCGGTGAGGCCAGCGGACGTGAGCAGGCCGCCCAGGATGAGCGCCGTCCGGCGCCCGATCGCGTCGGCCAGCCCGCCGCTCGGGACCTCGAGCACGATGGCGACCGTGCCGTGGACCGCCCACGCGAGGCCGATCGCGCCGAGCCCGAGCCCGCGGTCCTGGGGCAGCAGGACGAGGAACGGCAGCGCCACCCCGAGCGGCAGCCAGCGCAGCGCGCGCAGGACGACGAACCGGCGGACGAGGCTGCGGGCGGTCACGGGAGCACGCCCTCGGAGCGGTTCGCGGCGAAGACGACGCCGATCCGCTCGGTGGCCCCGTCCGTGCGCGACTCGGCCTCCGCCTCGTAGCGGTCGAGCACCGCCTCGATCTCGGCGACGAGGGCGCCGAGGCGCTCGGGCGAGAGCTGCAGCCAGCGGTCGAACGACGTGACGACCCGGCGCCACGCGTCGTCGAGGTCCGGCTCGGCGAGCGCCCAGGCCTCGAGCCACTGCCCGTAGATCCGCGCGACCTCGCGGTTCAGCGCGCGCGTCGCCTCGACGCGGCCGGCCTGCTCCGGTTCGTCCGCGGAGCCGACGGGCGCGACCCACTGGTGCGCGTCGTCTGCGGCGCGCCACCAGCGCTCGCGGCCGCGGCCGGCGTGGTCGGGGTCGTCCTCGACGAAGCCGCGCTCGGCGAGCGCGCGCAGGTGGTAGCTGGTCAGTCCGCTGCTCGCGCCGAACCGCCGCGCGAGGTGCGAGGCGGTCGCCGGGCCGTCGAGGCGCAGCGCCCCGAGCAGCTTGAGCCGCAGCGGGTGCGCGAGCGCCCGCAGGTCCTGCGACTCGCTGATCGCGCGGATTCGGCCGGGCATGCCAACCCATCTTTGCAAAGACCTCTTTGCAATAGCGCGCCGACTTCGAGTGCACTGTTCGTTCAGCCGACGCCGAGCAGTGGCTGGTCGTGCCGCGCCGGCACCGCGGGCAGCGACACGACGAACCGCGCGCCCGCCCTTCCGTTGGCGTCGGTCAGCCGCACCGTCCCGCCGTGGCTCTCCGCGACGGCGCGGACGATCGCCAGCCCGAGGCCGAACGACGCTCCGCGGTCGCCGCAGCCGCGGACGAACCGCTCGAAGACCCGGTCGCGCAGCTCGGGGGCGATCCCCGGCCCGTCGTCCTCGACCGCGATCTCCACCCGGCCGTCGCGCTCGTGCACGCTGGCGTGCACGCTGGTGCCCGGCGGCGTGTGCTTGACGGCGTTCTCGAGCAGGTTGAGGACCAGGCGGTGCAGCTCGTCGCGCGCGCCGTCGACGAGCACCGGCCGGGCGTCGACGGTGATGCCGTGGCCGTCGGCCACCGGCTCCAGCTCCGCCGCCGCCTCGACGACCACGCGGCCGACGTCGAGCGGCTCGTGCGGCGCGACGCGCCGCGCGTCGGCGCGGGCGAGCAGCAGCAGGTCCTGGACCAGCCGCCGCATGCGGCGCGACGAGCGCAGCGCCGAGGTCGCCGCGTCGCCCTGCTCGCCGACCAGCGTCTCGGCCAGGAACTCCAGGTTGGCCAGCACGCTCGTCAGCGGCGTGCGCAGCTCGTGCGACGCGTCGGCGACGAACTCGCGCTGGCGCCGCAGCATCGCGTCCTGCTCGTCGCGCGCGGCGTCGAGGGCGCGCAGCATCCCGTCGAGCGTGCGCGCCAGCTCGGCCACCTCGTCGTCGGCCTCGGGCCTGGGCACCCGCCGGCCGGGGTCGCGGGTGCGCTCGATGGTGCGCGCCGCGTCGGTCAGCTCCTCGATCGGCGACATCGCCCGCCGGGCGACCATGAGGCCGGCCAGCAGCGCCAGCCCGGCGCCGCCGATCACGCCGCCGACGAGGAAGAGGCGGAACTGCCGCACGGTCGCCTCGACGCTCTCGACCGGCTTTCCGTACTGGATGACGAGCGTCCCCACGGGCGGGGCGAAGTTCTTCGTGCGCGTCTCGACGAGCCAGCCGTCGTACCCGTTCGAGCCGGGGACCGGCGGGCCGAGGTCGGCGAGGGGCCTCGTGTACCGGATCACCTCGCCGGTCGCGCCGTGGACGATCCGCGCCGCGGCGCCCTCGTCGCCCGACACGAACGTCCGCAGGTTCGGGTGGAAGCGGAACCGCAGGTCGCCGTCGCGGCTGCTGCTGAAGTGCACGTCGAGCTGCGCGCGCAGCTCGTCGGCCGCGTCCTTGGCGTCGCGCTCGAAGTCGTCGTAGATGCGCTGCGACGTCAGCGCCCCGACCGCCACGGCGAACGCGAGCAGGATGACCAGCGTCAGGAGGGCCGAGCCGCCCGCCAGCCGCCAGCGGATCGGGATCCGCCTATGCGCGGAGAACGTAGCCCGCGCCGCGGATCGTATGGAGGAGGCGCGGCTCACCGCCGGACTCCAGCTTGCGACGGAGATTGGATACGAAGACCTCGATGGTGTTTGTCGTCGCGAACGGATCGTAGCCCCAGACCTCCTCGAGCAGGCGCTGCCGGGGGACGACGATCCGCTCGTTGCGCATGAGGTACTCGAGCAGCTCGAACTCGCGCTGGGTCAGCTCGATCGCGCGCGCACCTCGGCGCACCTCGTGCGTGTCGGGGTTGAGGGTCAGGTCGCCGACCGCCATCGACGCCGACCCGCGCGGCGGCCGGCGCCGCAGCAGCGCCCGCAGGCGGGCGAGCAGCTCCTGGCGCTCGAACGGCTTGACCAGGTAGTCGTCGGCGCCGGAGTCCAGGCCCTCGACGCGGCTCTCGAGCGCGTCGCGGGCGGTGAGCATGAGGATCGGCACGTCCCCGTCGGCGCGCAGCCGGCGGGCCACCTCGATGCCGTCGAGCTTCGGCAGCCCGAGGTCGAGCACGACGAGGTCGGGGTGGAACGCGCCCGCGGAGTCGAGCGCGGCCTCGCCGTCGGCGGCGATCCGGACCTCGTAGCCCTCCATCCGCAGCGAGCGCTGCAGGGCGAGCGCGATGTCCTCGTCGTCCTCGACGACGAGCACGCGAGGCTCTCGGCTGTACGCGCTCATGCTCCGCCGGACAGCGTACGCACCGCCGCATGTTCGCAGGATGAAGTCGCGCCGCGTCGAAGGGGCAGGCCGCCATGCCGACGAAGCGAAAGAAGCCCAAGCGGCGCGCCAAGCGCGCCCGCCCGCCGCACCTGGAGCAGCGCCACTGGGACCTCGTGGGGCTGGGGCTCGTCGCGTTCGCGGTGTTCCTCGCGTTCGTCCTCTACCGCGGCCGCGACGGCGGGGACCTCGGGGAGGCGACCGTCGAGGGCCTCACCTGGCTGATCGGCGACGTCGCGTACGCGGTGCCGGTCGCGCTGGCAGCGACCGGGGCGATCCTCGTCCTGCGGCCGGTGCTGCCGGCGGTGCGCCCGTTCCGGTCCGGCGGGCTGTGCCTGCTGGCCGCGGCGCTGCTGTGGCTGGGCGCCGGCAGCGGCGGCAGGGTGGGGGCGCTGGTCGAGGACGGCGTCGGGAGCCTCGTCGGCGGGTTCGGCGTCGACGTCCTGGCGATCTTCTTCTTCCTCGCGGCGGTGCTGCTCTTGACCGGGGCGTCGATCGCCGGCGTCGTCAAGGCGACGAGCGCGACGGTGGCCGACACGACCCGCTCGCTCAAGCCGGCGCGGCGCCCGGCCCGCTCGGCCCGCCCGGTCCGCGTCCGCCCGCCGGAGCCCGCGCACGACGAGCCGCGCGTGACGCGCCGCGTCGACGACCCCGCCGAGAGCTTCCCGGACCTGTTCGAGCCGACCGTCGAGGAGCCGCCCGAGGACCCGGTCCCGGCGATCGGCGAGGAGGAGCAGGCGCTACCGGAGGAGCTCGAGGACGAGCCGTCGACCGAGGAGGTGGCCGCGGCCACGCGGGCGATCGAGATCACCGAGGACGACCTCACCCCGCAGGGGCGCTACCGCCCGTCGGTGACCGACAGCCCCGAGTTCGAGTGGCGGCTGCCCGCGGCCGACGTCCTCACCCGGTCCTCGGCCGAGCAGGCCAAGCCCGACACCGCCGGGCAGGCGGAGACCGCGCGCAACCTGGTCGAGGCGCTCGGCCACTTCGGCGTCGACGCGAAGGTCATCGGCACGGTCAGCGGGCCGCACATCACCCGGTACGAGCTGCGCCTGGCGCCCGGCATCAAGATGAGCAAGGTCGCCCAGCTCAAGGACGACCTCGCGTACGCGCTCGCCGCGACCGACATCCGCATCCTCGCGCCGATCCCCGGCAAGACCGCCGTCGGCGTCGAGGTGCCGAACCTGCGCCGCCGCCTCGTCCACCTCGGCGACGTGTTCACCGCCCCGCCGCGCGACTGGTCGCCGCTCACCGTCTGGCTGGGCAAGGACGTCGCCGGCAAGGCGATCGGCGCCGACCTCACGAAGATGCCGCACCTGCTCGTCGCCGGCACGACCGGCGCCGGAAAGTCGGCGTGCGTCAACGCGATGCTGTCGAGCGTCCTCCTCAACGCCAGCCCGCACGAGCTGCGGCTGGTGCTCGTCGACCCCAAGCAGGTCGAGCTCAACCACTACGAGGGCGTGCCGCACCTGCTCACGCCGGTCATCACGAGCCCGCGGATGGCCGCCAACGCGCTGCAGAACCTCGTCAAGGAGATGGAGGACCGCTACGGGCGGATGTCGCTGGCCCGCACCCGCAACCTGCCCGAGCTGAACCGCTATCGCCTCAAGCACGGCGACGCGCCGCTGCCGTACATCCTGTGCGTCATCGACGAGCTGGCGGACCTCATGATGGTCGCGCCCGCCGACGTGGAGGACTCGATCATCCGCCTGGCGCAGAAGGCGCGCGCGGTCGGCATCCACCTCGTCCTCGCGACCCAGTCGCCGCGGGTCGACGTCATCACCGGGATGATCAAGGCGAACGTCCCCTCGCGGATCGCCTTCGCGGTCAGCTCCCAGACCGACTCGCGCGTGATCCTCGACCAGAACGGGGCCGAGACGCTGCTCGGCAAGGGCGACATGCTCTTCTCGCCCGTCGGCTCGTCCAGGCTCCAGCGCATCCAGGGCGCGTACATCGACGAGGCGCAGATCGCCGCGATCACCGAGTTCTGGCGCCAGCAGGGCGAGCCGGAGCTGCGGGAGGAGCTGCTCGAGGAAGTCGAGGAGCCGGACACCGGCGCGTCGGACGAGCCCGACGACTTCGACCCCGACGAGGACCCGCTGCTCGAGGAGGCGATCCACCTCGTCGCCGAGATGGGCACCGCCTCGACCTCGATGCTCCAGCGCCGGCTGCGGCTCGGCTACACCCGCGCCGGCCGGCTGATCGACATGCTCGAGCGGCGCGGCGTGATCTCCGGCTACGAGGGCTCCAAGCCGCGGCAGGTGCTCGTCTCGCCCGCCGACGTGCCGCGCTTCGTGGAGCAGCTGCGCGCGCGCGAAGGTGCTGCAAACCCCGAGTAGCCTCTTCGGCGCATGCCCGAGATCGGCGCCACCCTCCGCGAGACGCGCATGCGTCAGCGGATCGACATCACGGACATGGAGCACCGGACGAAGATCCGTGCCAAGTACCTGCGTGCCCTGGAGAACGAGGAGTGGGACCTGCTCCCGGGGCCGACGTACGTCAAGAGCTTCTTGCGCACGTATGCCGAGGCGCTGGGGCTCGACCCGAAGGCGCTCGTCGAGGAGTACAAGCTCCGCCACGACCCGCTGGAGACGGGCGAGCTGCACCCGATCCGGCCCGCGGGCCGCGACCGCCGGCGCCGCGAGCCGCGGGGCGGGATGCCGCGCGGGACGGCCGTCGGCGCGGTGCTGCTGCTCATCCTCGTCGCGCTCTTCTTCATTGGCCGCGGCGGCGGCGGCGAAGACGATCCGCGGAGCGCGCGCGAGGCGGCGCCGGCGGCCACGACCGAGCAGCGCCCGCAGGGCAAGCGGCCGCGGCGGGCGGCGGCCAGGCCGAGCACGGTCACGCTGACGGTCGCGCCGACGGGGGCCGTGTGGGTGTGCCTCGTCGACGCGCGCGGCAGGCGGCTGATCCCGGGCGCCGAGATCGCGCCCGGCCCGCCGCGCACGTTCCGCTCGCGGCGCTTCCGCATCACGCTCGGCAACGGCAACGTGCGGCTGCGCGTCGACGGCCGCGCGTTCCAGCCGCCGCAGAGCGCCGAGCCGCAGGGCTTCGAGTTCAGCCGCTCGGGCCGCCGCACGCTGGCGGAGGCCGAGCGCCCGACCTGCGCCGGGACGACGTGAGCGCGCGGGCCGGCGTCGTCGTCACCGGCACCGAGGTCCTGACCGGCATCATCGCTGACAGGAACGGGCCCTGGCTGTCCGAGCGCCTGCGCGACAGGGGGATCGACCACGCGCACACGGCGATCGTCGGCGACCGCCCGGAGGACCTGCGGGCCGCGCTCGACTTCCTCGCCGCGCAGGGGATGGACCTGATCGTGACGAGCGGCGGGCTCGGCCCGACCGAGGACGACCTCACGGCGCGGATCGTGGCCGAGTTCGCCGGGCGGCCGTTCGTGCTCGACGCGGCGCTCGAGGGGCGGATCGCCGCGATCCTCGAGCGGCTCACGCGCCGCTGGCCGGACGTCGACCAGGAGGCGATCCGGGCCGGCAACCGCAAGCAGGCGATGGTGCCGGAGGGCGCCGAGATCCTCGAGCCGGTCGGCACCGCGCCCGGGTTCGTGGTCGGCTCGGCCCCGGCGGTCGTCGTGCTGCCCGGGCCGCCGCGCGAGCTGCAGCCGATGTGGGAGGCGGCGGTCCGCACCGAGACGTTCCGCGCGGCGGTGGCGGGCGCCACCGAGTACCGGACCGGGATGATGCGGCTCTTCGGCATCCCGGAGTCCGAGATCGCCGAGACGCTGCGGGTGGCGCGCGCCGGCGGGGTCGCGATCGACGAGCTGGAGATCACGACGTGCCTGCGCCGCGGCGAGATCGAGATCGCCACCCGCTACGAGCCGGCGCACGCGGCCGTCTACGACGCGTTCGCGGCGGTCGTCCGCGAGCGCCACGCCGACACGCTGTTCTCCGAGGACGGCTCGACGATCGACCAGCAGGTCGCCGCGCTGCTGCGCGACCGCGCCGCGACGATCGCGGTCGCCGAGTCGTGCACCGGCGGGATGGTCGCCGGGCGGCTGACCGACGTGGCGGGGTCGTCGGCGTACGTGCGCGGGGGGCTCGTCGTCTACTCGAACGAGGCGAAGGTCGAGCTGGCGGGCGTCGACCCGGCGCTGATCGAGCGGTTCGGCGCGGTGTCGACCGAGGTCGCCGAGGCGCTGGCCGACGGCGCCCGGGCGCGCCTGGGCGCCGATGTGGGGGTGGGGGTCACCGGCATCGCCGGCCCCGGCGGGGGGACCGGCGACAAGCCGGTGGGGACCGTCTGCTTCAGCGTCGCGCTGGACGGCGCGCGGATGACCCGACGCGTGCAGCTGCCCGGCGGGCGGGCCGACGTGCGCGACCGGTCGACGGCCGTGGCGCTGCACATGGTGCGCCGGGTCCTGCTCGAAGCCGGGTGACCTCCCCCCTGCGGCTCTTCGTCGCGCTCGAGCTGCCCGCGGAGGCCGTCGCCGCCCTGGACGCGTTCGCGCGGCGCGCCGCCCGCGACGGCCTGCGGGTCCTGCCGCCCGAGGCGCTCCACGTCACGCTCGCGTTCCTGGGCGGGCGGGCCGAGGAGGAGGTCGAGCCGATCGCCGCGGCGCTGCGCGCGGTCGCGGCCCCGGTCGAGGGGCTCTCGCTCGCCGGGCCCGCCTGGCTGCCGCCGCGCCGGCCGAGCGTGCTGGCGGTCGACCTCGCCGACCCGGGCGGCGCGTGCGCGCGGCTGCAGGGGGCGGTCAGCGACGCGCTCGCGGCGCTTGGCGCCTACGCACCGGAGAGGCGAGCGTTCAGGCCGCACGTCACCGTCGCGCGCGTCCGGCGGGGCGCGCGCGTGGACCGCACGCTGCCGGATCTGGCGCCCGGACCGACCTTCGCGGCGCCCGCGCTCACGCTCTACCGTTCCCGGCTCGGCCCGAAGGGCGCCAGCTACGACGCGCTCGCGCGCACCCCACTGACATGACCCGGATCCCGCTCCTCGCCGTCCTGCTCGCCCTCGCCGCCGCGCCCGCCGCGAGCGCCTCGTCGCTCGTGGAGGTGCCGATCTCGGGCCCCGAGTCGGTCCGCGTGCTCGAGCGCCTGGGGCTCGACGTCACCCACCACGTCACGCGCACGCGCGCACGCGTCGTGCTGCACGGGGCCGCCGACGCGCGCACGCTCGCCGAGCACTTCCCGTCCCGGACGCTCGTGGCCGACGTCGAGGCGACGCTGGAGCGCTCGGCCGCGCGGCAGCGGGCCGGCCCGCGCTCGGGGCTGCCCTCCGGCCGCGACTACTACCGCGTGCTGGCCGACTACTACGCCGACCTGGACGGCCTCGCGGCCGCGCACCCCGGCCTCGTCCGGCGCGTGTCGATGAGCAGGACGTCGCTCGAGGGCCGCGAGATCGCCGGCGTCGAGATCGCCGGCGACGTCAACCGGAGCGACGACGGGCGGCCGGTGGCCGCGTTCTTCGGCGTCCACCACGCGCGCGAGTGGCCGTCGGGCGAGGTCAACATGGAGTTCGCCATCGACCTCGCCGAGAGCTACGGCACCGACCCGCGCATCACCGCGCTGCTCGACCGGGTGCGGGTCTTCGTCTTCCCGGTCGTCAACCCGGACGGCTTCCTCGTCTCGCGCGGCTCCGTCGAGGCCGCCGGCGGCGGCCCCGACCCGCTGCACCGGCGCAACTGCCGGCCGAACACCGCGGAGGAGGCGGCGCGCCCGTGCGCCGCGCGCGGCACCGACGACGGCGTCGACCTCAACCGCAACTACGGCGCCGGCTGGGGCGGCCCGGGCGCGAGCACCGATCCCACGGCGGACTCCTACCGCGGCACCGGCCCGTTCTCGGAGCCCGAGTCCCAGGCGGTGCACGAGTTCTCCCAGCGCCACCAGATCACCCACGTGCAGTCGACGCACAACATCGTCGGCTGGGTGCTGCGCCAGCCCGGGTTCAAGGACTACGGCCTGCTCTCGCCCGACGAGCACATCATGAAGCCGCTGGGCGACAGGATGGGCGAGGCGTCCGGCTACGAGTCGCTGCTCGGCTACGACCTCTACGACGTGCACGGCGCGACCGAGGACTGGAACTACATCGCCCAGGGCGCGATGGGCTACACGATCGAGCTCGGGCCGTCCGACACCGAGGAGGGCGGCGGCGACGCGCCGCTGTTCTTCGGCCCGTACCAGACCCACGTCGTCGACCAGTACCTCGGCGGGCCGACCGGAGGCCCGGCCGGGAAGGGGATCCGCGAGGCGTTCCTGCTCGCCGCCGAGCAGGCGGGCAACGCCGCCGACCACGGGGTGCTGGAGGGCTCGGCTCCCGCCGGCCACACCCTGCGCGTGCGCAAGGACTTCCTCACCGCCACCGTGCGGCGCTGCCCCGACGCCGGCGCGTGCAACGACTCGACCCGCCTGCCCGAGCTGCAGGTGCCGGACTTCATCGACACGACGCTCACGGTCCCGGCCTCCGGCCGGTTCGAGTGGCACGTCAACCCGTCGACGCGGCCGTGGGTCGGCGCGGCCGGCGGCGTCGAGCGGTGGGTGCTGACCTGCGAGTCCCCGGGCGGCGCGGTGCTCGCCCGGCAGGAGGTCGAGGTCCGGCGCGGCCAGCGGCTGACGTTCGCCAACGCGTGCGAGGCGGGCGCGCCCGTCGGCGTGCAGAGCCCCGAGCCGCCGTCGGGCGGCGGGGACGGCTCGGCGACCCCGCGGCCGCCGCGGGCGATGCGGCTGTTCGTCGGGCCGCGGCGCGTGCCCCGGTTCGCCCTGCGCCGCCGCGGCTACCTGCGCGTCGCGATGAAGGTGTCGGGCACGACGGTGCGCGACCTGCGCGTCCGGCTGTTCGACGCGGACCGCGACCTCGTCGCCACCCGCGCGTTCCGCCGGCTGGCGGGGCGCAAGGCGGTCCGCCTGCGGCTGCGGCGCGTACCGCCGCGCGGCGTCTACAGGCTCTCGCTGCGCGGGACCGCCGACAACGGCGCGCCGGTCGGCTCCGCCGTCAGGCTGCGGATCGTGTCGCGCTGAGCGCCCTCGCCTGACAGCTCGCGCAGCAGCGCCTCCTCGCTCATCGGGCGGGCGAAGAGGAAGCCCTGGCCGAGCTGGCAGCCCAGCTCGAGCAGCTCGCGCTCCTGCTCGGCGTTCTCGATGCCCTCGGCGACGGTGGCCAGCTCGAGGCTCTGGCCGAGCCCGACGATCGCCTTGGTCAGCTTCGCGTCGGTCTCCTCCGAGGCGCCGATCAGGCCGCGGTCGAGCTTGAGGATGTCGATCGGGAAGCGGCGCAGGTAGGCGAGCGTGCTGTAGCCGGTGCCGAAGTCGTCGAGCGCGAGCCGCACCCCCAGCTCCTTGAGCTGCGTCAGGGTCTCGGCGGTCGCGTCCAGCTCGGCGAGCAGCAGCGACTCGGTGATCTCCAGGACCAGCGTGCACGGGGTGATTCCGGCGTGCTCGATGGCGCGCGCGACGTCGTCGACGAGCCCCGCGTGGTGGAACTGGCGGGGGGACAGGTTGACCGACATCATCACCTTCTCGGCGACGCCGGGGCGGCCCTGGAGCGTCTTCGCGCAGCGGCACGCCTGCTCGAGCACCCAGCGGCCGAGCGGCACGATCAGGCCGGTCTCCTCGGCCAGGGGGATGAAGTCGCCGGGCGGCACGAGGCCGCGCTCGGGGTGGCGCCAGCGGACCAGCGCCTCGACCGCGACGACGCGGTGCGTGGCCAGCTCGAGGACGGGCTGGTACTCCAGCGTCAGCTCCTCGCGCTCGAGCGCGAGGCGCAGCTCGCCCTCGAGCGCGAACCGCTCGAGCGCGCGATGGTGCATGTCGGGCTCGAAGACGCGGTGGCGGTTGCGCCCGCCGTTCTTCGCCGCGTACATGGCGGCGTCGGCGTCGCGGAGGAGGTCGTCGGCGGTGTCGTCGGGCCCGGTGCTCAGCGCGACGCCGATGCTCGCGCGGGCGACGACCTCCTTGTCGCTCGTCGAGAGGCGGATCGCGGGCGTCAGGGCCTCCAGCAGGCGCCGGGCGGTCGCCTCGGCCGCGCTCGGGCTGGGGAGCTCCTCGAGCAGGATCGCGAACTCGTCGCCGCCGAGGCGGGCGATCGTGTCCTCCGCGCGCAGCGTCCCGGCGAGCCGCGCCGCGACCTCGCGCAGCAGCTCGTCGCCCGCGCCGTGGCCGAGGCTGTCGTTGACGGCTTTGAAGTCGTCCAGGTCGGCGAAGAGCACGGCGACGTTGGACGGGACGTTGCGGCGGCCGTTGTGGACGCGCGCGAGCGCCTGTTGGGTGCGGTCGCGGAAGAGCGCGCGGTTCGGCAGCCCGGTCAGCGCGTCGTGGAACGCCTGGTGGACCAGCTCGTCGCGGTCGCTCGCCAGCCGCTCCATCATCCCGTTGAACGCCTCGGCCAGCTCGCCGAGCTCGTCGTCGCTCGTGACCTCGACCGGGCGCGAGAAGTCCTCCTCGCCGACGCGGCGGGCGGCGTCGCGCAGCGCGGCGAGCGGCACGCCGATGTGGCGGCCGAGGCGCCGCGCCAGCAGGACGGCGGCGGCGAAGCTCATCAGCAGCAGGCCGACCAGGGCGACGAGGCGCCGGCGCTCGCTCCTGCGGGCGATGGTCACGCGCTGGTCGAGCTTGGAGAACGACTGGATGCGCAGCTGGCGCAGGTTGGTCGTGACGGCGACGACGTTGCCCTTCCGCAGCGCGTGCAGCGCCGCCGCGGCGGCGAGCTTCTCGCGCGGCCCCTCGGCGGCGCGCCAGACGGCGGTGACGGCGCGGACGAGCGCGGCGCGGGACGCGGCCGCGCGGCGCAGGTTGCGGGGGGTGGGCGTGTGCGCGGCGACCTCGGCGTCGATGCGGACGCGCTCGGCGACGTCGCGCGTGCTGGACAGCTGCGCCAGCTGCGCGACCGCGCGGCGGCGGATGTTGTCCTGGCTGTTCGAGGTGCCCCACTGGGTGTACAGCGCCAGGACGGCGAGCAGCGCCAGCGGGACGAGCATCGTCACGAGCGAGAGGAGGAGGCGCGTGCTCAGCGAGGTCCCGCGCTGTGACCTGGTGGAGGCCGGCATGGGCCAGAGGTCGGCTTACGCTCCGGGTTCTTGAGCGCTAACCGTGGACTTTGGTATCGGCGGCCAGCGGTCCGCGGCGCGTTCTGCGCTCTTCCGGCGCATTGCGTGCGCCTTCCGTCACACCCGTCCGCGTACGTTCCGTCCGACCCCGGTCGCATCATCTTCCGTCCACAGAAGCCGAGAAAGGTCGTTTCGTCCGAATGCCCCCCGTCAGCGAGCAGGAGAAGGCCGCGAAGGCCCGCGACGCCGCCCTCCAGGGTGCGCTGTCCCAGATCGAGCGTCAGTTCGGGAAGGGCACCGTCATGCGGATGGGCGACGAGGGCGCCCAGGTGAGGGTCAGCGCGATCCCGACGGGCGCGCTGTCGCTCGACATCGCGCTGGGCATCGGCGGCGTCCCGCGCGGGCGCATCGTCGAGGTCTTCGGGCCGGAGTCGTCCGGTAAGACGACGCTGATGTACCACATCCTCGCCGAGGCGCAGAAGCTCGGCGGCGTGTGCGCGTTCATCGACGCCGAGCACGCGATGGACCCGCTGTACGCCCAGCGTATCGGCGTCGACATCGACGAGCTGCTGGTCTCGCAGCCGGACTACGGCGAGCAGGCGCTCGAGGTCGCGGACATGCTCGTGCGCTCGAGCGCCGTGGACGTGATCTGCGTGGACTCGGTCGCGGCGCTGACGCCGCGGGCCGAGCTGGAGGGCCAGATGGGCGACACGACCGTCGGCCTGCAGGCGCGGATGATGTCCCAGGCGATGCGCAAGCTCGCCGGCAACCTGAACCGGACCGGCACGCTGTGCCTGTTCACCAACCAGATCCGCGAGAAGGTCGGCGTGATGTTCGGCTCGCCCGAGACGCAGCCGGGCGGCCGGGCGCTGAAGTTCTACTCGTCGCAGCGGCTCGACATCCGCCGCATCGAGACGCTCAAGGAGGGCACCGAGGCGGTCGGCAACCGGGTGCGCGTGAAGGTCGTGAAGAACAAGGTCGCGCCGCCGTTCAAGCAGGCCGAGTTCGACATCGAGTTCGGCAGGGGGATCTCGTCGTCGGGCTGCATCCTCGACCTCGGGATCGAGCACGGCGCGGTCACGAAGTCGGGCTCGTTCTTCTCGTACGGCAACGAGCGGCTCGGCCAGGGCCGCGGCAACGCGAAGGCCTTCCTCGACGAGCACCCCGAGATCGCCCGCGAGATCGAGGACAAGGTCTACGCCGCCCTCGGGCTCGACCGCGACCTCGTCGCGGACATCGAGCCCGAGAAGGACATCCCGGAGATGCCGGCCGACGCGGTCCCCGCGGCGGCCTAGGACGTCCCCTCGCTGCCCCGCGGCCATCCGCGGGGCAGCGCCTCCCCGCCGATGCCGGCGCCGCCCGACCCCACGGCCGTCGACCTCGCCTTCCGGTTCATCGCCCAGCGCGACCGCACGGTCGCCGAGGTCCGCCGCCAGCTCGAGCGCAAGGGCGTGCGGGAGGACGCGATCGACGCGGCGGTCGCCGAGCTGACCGAGCAGGGCTACCTCGACGACGCCCGCTACGCCCGCCGGTTCGCCGAGGACCGCATCGCCCTCGACGGCTGGGGCAGCGACCGCATCGAGCGCAGGCTCGCCGAGCTCGGCGTCGACCGCGACCACATCGCCGCCGCCCTCCGCGGCCGCGACTTCGGAACCGAGCTCGACGCCGCCCTCGCGCTCCTGCGCCGCCGCTGGCGTCAACCCCCGGCCACCGACCGCGAACGCGACCGAGCCCTCGGCTTCCTCGTCCGCAAGGGCTACGACCTCGAGCTCGCCTACGACGCGATCCGCGAGCACGAGCGGGGCTGACGCGGCCAAGCGTCTCCTCTATAATGATCTCGTTATGGCAGTCCGATGTGGGACGTTGAGGCGACCCCGGAGGCGGAGGAGTGGCTGATGTCGCTCGACCTCGACGACTTCGCGAGGATCGCGGCGGCGATCGACCTGCTCGCCGCGTCCGGGCCGGCGCTCGGGCGCCCCACCGTCGACCGCATCGCGGGCTCACGCCACCACAACATGAAGGAGCTGCGCTCTCGCGGTGGCCACCTGCGAATGCTGTTCGCGTTCGACCCACGCCGCACGGCGGTCCTCCTGCTCGGCGGCGACAAGCGCGGCGACTGGAGCGGCTGGTATGAGCGCAACGTCCCGCGCGCCGACGACATCTACGACAGGCACCTGAGAGACCTCGCGACATGAGCGACTGGAAGGACATCCGGGCGAGGCGCGTCGCCGCCGAGCCTCAGCTCGACGACCGGATCGCCGACGAGCGGCGCGCGCTCGAGGTCGTGCAGCGGCTCGCCGCCGCGCGCGACGCGCGGCGGGTGACGCAGAGCGGGCTCGCGGCGCGGATGGGCGTCTCGCAGCCGAACGTCTCGCGGATCGAGCGGGAAGCCGACATCCGGCTGTCGACGCTCCACCGCTATGTCGAGGCGCTCGGGGGGCGGCTGCAGATCGCCGCGGTGTTCGAGGACGGCACCACCGCTTCCCTGCTCGACGAGCAGCCGGACGCGTCCCGCCCCCGGCGCCGGTAGCCCGCCTGCGCCCACCTCGTGCGTTGCGCCCGGCACCGGCGCGCACTACGATCCGGCGCAGCGAAGAGATCAGGCCCGTGAGGGCGTGAAAAAGGGCAGCAAAGCGGCAGTTTTGACACCGAAGCTTCAGACATCGCGACCCGACGACCCCGGGCGGCGTGCGCCCGGCGCGACCTTCACTGACGCACTCGTAGCCTGAAGCGCGGCCGTCGCGCCGCTCGCGCCGCCCAGCGTGCACCGCACGGGCCCGTTCTCCTCGCCTGAGATTTCGAGAGCGAGACGCGCGGCCATGCCTCGCGGGGAGAGGAACGAGCAATGGAACTGGTGATCGCGGCGGCGCTGGTGGCGACGGGGCTCATCGTCGCCGCGGCGCTGTTCCGCCGTCCCGGAGGAGCGGCGAGCGGCCGGGGCGGGTCGCCGCCCGCCGGCGAGGGCGCGAAGCCGAGTCCCGCGCGGGCGCGCGAGCTGGACGACCGCGCCGCCGAGCTGCGCCAGCGCGCCGCCGACCTCGAGCAGCGCGCCGCCGAGCTGGAGCGCCGGTCGTCCGAGGTGGCGGGGCAGTCCACCCGGCTAGAGGACGAGCGCCGCGCGCTGGAGGAGCGCCGGCGCGAGCACGAGCGGGCGCTCGAGCGCGTCTCCGGCCTCAGCGCCGCGCAGGCGCGCGCGCAGCTGGTCAAGGAGGTCGAGGACCGAGCCCGCCGCGACTCCGTGAAGGTGCTGCGCCAGATCGAGGAGCAGACCAAGCGCGACGCCGAGCGCCGCGTGCGCAGCATCCTCGCCGTCGCGATGCAGCGGCTCGCCGCCAGCCACGCCGCCGAGACGACCGTCTCCGTCGTCCAGCTGCAGTCCGACGACATGAAGGGCCGGATCATCGGCCGCGAGGGTCGCAACATCCGCGCCCTGGAGAACCTCACCGGGATCGACTTCATCATCGACGACACGCCCAACGCCGTCGTGCTCAGCGGCTTCGACGGCGTCCGGCGCGAGATCGCCCGCATCACGCTCGAGAAGCTCCTCCAGGACGGCCGCATCCACCCGGCGCGGATCGAGGAGGCCTTCTACCAGGCCAAGTCCGAGCTGGAGAGCCACATCGTCGAGGCGGGCGAGAGCGCGGCGTTCGAGGCGAACGTCCAGGGCCTCGACGCCGAGCTGATCAAGGTTCTCGGCCGGCTGAAGTTCCGCACCTCGTACGGTCAGAACGTCCTCGCGCACAGCGTCGAGTGCGCGCACCTCGCCGCGATGATGGCCGACGAGCTGGGGGCGAGCGCGAAGACCGCCCGCCGCGCCGCCCTCCTGCACGACATCGGCAAGGCGGTCTCGCACGAGGTCGAGGGTCCGCACGCGCTCGTGGGCGGCGACCTGATGCGCCGCCACGGCGAGGCCGAGGCCGTCGCCCACGCGGCGGAGGCCCACCACAACGAGGTCGAGCCGCAGACGGTCGAGGCGGTCATCGTCCAGGCGGCCGACGCGCTCAGCGGCGCGCGCCCGGGCGCGCGGGGCGAGTCGCTCGAGTCCTACG
The DNA here is from genome assembly GCA_035940955.1 of Solirubrobacteraceae bacterium. Lineage (GTDB taxonomy): Bacteria > Actinomycetota > Thermoleophilia > Solirubrobacterales > Solirubrobacteraceae > CADCVT01. The sequence continues at coordinate 41,342 of DASZEJ010000028.1, forward strand.
TCAAGCGCCTGCGCGAGCTCGAGCACATCGCCGAGCGCCACGAGGGCGTCGACAAGGTCTACGCGATGCAGGCCGGCCGCGAGATCCGGATCATGGTCGCCCCCGACTCGATCGACGACGACGGCATGACACTCCTCAGCCACGAGATCGCCCGCGAGATCGAGCAGGAGCTCGAGTACCCCGGCCAGATCAAGGTCACGGTGATCCGCGAGAGCCGGGCGGTCGAGTACGCGCGCTAGCGCGATCCGCACCTCGCCCTGACACGCCGCGGCTACGGTCGCCGGCGTGAGGCGCGCTGCAGGGGTGGTCGCCGTGCTGCTCGCCGCGGTGACCGCGACGGGGGCGCTGCTGGCGATCGTCTCGCTGCACGCCGGGTTCCTCGGCGGCGACGTCACCGAGTCCCAGCGCGTGGACGCCGCGTTCCTCGCACTGGTGCTCGCGCTCGCGACCGCGATCACCGCGGCGGCGTGCGCCGCGATGGTGCGCACCGCGCGCGGGGCCGCCCCCCGGCCGCCTCGCCGGTCGCGCGCCCGCCGCGCCGCGGCGGCGCTCCTCGCCCTGCCGTTCCTCGCCGCCGGCGCCTGGGTCTCGCTTCTCGCCGTGCTGTTCGGGGGCGTCGCGGCGCAGTGGCCGGACCCGCGCGTCCCCGACGGCGACCCGTGCTGCGGCCATCCCGACACGTGGGGCGAGGTGGCGGAGGGGCTCGCCTCCGCCGCCGCGACCGGGTACGTGTCGCTCGCGCTCGCGGCGACCGGCGTGCTGCTCGCCGTCTTCGCGGCGCGGGGGAGCCTCCCGGCTGCCGTCCGGACGCGGCCGCAGGCGGTGCGCGTCGCTGCCGCGCTGTGCCTGGCCCTGGCCGCCTCGGTGCCCGGCAGCTGGCTGCTCCTCGCCCTCGCGGCCGGCGACTACCCTTGACCCGCCGATGAAGCGCTACCACGTCACCACCTTCGGGTGCCAGATGAACGAGCACGACTCGGAGCGGATGAAGGGGATGCTCGAGTCGCTCGGGTACGCGGAGGCGCAGCGGGCCGACGACGCCGAGCTGATCCTCTTCAACACCTGCTCGATCCGCGAGAAGGCGGACGAGCGCTTCGTCGCGCACCTCAACCAGGCGGCGGCGCTGAAGCGGCGCGACCCCGGGCGGGTCATCGGCGTCGGCGGCTGCTGGGCCCAGTCGGTCAAGGACCAGGTCTTCCGCCAGTTCCCGTTCGTCGACGTCGCGTTCGGCCCTGGCCAGGTCCACAAGCTCGCCGAGTTCCTGACGTCCGACTCACTCACCGCCCAGGGCTTCTTCGAGTTCGAGGGCTTCACCGGCCACCTGCCGCCGAAGCGCGCGCGCGACTTCCAGGCGTGGGTGCAGATCTCGGTCGGCTGCAACTGCCGGTGCTCGTACTGCATCGTCCCGTCGACCCGCGGCCGCGAGGTGTCGCGGCCGTTCGGTGAGCTGGTGGCGGAGGTCGAGCGGCTGGTCGCCGAGGGCGTCCGCGAGGTGACGCTGCTCGGGCAGAACGTCAACTCGTACGGCCGCGACCTGCGGCCGGGGCGCCGGTCGTTCAGCGAGCTGCTGCGGGCGGTCGACGCGACCGGGATCGAGCGGGTCCGGTACACGTCGCCGCACCCGAAGGACATGCGCGAGGACGTCGTGCGCGCCCACGCCGAGCTGGGGTCGCTGTGCGAGCACGTCCACCTGCCGCTGCAGTCGGGCTCGACCCGCGTGCTGAAGGCGATGCGCCGCACGTACTCCCGCGAGCGCTACCTCGACCGCGTCGCGCTCATCCGCGAACACGTCCCCGACGTCGCGCTGACGACCGACGTCATCGTCGGCTTCCCGGGCGAGACCGAGGAGGACTTCGAGCAGACGCTCTCGGTGTGCGAGGAGGTCGGCTACGACGGCGCCTTCACGTTCATCTACTCGCCGCGGCGCGGGACCGAGGCGGCGCTGCTCACCGAGGGGCTCGTCCCGCACGAGGTGGCGGTCGAGCGGATGGAGCGGCTGGTGGAGGTCGTGCAGCGGCGGGCGCGCGAGCGGGCGCAGCGGTTCGTGGGGCGGACGCTGGACGTGCTCGTCGAGGGCGTCTCGCGCACCGACCCCTCCCGGCTGCGCGGCCGCACGCGGCACAACAAGGTCGTGAACTTCACCGGGCTGGCGTCCCCGGGCGAGATCGTGCCGGTGGAGGTCGTCTCGGCCACTTCGCAGACGCTGGCGGGCGAGGAGTCCCTGCTCGCGCGCGCGGTCAGCTAGTCGCCGACGGCGATCTCGTACTCGAACCAGATCGTCCGCTCGGCGTCGAAGCGCTCGTAGAGGCGCTGGGCGACGCGGTTGTCGACGGCGGTCTGCCAGCTGAGTGCGGGCGCTCCGCGGTCGCGGGCGACGGTCGCCGCCGCCTCGATCAGCGCGTGCCCGACGCCGCCGCCGCGCACGTCGTCGCCCACGAAGAGGTCGTTCATCAGGACGTGCTCGCGGGCGCTGACCGAGCTGAACGTCCAGTAGAGGTTGGCGAAGCCGACCGCGCGGCCGGTGCCGTCCCTCGCCACGAGCAGCATCCCGTCGTGGTGGGGCGGGATGAAGCGGGTGAGGAAGGCGCGGTTGTGCCGGTCGGGCTGGGCGTGCCCGGCGTAGAAGCGCTGATAGCCGGCGAAGAGCGGGAGGAGGTCGTCGAGGTCCGCCGCGGTGGCGGGGGCGATGGCGGCAGGCATGTCCGGGATCATGCCCGCCGCGGGCGCGCCGCTTGAGGTCCGTCGGCCCCGTATGCGAACATGCGTTCGATGCGGTGGGACAACCTGCGAGTCGACGAAGAGGAGCGCCGGCGGCTGCCCGGCTACCGCGAGGAGGCGGTCGTCCGCCGCTTCGACGCACCCGAGGCACTCGACACCCGCTTCTACGAGATCCGCGCGAAATCGGCGCTGAACCGCGTGCCCGAGGCGTCGCAGGTGCCGTTCCGCTGGACGATCAACCCGTACCGGGGATGCAGCCATGCTTGTGTTTACTGTTTTGCTCGTCCTACGCATTCATACCTCGACCTGAGCGCCGGGCGCGACTTCGAGAAGGAGATCGTCGTCAAGGTCAACGTGCCGGAGATGCTGCGGACCGAGCTGGCGCGGAGGTCGTGGAAGGGCGAGCACGTCGCGATGGGGACGAACACCGACCCGTACCAGTGGGTCGAGGGGCGCTACAAGCTCATGCGGGGGATCTGGGAGGCGATGCGGGACTTCGCGAACCCGTGCTCGATCCTCACGAAGTCGCCGCTGCTGCTGCGCGACCTCGACCTGATGAAGCAGGTCGCGGAGGTCGCGCCGCTGCACGCGAACCTGTCGATCCCGACGATGGACGAGAAGGCGTGGCGGGCGAGCGAGCCGCACACGCCGAACCCGAAGGCGCGGATGGAGGCCGTGGCGGAGCTGAACGCGGCCGGGATTCCGTGCGGCATCCTCGTCGCGCCGCTCATGCCGGGGATCAACGACTCGCCGGAGCAGGTCGAGCGCATCCTGGCGATGGCTGCGGAGGCGGGCGCGACGGGCATCGGGGGCATCGCGCTGCACCTGCGCGGCGAGGTGAAGCAGATCTTCATGGACTGGCTGCGGTCCTACCGGCCCGACCTCGTGCCGCGCTACGAGGAGCTGTATCGCCGCGGCGCGTATGCCCCGCCGGCAGAGCGCAAGCGGCTCGCCGAGCTCGTCAAGCGCGACGAGCTGCGGGGAGGGACGTGGCCGCGCGACCTGCGCGGCGTCGCGGCGGCGAACGGTCGCGCCGGGAGCGGTGCGGCGGCGCGCGCGGCGGCCGCGCGGGTGGAGGCGATGCGGCGCGCGGCGACCGAGCGGACGCTCGCCGCCGAGCGGCGCGAGCGGGAGGTGGCGGCGGCGCAGCAGTCGCTGTTCTGAGCGGCGCGCGGGCGTGGCGGCGCCGGCAGCGCGATGGCGCCGAACGGGCGGCACGCCGCTCACCGTGCGGGCGCGGGCCGGGCGGCACGCCGCTCCCCGTGAGGGCGCCCGCCGCGAGGCACGCCGCGCTCCGGCGGCCCGCCGCCCACGTTTTCCCGCCACCGTGAGGGGCAGCACACTGAGGACTGGGAGGGACGTTCACCTTGACGCCCGAGATGCGCAAGATGCTCGAGACCCGCAGCCACGCCTGGCGCGAGGTCGGCCTCGCGCGGCAGCTGAGCGCCCGGGCCGTCAAGCGCGCGCGGATCGAGGTCGTCGTGCTGCTGCTGCTGACCGTGGCGACGGTCGTGCTGTTCATCCTGCGCGAGCAGATCTTCGGCCTCGACGCGCCGATCCGGCTCGGCGCGGCGGCCGCGCTGCTGCTGCTCGGCTTCGGCCTGGCCCGCGACATCGGGCGCATCCTCGGCCCGGCGCTCTTCCGCCGGATGGACCCCGGCACCGCCGGGACGGTCGGCTTCCTCATCCGCCTGTTCTTCGCGGTCGTCGCGAGCCTCGTCGCCCTCCGCGTCGCGGGCGTCACGAACGCGAACCTCGTCCCGGCCGCGGCGGCGACCGCGGTCATCCTCGGCCTCGCCGCCCAGCAGACGCTCGGCAACCTGTTCGCCGGGGTCGTGCTGCTGTCGGCGCGGCCGTTCGTCGTCGGCGACCGCGTCCGCCTGCAGGGCGGCGACCTCGCCGGCGTGCTGGAGGGGACTGTCGCGTCGCTCGGCCTCCTCCACACCGTCTTCTCGAACGGCGACGACCTGATCCTCGTCCCGAACCGGACCGTGCTGAACGTCGCGATCCTCCCGCTGCGCGAGCCCGCCGGCCTGAACCTCCGCGCGCGCCTGCGGCCCGGGGTCACGCCGCTCGACATCCAGCAGCTGCTGCAGGAGACGCTCGCGACGCCCACCCGCGGCGACCCGCGCATCTTGCTCGAGGAGATCGACGGCGACGAGGTCATCGTGCGCATCCAGGCGACGCCCGAGCGCAACAGCGACGGTCCCCGCCTCGCCAGCGAGGTGCTCGCCGCGATCGGCCCGGAGACGCGGCGGCTGGAGGACGGCAGGCCGAGCGCGACGAGCAGCACGCGCGGCGAGGCGTCCTACGTCATGGGGGACGGCGGCGAGCGCTAGCGCTTCGAGGACTGCGCGGCGCCCATCTGCTCGACCAGCTCGGAGGAGCCGAGGCGCCGCGCCACGGCGTCCGCGAGCCCCGGCGCGACCGCGCCGAACGCCGCGCCGGCCTTGAGGCTCAGCGGCGCGACGTCGATCTCCACCGGGTTCTCCTCGATCGCCCGCGCCACCGCGCGCGCGACGTCAGCCGGCTTCTTCGTCCGCACGCCGGGGGGCAGCTTCGCGCCGGTCTCGTGGAACATTCCGGCCTCGCTGATGAACCCGGGGTTGACGACCGTCACGCCGACCCGCTGCTCCGCCAGGTCGCCGCGCAGCGACAGGGCGAACCCGCGCAGCCCGAACTTCGTGCCGCAGTACAGCGTCGCGCCGCCGTTCGCCGCCTTGCCCGCCAGCGACGACATGAACACGAGCTGGCCGCCGCCGCGAGCGGCCATCCGCGGCGCGAGCGCGTGGGCCATCACGATCGGCGCGCGCAGGTTCACGTCGAGCACGCGGTCGACCTGCTCGACGGTGTAGGAGTCCAGCCGGCCCGACCCCGGCAGGGCGGCGTTCGCGACGAGCACGTCGACGTCGCCGCACTCGCGCAGCAGCCGGTCGACGTCGCCGCGGTCCGCGAGGTCGACGGCGACCGCCTCGGCGCCGAGCGACTCCGCGAGCGGGTCCAGCACGTCGGTGTTGCGCCCCGTCAGCACGAGCCGCGCGCCGCGGCCCGCCAGCTCGCGGGCGATCGCCTGCCCCAGCCCGCCGGTCGCGCCGGTGACCAGCACCCGCGCGCCCCGCAGCGCGACGTACCCGCTCATCGTGCGAACACCCCGACGGTGCCATCGCCCCGCAGCGCGACCTGCCCGCTCACCGCGCGAACACCCCGACGGTCGCGGTGAAGCCGTGGAGGAACGTCTCCCCGCCGACCGGGCCGATCTCGCCGGCCGCGAAGAACCCGGCCTGCGGCACGTCGCCCAGCTCGTCGCCGATCGCCTCGGCGTCGTGGTCGGAGGTGCCGAACATCGACCGCCCGCGGCCGTTGCAGGTGAAGACGAGCGCGCCCGCCGGCGCAGCGCCGCCCAGCGCCTCGCGGCGCAGCCCGAGCGCCTCGCGCAGGTCGCGGTCGGCGGAGTCCGCGTCGCGGGCGTGCAGGCGCACGACCTGCCCGGGCTCGACCAGGGCGCCGACGGCGATCGTGCCCTGCTCCGGGTCCGCCCCGACGAGGCCGCGCACGAGGAAGTCGCCCTGCACGTACTCCGGCTTGCCGCCGTCGATGACGACGCCGAGCAGCGGCCCGCGGGCGACGAGCTCGCGCTGGTGCACCGGCAGGTCGCGGATCACGTCGCGCAGCTTCTCCAGCGCGGGGCGGCCCGCCAGCTCGGCGATGACCTGGCCCTCGGCCGCCGTGATCGTCAGCTCTGGGCCGACCGGGGCGGCGCCCTGCGAGACGCACGGCAGCAGCTCGACGCCGTCGAGCCGGACGCCCACCGCGCCGCCGGCGAGCACGTCCTCGCCATGGAGCAGCAGCGCGCCGCCCGCCCCGGGCGCCTGCGCGCTCGCGATCCCCCCGATGACCGGCACGCCGGGTGCGTGGCGGGCCAGCTCGCGCAGGATCGCGTCGGTGGGGAACGTGAACGGGTCGGGGATGAGGACCGCGCCCGTGGCGCCCGCCAGGTCCGGGAACCCGTGGACGGCCACGCCCTCCTCGAGCTGCTCGGCCTCGGCGTGGAACGTCGCGGCCGAGCCGTCGCCGAGCGCCGCGGCCCAGACCGCGACGGCGGTGCCGGTCTCGATCTCGCGCCGGCCGCCGAGGACGCCGCCCGCGCCGCAGCCGACGAGGCCGCCGGGCGCGAGCGCCTCGTGGACGCCTTCGAGCACCGCGCCCGCCGCCGCGACGTGGGCGCCCGCGACGAAGACGACGGCGAGGTCGGCCGGTGCGCCGCCGAGCCCGGCGCGCGCCTCGAGCGCCGCCTCGACCGCGGACCCGCGCGCGTCGCCGCCGGTCGCCAGCCCCGAGCCGATGTGGACGCTCATGGGTGGGACGGTACTCCTCCGCGGAGCCCGCGGGCCGCGCCGCGCCGCCGCGACACTCGCGCCGTGGGCTGCGCGCTCCTCGGCCCGACGGCGGTCGGCGAGATCGGCGCCGCGCCGCCGCCATACTCGCTGTTCGTCCCGACCGCGGT
>DASZEJ010000029.1:0-9806 GCA_035940955.1 Solirubrobacteraceae bacterium
GCCGAGGCCCGCCGCATCGCCGCGCGGGTCGTCGAGCAGGTCCCGGGCGGCGTCAGCGTCGGCGTCGCGCTGGCGGCCGACGGCACCGAGGACCCCGGCGCCCTCGTCCGCGCGGCCGACGCGGCGATGTACGTCGTCAAGCGCTCCGGCGGCGGCCGCTTCGAGCTGGCCGGCCCGCGGGCCGTCGCGGCCTAGAGCGACGCGCGCTCCAGGCGGCCGGCGGCCGCCTCGACCCAGGCGCCGTCGAAGCGCTCCCGCAGGGTCGCGAGCACGGCGTCGACGGGGTACTCGACGCGGCGGTGCTCGATGCGCCCGTCGTCGTGGAGCAGGGCGTAGGCGGCGCGGCGGTCGCCGTCGAGCGGCAGGCCGACCGACCCGGGGTTGACGAGCTCGATCCCGTCGTGGACGCGGCGGAACGGCAGGTGCGTGTGGCCGAAGATCAGGCGGCGGTCGGTGACGCCCGCGAGCAGCTCCGCGTCGCTGCCGGCCGGCTCCGGGAGGAACGAGCGCACGTCGCTGACCGGCGAGCCGTGCCAGGCGCGCGTGCCGTCGCCGAGCGCGACGCTCTCCGGCAGCCGCCCGAGCTCGTCCACCAGCTCGTCGCCCAGCGCCGCGCGGGCGGCCGCGATGGCCCCGGGCACGGGCTCCTCGCCGGGGGCCTCGTCCGGCGCGGCGGTCCAGCGCTCGCCGTTCCCGCGCAGCCAGCGCGCGCCGTCCAGCGAGCGCAGCCGCTCGACGGTCTCGGCCGGGTGGGCGCCGAACAGCGCGACGTCGCCGCCGATCAGCCATTCCGTCGCACCGGCCGCCCATGCGTCGGCCAGCACGGGCGTCCAGCGCGGGCAGGTTGCCGTGGACGTCGTACAGCAGCGCGATCATGGGGCGATCATGTCACTGCGCGCCACCGGCCCCACGCTCACGCTGCGCTTCGCCGAGCCCGCCGACGCCCCGGCCCTGTTCGCGCACGCGCGCGACCCGGAGGTCACGCGCTTCTTCTCGTGGGGCCCGTACGAGCGCGTCGAGGAGGCGGTCGCGTACGTCGAGCGGCTGCCGGCCGAGCGCGCGTCGGGCCGCCAGCTCGACCTGCTGATCGACCACCGCGACCACGGGCCGATCGGCGTCATCGGCCTGGGGGAGTGGAGCCTGCGCGACCGCCGGGCGGTCGTGGGCACGTGGCTCGGGCGCGCGCACTGGGGCACGGGCGCCAACGCCGAGGCCAAGGCGCTGCTCGCGCGGCTGGCCTTCGACCGCCTCGGGCTGGAGCGCGTCGGCGCCTACGCCTCGCCCGCCAACCCGCGCTCCCAGCGCGCGCTCGAGAAGCTCGGCTTCGTCGCCGAAGGCACGCTGCGCGCCTACCACCGCCACGGCGACCGGGTGCACGACGTGCGCGTGTTCTCGCTCCTGCGCTCCGAGCTTCAGGCCACGCCGCTCGCCGCGGTGCCCTGCGCGCTGACCGGCGACCCGCCGCCGGCGTTCGTCAGCGCGCCTCCCACCTGAAGCCGCGCACCGCGAGCACGCCGCCCGCCGCCGTCCACAGCGCGACGACCACCAGCCCCGACCACGCGCTCTCGCCGGTCACCATCGCGCCCGACAGCCCGTCGATGACGTGCACGAGCGGCAGCGCCTCGGCGATGTCGCGCAGGAACGCCGGGGCGTCGTCGGCGTCGTAGAAGACGCCGCTGATCGCGATCAGCGGCAGGAACGCCGCGTTGACGTACGCGGCGGTCGACTCGAAGTTGGGGATCGCGTTGGCCAGCGCGGCGCCCAGCAGCGCGAAGCACGCGACCCCCGCCGCCGCGAACACCGCGAGCGCGAGCCAGTCGTCCGGCCAGCCGACGCCGAAGAACGCCCGCCCCGCGACGATCACGATCGCCAGCTGGATGGCGGCGTTCGTCACCGCGTGCAGCGCCAGGGCGCCGAGGTACGCGCCGGCGGGCATCGGCGTCCCGCGCAGGCGCTTGAGCACGCCCTCCTCGCGCAGGAACACGAGCGTGTAGGGCAGCGCGACGAACGTCGCCGACACGATGCTCATCCCGGCGATGCCGGGGACGAGGACGTCGAGGTTCTCCTGGTCGCCGGCGAACACGGCGCCGAACAGCGCGAGGAACAGCAGCGGCAGGACGAAGTTGAAGAACGCCGCGCTCGGGTTGCGCCAGAACATCCGGCGCTCCAGGCGGTACTGGCGCCAGGCGACCTCAATCACGGACGGCCTCCTCGGTCAGGTCGAGGTAGACGTCCTCCAGCGACGGCCGGGTGACCGACAGGTCGCGCAGCGGCTCGCCGCGCGCGAGCGCGGCGGAGGTCAGCTGGTGCAGCAGGCCGGTCGGGTCCTCGGTCTCGCGGCTCTGCACCGCGCCGGTCTCCGCGTCGCGCCACGCGACCCGGTAGAGCGCGCCGACGCCCAGCTCGGCCGGGGCGCCGACCGTGACGATCCGCCCGTCCTTCATGATCGCCACCCGGTCGCACAGCGCCTGGGCCTCGTCGAGGTAGTGGGTGGTGAGCAGGACGGTCTTGCCGAGGTCGGCCAGCGAGCGGACGGTCTGCCACGCCGTGCGGCGGGCGGCGGGGTCGAACCCGGTGGTCGGCTCGTCGAGGAACACCACCTCGGGGTCGCCGACGAGCGCCAGCGCGAAGTCCAGCCGGCGCAGCTGCCCGCCCGACAGCCGGCGGGTGCGCTCGCGCTCCTTGCCGCGCAGCCCGGCCAGGTCGATCACCTCGTCGACGTCGCGGGGCCTCGGGTACAGCCGCGCCCAGTGCTCGAGCAGCTCGCGGACCGCCAGGTGCCGGTAGATCCCGCCGCCCTGCGGCACGATCCCGACCCGCTCGCGCAGCGCGCGCGGGCGCTGGCCGGGGTCGTGGCCGAGCACCGAGACGATCCCCGCGGTGCGCTCGCGGTAGCCCTCCAGGATCTCGACGGTGGTCGTCTTCCCCGCCCCGTTCGGGCCGAGCAGGCCGAAGACCTCGCCCCGCGCGACGTCGAAGTCGATGCCGCGGACGGCCTCGACGGAGCCGTAGGACTTGTGCAGGTCGCGGACCAGGATGGCGGGGGCGTGCACGGCCGTCCGTACAGTACGCGTGTGCTCTGCGCGTGCATCGACATCGGGTCGAACACGACCCGCCTGTTGGTGGCGGACGCGGGACAGGGCACGCTGCGCGCGGTGCTGCAGGACCGCGTGTACACGCGCCTGCGCGGCCCGGCCGAGGTGCCGCCGGAGCGGATCGCCGCGATCGCCGACGCCGTGGCGGGCCACGTGCAGCTGGCGCGCGAGCGCGGGTGCGCGTGCGTGCGCGCGGTCGGGACGGCGGCGCTGCGCGACGCGGCCAACCGCGACGAGCTGACCGAGGCGATCCGGCGGCGGGCCGGCGTGGCGGTGGAGGTCCTGAGCGGCGAGGAGGAGGCGCGGCTGGCGTTCGCCGGCGCGACCCGCACGCTGCCCGACCCGCCGCGCGGCGACGTCGGGGTCGTGGACGTCGGCGGCGGCTCGACGGAGCTGGTGGTCGGCACCGCGGCCGGGGGCGTCTCGTGGTCGGCCTCGCTGGCGATCGGCAGCGGGGTGCTGGCCGACGCGCACGTGCGCTCGGACCCGCCGTCGGCGGCCGAGCTGCAGCGGGTGCGCGAGCACGTGGCCGGCGCGTTCGAGGGGGTCGAGGTCCCGCGCCCGCCGGTCGCCTACGCGGTCGGCGGCAGCGCCGGGTCGCTGCGCCGGCTGGCCGGCCCGGTGCTCGACCCGGAGTCGCTCGAGCGGGCGCTGGGCGAGCTCGCGTCGGCGCCCGCCGCCGAGGTGGCGGCCCGGCTCGGCCTCGACCCCGAGCGCGTGCGCCTGCTGCCCGCCGGCATCGTCGTCCTCGAGCAGGCCAGCCGCGCGCTCGGCGCGCCGCTCGAGATCGGCCGCGGCGGGGTGCGCGAGGGCGTCATCCTCGACGAGCTGGAGAGGCGGGCGGCGTGACCGAGACGGCGGCCTCGATCGACCTGCTCGCCAGCGAGCTGCACGGCAACCGCGAGCTGTCGTGGCTGGACTTCAACGCGCGCGTGCTGGAGCTGGCCGAGGACGGCGACGTGCCGCTCATGGAGCGGGTGAAGTTCGCGTCGATCTGGACGTCGAACCTCGACGAGTTCTTCATGGTCAGGGTCGCCGGCGTCGAGGACCAGGTCGATGCCGGGCTCACCGACCCCGGCCCGGACGGGCTGACGCCGCGCGGCGTGATCGGGCGCATCCGCGACCGCGTGGTCGCCCAGGCCGAGCGCCACACGCGCTGCATCCACGGCGAGCTGCTGCCGAGGCTCGCCGAGCACGGCCTGCGGGTCCTGTCCTGGGACGACGCCGCGGGCGAGCACGACGCGCTGCGCGAGCGCTTCCGGCGCCAGATCTTCCCGGTCCTCACCCCGCTTGCGGTCGGGGCAGGCCGCCCAATCCCGTACATCTCGAACCTGTCGCTGTCGCTCGCGGTGCTCGTCCGCGACCCGCAGACCGACCACACGACGTTCGCGCGCGTGAAGGTGCCGAAGGAGATGCTGCCGCGGTTCGTCGAGGTGGGGGACGGCGGGACGGCGTTCGTGCCGCTCGAGCAGGTGATCGCCGAGAACCTCGACACGCTGTTCCCGGGGATGGAGATCCTCGACCGCGGCGTCTTCCGGGTCACCCGCGACGCCGACCTCGAGATCTCCGGCGAGGCCGACGACCTGCTGCAGGCGGTCGAGGCCGAGCTGCGCCGCCGGCGGTTCGGCGAGGCCGTGCGCGTCGAGATCCAGGCCGGCATGTCGGACGGCCTGCGCGACCAGATCGTCGAGGCGCTCGGCGTCGAGCGGCGCCAGCTGTACGAGGTCGACGGGCTGCTCGACGCGACCGACCTCATGGGGCTCGCGGGCCTGCCGGGCTTCGCGGAGCTGCGCGACCCGCCGTGGACGCCGGTGACCCAGCCCCGGCTGCAGGGCGACGACGTGGACCTGCTCGCCGAGATGCGCGAGGGCGACGTGCTCGTCCATCACCCGTACGACTCGTTCTCCTCGTCGGTCGAGCGGTTCGTCGAGCAGGCGGTCGTCGACCCGGACGTGCTCGCGATCAAGCTGACGATCTACCGCACCAGCGACGACTCGCCGCTCGTCCCCGCGCTCGTGCGCGCGACCGAGCGCGGCAAGCAGGCCGTCTGCCTGGTCGAGCTGAAGGCGCGCTTCGACGAGCAGGCCAACATCCAGTGGGCGCGGGCGCTGGAGGAGGCCGGCGTGCACGTCGTCTACGGGCACCCGTCGCTGAAGACCCACGCCAAGTGCGTGTTGGTGGTGCGGCGCGAGGGCGACGGCGTGCGCCACTACGTGCACGTGGGGACCGGCAACTACAACCCGACGACGGCGCGGCTCTACACCGACCTGGGGCTGCTGTCGTGCGACGAGGAGCTCGGGTCGGACGTCGCCGACATGTTCAACTTCCTCACCGGCTTCGCGCGGCCGGCCGGCTACCGCAAGGCGCTCGTCGCGCCGACGCACCTGCGCGACGCGATCGTCGGGGAGGTCGAGCGGACGATCGAGGCCCACGAGGCCGGCAAGCCGGCCCGGATCGCGTTGAAGATGAACGCGCTCGTCGACCGGCGGTGCATCCTCGCGCTGTACCGCGCGTCGCAGGCCGGGGTGCCGGTCGAGCTGAGCGTGCGGGGGATCTGCTGCCTGCGGCCGGGCGTCGAGGGCGTCTCGGAGAACGTGCGCGTGGTCTCGGTCGTCGGCCGGTTCCTCGAGCACTCGCGGATCTTCGCGTTCGAGCGCGACGGCGAGACGACGGTCTACGTCGGGTCGGCCGACCTCATGCCGCGCAACCTCGACACGCGCGTCGAGCTGCTCGCGCCGGTGGAGGACGGCGAGCTGAAGGCCGACCTCATGGACGTCCTCGAGCGGTCGATGGCCGACGACGCGTCGGCGTGGGAGCTGCGCCCGGACTGGTCGTGGGAGCGGCGCCGGCCGGGGCCCGAGCCGCGCTCGGTCCAGCGCGAGCTGATGGCCCGTCACGCCGAGCGCGCGGCCGAGGCGCCGACGGGCTCGCAGGCGTAGATCCGCCCGGCCCGCCACAATCCCCGCCGTGCCCACCCGCCGCGCGCCCACCGACGCACCCGGCACCGCTGCGTCGCCCACGCGCCGCCGCCTCCTCGCGGCCGCCGCGGCGTCCTCCTCCGCCGTCCTCCTCGCGGCCTGCGGCGGCGAGGACGAGAGCGAGCGGGAGGAGGAGCGCGACGCCGCCGACCTCGAGATCGTGCGGTTCCTGCTCGGGATCGAGGACGTCGAGGCGGCGTTCTGGAGCGAGGCGACGTCGCGCGGGTCGCTCGACGCGGGCGACGTGCCCGCGACCGTCGCGCGCAACGAGCAGGAGCACGTCGGCGTGCTGGAGCGCTGGGTGCGCAAGCTCGGCGGCGACCGCCCGCCGCCCGCACGCACGTCGTTCGAGGCGATCTTCGCCGCCGGGCCGGACGAGGCGCTGTCGGCCGGCGCCTCGCTCGAGAACCTCTCCGCGGCGGCCTACCTCGGCCAGATCAACCGCGTGCAGGACCGCAACCTGCTCGCCTCGCTGCTCGCCATCCACACCGTCGAGGGCCGCCAGGCGGCGGCGCTCAACCGCCTCGCCGGCCGCGGGTTCTCGCTCGGGACCAGCCAGCTCGAGGGCGCGCTGCCCGACGGCGCGTTCGCCGAGCCGATGGTCATGCGCGAGGTCCGCACCGCGCTGCGCCGCTACACCGGGGGCCGCTCGTGACCGGCATGACCCGCGCGCAGCTGCTCGTCCGCGCCGCGGTCGCCGGGGGCGCCGCCGCGGCCGGCCCGCTCGCCGCCCGCGCGGTCGCCGACGTCGAGGACGACCTGGCGCTGCTCGAGTACCTGCTCTCGCTCGAGTACGTGCAGTCGGGGCTGTACCGCGACGCGCTGAAGCACGTCTCGCTCTCCAGCGACGTCGCCCGGCTGGCGCGCGAGCTGCGCGACCACGAGGTCGAGCACGTCGACGCGCTCCGCGCGACGATCCAGGACGCCGGCGGGCGCCCGCCCGACCGCGTGCCGCTGCGCTTCGACGACGCGCTGCGCAGCGAGGCCAGGTTCCTCAAGCTCGCCAACACGCTCGAGGACACGGCGGTCAGCGCCTACAACGGCGCCGCCCCGCGCGTCGAGTCGCGCGAGTTCCTGGCCGTCTTCGCGAGCCTCGCGCAGATCGAGGCCCGCCACGCCGCGCTGGTCCGGCTCGCGCGCGACAAGCCGCCCGCCCCGCTGGCCTTCGACAAGTCGTCGAACCGCCAGGCCGTGCGCACCCGGCTGCGCGACTACGAGGAGCACTGAGCCCGGGGAACCGGCACGTCCGCGGGTGCGCGCCTGCAACGCTGGGTTGCATGCTCAGCCGCCGCTTCGCACTCCTCGCCGTCCTCACCCTGGCCGCCGCCCTCGTCGTCGCGGCGCCCGCGCCCGCACAGCAGCCGTCCGGCGACGACGCCGGCGAGCGCAGCATCACCGTCTCCGGCGACGGCGCCCTCTTCGCCGACAACGACATCGCGATCTTCCGCCTCAGCGTGACGACGCGGCGCCGCACGGCCGGCGCGGCGCTGCGCGCGAACTCGCGGACGATGCGGCGCATCACCGCGGCCGTCCGCGCCCGCGGCGTCGCTCCGGGCGACATCCGCACCGACGTCGTCAGCCTCGACCGGGCGTCGGTCCGCCGCCGCACGCACTTCGTCGCGCGCAACGGCGTCGCCGTGACGATCCGGGACCTCGCCGCCGCCGGCTCGATCGTCGACGTCGGCGTGCGCGCCGGCGCGACCAACGTCTACGGCCCCGAGTTCGGCCTCGCCGACGCGAGCGCGATCTACCGCGACGCGCTCGCCCTCGCGTTCGCCGACGCCCGCACCAAGGCCGAGCGACTCGCGCGCGAGGCCGGCGTGACGCTCGGGCCGGTCCTGCGCATCCGCGAGTCCGGGATCGACGAGTTCGACGAGAGCGGCGGCGGAGGAGCGCGCCTGAACGCCGGGGATGACGCCGGTCAGCGGGCGCCGATCTCGCCCGGCCGGACGCGCGTGTTCGCCGGCGTCACCGTGACGTTCGCGACGAGCTGACGGGAGGCCCGCGCGCGGACGTCGATCTCGACGCCGGCGAGGAACGCGGCGGCCGACAGGTAGAGGTAGGTCAGCAGCAGGAAGACCGTCGCGAACGACCCGAACACCGACCCGTAGTCGGCGAGCTCGGTGACGTAGAACGCGAACGCGAAGGTCGCGAGCAGCCACGCGGACGCGCACAGCACGGTCCCGCGCGAGACCCACCCGAGCGGCTGCCCGCGCGCCGGCCCGTAGTGGATGACCACCCCGAACGCCAGCACGCCGAGCCCGAGCCCGACCGCCCAGCGCACGACGATCGAGACCACGTTCGCGACCGCGCCGTCGACCTCCACGACGAGCGGGCCGAGGTGGATGACCGCGAGCGCGAGCAGCATCAGCACCGTCGTCACCAGCGACAGCCCGATCGACGTCCGCAGCTCCGACACCAGCGACCGCTCCCCGTCCTCGCACTCGTAGATCCGGTCGAGCGCCCCCATCGCCGCCCGCATCGCGGCCGACAGCCGCCAGATCGCCAGCGCCGCCCCGGCGGTCAGCCAGAACGGCTGCTGCTCGGCCAGAACCCGCCGCACCGTGTCGTCCATGACGCTGAACGCGGCGGGGGAGACCTTCGGCTCGATCTCCGCCGCGGCGTCCTCCCACACCCGGTCCAGCTCGAGGAACCCGAGCAGCGCAACCGTGAACAGCCCGAGCGGCACCAGCGCGAACAGCACCTGGAACGCGATCGCGCTGGCGGAGTTGAGGATCTCGTGCTCGTCGAGCGCCGAATACGCCCGCCGCACCCTCGCCCCGAGCCGCATGGCATCGCTCTTACCCGCGAAGCGAGCGGGCTGGCGTCACCTGCGCGCGGCGATGAGGCTGCGACCGCCGTGCTGCCCTGCCGCCACTCAGAGCAGACGCGGTGCCCCGTCGTAGAGATCGGAGCTCGCCCCCACCAAGCCGACACGTGCTCGGGAGCGGGGTAAGCGGACGCGGGCGGCGGCCGCGCTGCCGGTGACTCACCCGAGCCGCTGAACGGCTATCTCGACGACCTCCCGCAGCGGCGCGGAGCGAAGGCGCGCCGGAACCTTCCCGTACCGATCGAGGGCGTCGAGCAGTGCTTGGCGCAGCTCGTCGGGTCGCGGCGCCTCCCCGGTCGGGCGCACATCGACCGGGCCCGACGAGACGATCTCGAACGACCCGAGGCGGCCGACTGTCTGGGAGGGCTCGTCGGACACGAGCGCTAGCGGCTGCCCGAGCGAGTCGAACGCCCGGTACTCGCCCGCGTCGACGTCGGGAGACTCGAGGTCGAGGCCGGCTTCCTCCAGGCTGGGATAGACGCCGACCTCGCCGTCGCGGTCGATCACCATGATCGGCGGAGCCACCAACCTAGAACCGCCCCCGGAAGCCGCCGGGTCCGCGCTGCCACGGCCGGTGGCGCTTGATGCCGCCCGGACCCCGGCGGTGGTAGTGCGGCGCCTTCCGGTACCACGGGTTCTTCTTGCCCTCCTGCTTCATCTTGTCGGTCTTCCGGTTGCCGAACGGGGCGATCCGCCAGTTCGACCCGCCGTCGGGCCCCTTCGACTTCGACGGGATCTCCCGGCCGTGCTTCGCGAATTTACCGAGCTTGGTGAGGCCTTTGCCGCCCACGATGGCTCCCACCGCCGTGGGAACCCCACGACCGATGGCCTCCGACAGCCCGCCCTTCTCGTAGGACTCCTTGATCGGCTGGATGGTCGCCTCGAACGCGGACTTGATCGTCT
>DASZEJ010000030.1:0-8865 GCA_035940955.1 Solirubrobacteraceae bacterium
GACGGCCTCGTGGCCGCCGCCGCGACCGGGACCGTCCCGCAGCTCACGGCGATCACGGCGGGGCTGTGGGCCGCCGGCGGCTTCGCCTACGCCACCGGCGCCGACCTCGGGCTCGCGCCCAAGCGCACCGCCGGGCCGGCCCCCGAGACGATCGGCCGGCGCTGGATCGCCGGGCGGATCGCGCTGCCCCTGAGCGCCGTCCTCGTCTTCCCCGCCGCCGCCGGCGTCCTCTGGCTCGCCGGCGCCCTGACGCGCGCCGGCGCGATCTACCTCGGGGCGCTGACGCTCGCGGCCCTCCTGCTCGCGTTCAGCCGCCAGGCCTACCTGCTCGTCGAGCGCCAGCGCGCGGTCGTGCGCGAGCGCCGCAGCCGCGAGATCGCCACGCGCCGCAACGAGGAGCTCGAGGCGCTCACCGGCCTGGCCACGACGATGACGCAGACGCTGGAGGAGGGCCCGATCGTCGAGCAGGCGCTCGGCGTCCTGAAGACCGCCGCCCGCGCGTCGAGCGCCGCCCTGCACGTCGCCGCCGGCGACCGCGTCCGGCTCGCGGCGACCGCCGGCGAGTGGCACGCCGAGCACCCGTGGGCCGACGGCGTCCCGATCGACGAGCCGCGCGTCGCCGTGCGCGGGCGCCGCGCGATCCTGCGCCTCCCGCTCGCCGCCCGCGGCCGGCACATCGGCGCGGTGACGCTGATGCGCCCCGAGTCCCAGCCGTTCGACCCCGCCGCCGTGGAGCTGCTGCGGCTGCTGGTGGACCAGATGGGCGTCGCGGTGCAGAACGCGCGCGACTACCGCGAGAAGCTCGAGCAGGCGATCCGCGACCCGCTGACCGGCCTCTACAACCGCCGCTTCCTGCTCGAGGCGCTCGAGAAGGAGGTCCAGCGGACGGCGCGCTACGGCTCCGAGGCGTCGCTGGTCATCTTCGACGTCGACGACTTCAAGCTCGTCAACGACCGTCACGGGCACGCGGCCGGCGACGAGGTCCTGCGCGCGGTCGGCCGGATCGCCGAGCAGGTCATCCGCCCCGCCGACAGCTTCGCCCGCATCGGCGGCGAGGAGTTCGCGCTGCTGCTGCCCCAGACCTCGCAGCTCGAGGCGCTGCTCGTCGCCGAGCGCGTCCGCACCGCGATCGGCCGCGAGAAGCTCCTGCCCGACCGCAAGGTCACCGTGAGCGGCGGCGTCGCCTCGTGCCCGTCCGACGCCGGCGCCGCCGAGGACCTGCAGCGGCTGGCCGACGGCGCCCTGTACTTCGCCAAGCGCAACGGCAAGGACCTGTGCGCGGTGGCCAGCGAGGCCACCGCGGTCGACGGCGGCGAGCAGGCCGTGACCGACTCGATGGTCGCCCACCTGTACGCGCTCGTCGCGATGATCGACGGCCAGCAGATGCACACGCGCGACCACTCCGAGAACGTGGCCGCGTACACGGTCGCGACCGCCCAGGCGCTCGGGCTCGGGCGCGACCGCATCGTCAAGCTGCGCCGCGCGGCGATGCTCCACGACGTCGGGAAGATCGCCGTCCCGTCGGCGGTGCTCGCGAAGCCGAGCCGCCTGACCGCCGAGGAGTTCGACCAGATCCAGACCCACCCGGCGATCGGCGGGCTGATGCTCGCCCACGCCGGGCTCACCGAGGAGGCCTCGTGGGTGCGCGCCCACCACGAGCGCGTCGACGGCGGCGGCTACCCGGACCGGCTGAGCGACTCGCAGGTCCCGCTCGAGGCGCGGATCCTCTTCGTCGCCGACGCCTTCGAGGCGATGACCTCAGACCGCCCCTACCAGCCCGGGATGCCGGTCGAGGACGCGCTGGAGGAGCTGCGGCGCTGCGCGGGCACGCAGTTCGACGCGCGGGTGGTCACCGCGCTCACCGACCTGGTCCGCAGCGGCCGGCTGTCGGTGCTCGCGCTCAGAGCCGAGTAGTAGCCTCCCTGGCGCGTTATGAAGATGCGCCAGAGCCTCGCCCAGCTGGAGCGGGCGTTCATCGAGGAGTCGCAGGTCGACCGCAGGCGCCGCGAGGCGCTGCGCCGCCAGGCCGCGATGCGCTCCCGGCAACGCCAGATCGAGCGCGTGCGCAAGCACAGCACGATGCGCTTCTTCGCGCTCGTGCTGACGCTCGTAGCGACGGCCGTGATCGTGACCGTCGTGATGTTCAAGACGCTCTACATCGTCCTGGGCTGAGCGGCGCGCACGGGCGGCGGGCCCCGTCCGCGCCGCAGCGGTCGCGATCAGCTGTCGCGCAGCGAGTTCAGCGCGCGGTCGACCTCGCCGCGCACGTCGGAGCCCCCAGCGGCCACGCCGCGGCGCTCCTGCTGGATCTCCAGGTACACCTCGCGCCGGAACACCGGGACGTCCCGCGGCGCCTGGATGCCGATGCGGACCTTCTCGCCCATGATCGACAGCACCGACACCTCGACGTCGTCGCCGATCATGATCGACTGGTTGGACTTCCGGGTGAGAACGAGCACGGCTACCTCCCTGCCTGGTCAACTCCTACGTTCCCCTCCTTCAACGAACGGCATGCCCGGACCTTGCGCTAGTCTCCGCGCGACTTCATGGCCCGACGATCGCTGCGCCCGCACCTGAACCAGATCCGGAGTTGGGTCCGCCAGGGGCGGACCGACGCATGGATCGCCCACCAGCTCGAGGTGACCGTGCAGCAGATCCAGTCGTTCAAGCGCGAGCAGGGCCTCGTCCCCGACGGCGACCAGCCCGAGCCGGCCGCCGGTGCGGACTTCGACGACGAGATCGACCTGCGCGCCGAGGACGACGCCGCGATCGCGGCGGAGCTGGACGCGGCCGAGGCCGCGCGCAGCGAGGCCGACGACGCGGACGACGCCGAGGACGGCGACGAGGAGGAGCCCAAGCCGCGCCGGCGCCGCGCGCGCCGCGGCGGGCGGACGCGCCGGAGCAACGGCGCCGCGCTCGAGGCGACGTTCGACCACGGCGAGGAGGGCTACGGCCTGTGGCTCGACCCCGCGGTCGTCGACAACCCCGTGTACGCCGAGCACTGGGCCGGCCACCGGCCCGTCGAGGTCACGATCGAGGAGGACAAGATCGTGATCCGCCGCGCGGGCGCCACCGACGACGACTGAGCCGTGGCGCGCGGCGCCGCCGCGGTCGCGCTCGCGTTCCTGCGCGACACGGTCGCGCGCTGTTCGCCGAGCGCTTCGCGGGCGGGCGCTTCGCGAGCGCGACGCTGCACGACCCGGCGACGGCCGAGCGGATCGAGCGCGCGGCCCGCGAGCGGGGGTGGCAGGTCGAGCACGAGCGCCGATCCCGCGTCGTGCGCGAGCGGCCGGGCTCCTAGCCCTCCTCGTACACGCGCTGGCCGCCCGCGTAGTCGCTCGCCTCGCGCAGGTAGCGGGCGAAGGCCGCGTCGGCGGCGATGCGGGGGTCCCAGGCGTCGGGGTCGTCGGGGGCGACGCGGGTGGCGATGTCGATCACCCAGGTCGTGCCCTCGCCGTAGAGGGCGACCAGCTCGTCGGTCGTGAAGCGGCCGCCGAGGCGGCGGCGCAGCTCGGCGACGACGCGGTCGACGATGCGTTCGAGCCGGGGGCGCCGCGGCGGCGGGGCGTCGCGCAGGCGGCGCTCCCCCTGCGCCCACTGGTACGCGGCGGTCTGGAAGGCGTCCGGGGCGGCCACGCCCCAGAGCTACCGGCCGCCGGTGCCCGGCAAACCTTCGACCACGAACGCGCGCTCGCCGGGCCTGACCATGCCGAGGCGGCGCGCCTCGTCCTCGAGCGTCCGCGGGTCGTTCAGCTCGGCGCGGCGCTCGCGCAGCTGCCGGTTCTCGCGCTCGAGCCGCGCGACCTCGGACTGGCGCTGCGCCGACTCCTGCCGCGTGCTCCACCACGAGCGCAGCGGGTTGACGTACAGCGCGATCACTCCGAGGAGGACGAGCAGGAGCGCGATGCGGCCGACGCGGTCCCAGCGGATGTGGGCGCGGGCGGGCGCGGCGGAGCGGCGTGCGGGGGGCACGACGACGCCTTCGCCGCCGCGCCCCCGAGTCCTCCCTCGCGGCGCGCGGGGAGCGGTGCGGCCGCCCGCGCGGGGAGCGGCCGGGCGCGCGGGGAGCGGAGCGGCCGGGCGCGTGGGGAGCGGAGCGGCCGGCCGCGCGGGGAGCGGCCGGCCCCGCTCCTACTGCTGCGGCGAGACGTCCTCCGGCGCGTCGGACTCGGTCGTGATCTCGACCTTGCGCGGCTTGGCGCGCTCGGCGACGGGGATCGTCAGCGTCAGGACGCCGCGGTCGTAGCCGGCGGTCACGCGGTCGCCGTCGAGCTGGTCTCCCAGCATGAGCTGGCGCGTGTAGGTGCCCTGCGGGCGCTCGCTGACGAGGATCTCGTCGCCCTCGCGCTGCTCGAAGCGGCGGTCGGCCTGGACGGTGAGGATGTTGCGGTCGACCGAGATCTCGATCGCGTCCGCGTCGACGCCCGGCAGGTCGAAGTGGACGACGAACTCGTCGCCCCGCCGGTAGGCGTCCATCGGGAACGAGCGCGGCTGGCGGCCGGCGCGACCGCCGGCCATCTGCTCCCAGACGCGCTCGAAGTCGTTGAAGGGATCGAAGCGCATGAGCATGGTCACGTACTACCCGCCCCGCAGCACCGCTCGGCCCGGAAACGTCGCGTCGGCCCCGAGCTGCTCCTCGATCCGCAGGAGCTGGTTGTACTTCGCGACGCGGTCCGACCGCGACGGGGCGCCGGTCTTGATCTGGCCGCAGCCGGTCGCGACGGCCAGGTCGGCGATCGTGACGTCCTCGGTCTCGCCCGAGCGGTGGGACATGACCGCGGTGTAGCCGGCGTCGCGCGCCATCGCGATCGCGTCGAGCGTCTCGGTCAGCGTGCCGATCTGGTTGACCTTGATGAGGATCGAGTTCGCGACGCCGGACTCGATCCCGCGGCGCAGCCGCTCGGTGTTGGTCACGAAGAGGTCGTCGCCGACGAGCTGGACCCGGTCGCCGACCCGCTCGGTCAGCGCCCTCCAGCCGTCCCAGTCCTCCTCGTCCATGCCGTCCTCGATCGAGACGATCGGGTAGCGGTCCGCCATCTCGGCCCAGTAGGCCGCCAGCTCCCCGGACGACAGCCGCCGGCCCTCGTGCTCGAGGTCGTAGGCGTCGCCGGACCGGACCTCGCTGGTCGCCGGGTCGAGCGCGATGAAGACGTCCTCCCCCGGGCGGTAGCCCGCCGCCTCGATGCCCTCCACCAGCGCGCGCAGCGCCGCCTCGTTGGAGTCGAGGTCGGGGGCGAAGCCGCCCTCGTCGCCCACCGCGGTGCCCAGGCCGCGGTCGTGCAGCGTGCGCTTGAGCGCGTGGAACACCTCGGCGCCCATCCGCAGGCACTCCGCGAACGACGCGGCGCCCGCCGGCATCACCATGAACTCCTGGAAGTCGACCTTGTTGTCGGCGTGGGCGCCGCCGTTGAGGACGTTCATCATCGGCACCGGCAGGACGTGCGCCGCCTCGCCGCCGAGGTAACGCCACAGCGGCTGGCGCTCCTCGGCCGCCGCGGCGTGGGCGGCGGCCAGCGAGACGCCGAGGATCGCGTTGGCCCCGAGCCGCGACTTGTTCGGCGTGCCGTCCAGGTCGATCAGCCGGCGGTCGAGCCCGCGCTGGTCGAGCGCGTCGTGCCCGCGGATCGCCTCGGCGATCTCGGCGTTGACGTTCGCGACGGCCCTCGTGACGCCCCTGCCGTTCCAGGCGTCGCCGCCGTCGCGCAGCTCGGTGGCCTCGAACTCGCCGGTCGAGGCGCCGCTCGGCACCGCGGCGCGGCCGGTGGCGCCGGAGCGCAGCGCCAGCTCGACCTCCACGGTCGGGTTGCCGCGGCTGTCGAGGATCTGGCGGGCGTGGACGGTCTCGATCTCACTCATGGGCGGCGCGGAACCTATCTGCTGCCGCGCGCAGGGCGAGCTCAGGGTCGACCTTGAGCCGCCGCGCGAGCGCGACGCAGGCGAACAGCAGGTCCCCGACCGAGTCGAAGTCCGCGGCGCCGGCGACGAGCGCGTGCAGGTCGGGCTCCGGCTCCTCGATCCCGGCGGAGCGGGCGCGGCGGATGAGCTTGCGCGCGTAGAGCGGGCCGGGGAGGTTCTCGGGAACCTCGCCGAAGACGCCGTCCTCGCGCCCCGGCTCGGCGCGCTTGATCTCGTCCCAGTTGGCGAGGACCTCGCCGGCGGTCTCGGCGGCCACGTCGCCGTACACGTGGGGATGCCGGCGGATCAGCTTCTGCCGGCAGTGCTCGGCCACCGCGGCGAGGTCGCCCGCCCCGCGCTCCTCCAAGAGCAGCGACAGGAAGTGGACCTGGAAGAGCACGTCGCCGAGCTCGTCGAGCAGCTTGGCGTCGTCGCCCCGGTTGGCCGCGTCGGCCAGCTCGTAGGCCTCCTCGACCGTGTGCGGGACGATCGTGCGCTCGTCCTGCTCGCGGTCCCACGGGCACTCGGCGCGCAGGTGGCGCGTGACGTCGTCGAGGCGGCCCAGGGCCTCCTTGATCTCGTCGCGCGCCACCCGCGTCGTCGCTAGCGCTGCGCGCCCTGCGGCGGCGCCCCGCCCTGCTCCGGCGGCGCCCCGCCCTGCGGCGGCGTCCCGCCCTGCTGCGGCGGCGCCCCGCCCTGCGGCGGAGCCGCGCCGGGCGGCGCCTGCGGCGTCGGGGCCTGGCCGGCGCCGGGCTGCGGGACCGCACCCGGCGGGACGGTGTTGGTCGTCTTGGTCTTCGGCGCGTTGCTGCAGTCCGCCGTCACGTAGCCCGAGCGGCACTTCGTCTTCCCGCGCCACTCCTTCTGGAAGCGATCGACGAAGGTCGTGAGCGCCTTCTGCTGGTTCTCGGACGCGACGATCCCCTTGATCGCCTCGCGCGCCTGCTCGAGGCTCTGCTGCTGGGCCGGCGTGACCTTCTGGACCTGCAGGACGTAGAAGCCGAACTGCGTCTTGACCGGGCCGACCAGCTCGCCCTTCTTCGCCTTGAACACCGCCTCGTCGAACGCCGGCTCCTGCTGGCCCTTGGCCACCGCGCGCATCGAGCCGCCCTGGTTCTTCGACGCCTGGTCGATCGAGTACTTCTTGGCGACCTTCTTCCACGACTGACCGTCCTGCAGCGCGCGCTTGGCCGCGTCGGCCTTGTCCTCGGTCTTGGTCAGGACGACGCGCAGGTCGCGGCGCTCCGGCTGGGCGAAGCGCTCCTTGTTCTTGTCGTAGTACTGCTTGATCTGGGCGTCGGTGACCTTGTCCTTGCCCTTGAGGACCTTCTCGCGCAGCTTGTTGGCGAGCTGCTCCAGGCGCACCCGGAAGAGGACGTCCTGCTCGGTGAAGCCGGAGGTGCGCAGGAACTTGTCGTAGTCGGCCTTCTTGGGGAACGACTGCTTCTTCTGGTCCTCGAAGGCCTTGCGGACCTCCGCGTCGGTGACCTTCACGCCCTGCTTCGCCGCCTCGCCGCTGACCCACTTCTCCTGGATGAGCAGCTGCATGACTGAGTCGCGCATGCCCTCGTACTCCTGCTTGCACTGGGCCTTGAGCTGCTCGGGGGTCGGCTTCGGCTGGCCCTTGGGCGGCTTCGGCGCGGTGCGCGTCTTCTCGGCGACGCAGTCCTTGAAGTCGGGCGGCTGGGGGATCTTCACCGCGGGCGGCTTGTCGCCCTCGACGGGGCCGCGCGCGGAGATCGCGGCGATCCGCATCCAGTGATCGAACGTCTTCTTGGTGATGCGCTCGTCGCCCACCTTGGCGACGGAATCGCTCGGCACGCTGTCTCCGCCGCAGGCGGCGAGCGTGAGGGCGAGGAGGGCGGCGGAGAGCGCGGCGAGCACCAGGCGGGGCACGCGGCGGCGGAGGGTGTCGGCGGAATTCATGACCTTGCTCAGCGAAGCGGGTGGTTCTTAGGACTGTCTTAAGCGGCCTCTTGCGTCACCGCCAGAAGGACGTCCGCAGCGCGGACCACGGCGGGGAAGCGCTGCTCCGGATCGTCCGGTACCCGAACCGAAACCTGCGACCTCCCCGACTCGTACAGCGCCTCGGGGATCTCCTGCCGGAGCCTCTTGGCGCGCTGCGAGTCTAGCTCGACCGGCGTGACGGCGAGACGATTGCCACGAAAGCTGACCGCTCGGGCGCCCGCCTGGCCGAGCTTTATGCGGGCTCGCTGCAGCGAGATGAGGTTCTGGAGCGGTACGGGGATCGGGCCGAATCGGTCCTCCAGCTCGCTCCGCAGCTCCTCCAGCTCCGCGACCTCGTAGGCGCCGGCGATCCGCCGGTGGACGTCGACCTTGGCCTGCTCGTAGGGCACGTAGTCGGCGGGGACGTAGGCGTCGACGTTGACGTCGAGGCGGACCGGCTCCCAGGTGTCGTCGGCCGCCCCGTCGCCCTCCGCGGCGCGCTCGCGGACCGCCTCGTCGAGCATCTGCAGGTACAGCTCGAAGCCGAGGGCGGCGACGTGGCCGGACTGCTCGTCGCCCAGCAGGTTGCCGGCGCCGCGCAGCTCGAGGTCGCGCATCGCAACCTTGAAGCCCGCGCCGAGCTCGGTGTAGTCCGACAGCGCGGAGAGGCGGTCGGCGGCTTCCTTGGTCAGCGCCGCCGCGCTCGGATAGAGCAGATACGCGTACGCGCGCTCGCGCGAGCGCCCGACGCGTCCACGGATCTGGTAGAGCTGCGAGAGGCCGAAGAGGTCGGCGCGGTCGACGATCAGCGTGTTGGCCTGCGGGATGTCGATGCCCGACTCGATGATCGACGTCGACACGAGGACGTCGGCCTCGCCGCGCAGGAAGCGCAGCATCCGGTCCTCGAGCTGCTTCTCGTCCATCTGCCCGTGCGCGACAGAGACGGTGAGCGACGGGCACAGCGCGCGGATGCGCTCGGCGACCTCGTCGATGTCCTCGACGCGATTGTGGAGGAAGAACGCC
>DASZEJ010000031.1:0-17069 GCA_035940955.1 Solirubrobacteraceae bacterium
CGGCCGCGGCGGGGGTGGCCGCCTGCGCGGCGGGCAGGCCGCCGGAGAGCACGACGCTGGGGACGTCGTCCTCGGGGTCGACGCCCGGCCAGCCCTGCACCGCGATGACGGCGCTGACGACGAAGAGGGCGGAGACCGCCGCCGCGACGAGCGACATGCTCGCCCCCGCGGAGGCCAACCAGGCACGCTTGACGCGCATCGTCCCTGTCATCGGCAGATCGCGCGGGTCCTTGAGCGGCTCGGTCACCGGAATCCTCCCGCCCGCTTCAGCGACTCGTTGGACTCGCGGTTGGAGTCCGCCGTCACCCCGGGCGGCGACGTGTCGGTCGAGACGTACACGCAGAACCAGCGGTCGGGGTCCTCGCCCGGCGTGCACGTCCGGTACAGGTCCTCCTCCATCTTGATCGTCGTCGTCGCCGGCAGGCTGCGCCGGTACTCGGGCGGCGCCTCCCGGCGCATGAACGCGACCGCCGCGTGGCGCTGCACGATCAGGTCGTGCTCGCTCTCCTCGCGCGCCTGGCGGTGGATCAGCCCGCCGGCGACGAGCGCCGCGGTCACGCCCAGCAGCAGCCCCGTCCCGGCGTAGTCGAAGGCGACGACCCGCGGCAGGTCGCGCCGGTGGCGGCGCAGCAGCATGCCGGCGAGCGGCGCCACCACGGCGACCGCCATCAGGTTGAAGAACCCGCTGAGCAGCAGGGCGGGGACGAACGCGGTGCCGCCGTCGCCGGCGATCGGCAGCCGGCCGAGCAGCACCGCGTCGAGCAGCGTCAGCGCCCAGAACGCCGGCCACATCAGCGCCCCCTTCAGCCGCCAGCGGACGCGGCTGCGCCAGAGGGGCTCGACCGGCGGGCCCGCGCTCACGCCCTCAGGCTAGCCCGCCCCGGTCAGCCCGCGACCGCGGCGCGCAGGCCGGAGCAGTCGCACGCCCGCGCCGCGACCGGCTTCCAGTCGACGTCGGGCTGGAACTCGGACACGTCGGGGAGATGGAGCGGGTTCATGCATTCAGGGTATGTGAACCGATGTTCCGCGGGTAGCCTGTGCCCTCGTGGCCACGACCAGCGTTCAGGCCGCGCAGGGCGCGGAGCTCCTCAGCCCCGAGGACCGAGTAGAGCTGCTGCGGTACATGCTCCTCATGCGCGGCATCGAGGAGCGCGCGATGAACCTGTACCGGCAGGGCAAGGTGCCGGGCTCGTTCTACGACGGGTACGGGCAGGAGGCCGTCTCGGTCGGCGCCGCGTTCGCGATGGCCGCCGAGGACCGGCTGTGCATCCTGCACCGCGACCTCGGCGCGCACCTGGTGCGCGGCGTGACGCCCGCGCGCATCTTCGGCCAGTACATGGGCCGCGCGGGCGGCGTGACCGGGGGGCGCGACGGCAACGTGCACTTCGGCGACTGGCGCCTGGGCTGCGTCGGGATGGTCTCGATGCTGCCCGACATGATGCTCGTCGCGACCGGCATGGCGATGGCGTTCCGCATCCGCGGCGAGCGGCGCGCGGCGCTGACGTGGTTCGGCGACGGCTCCACCTCGCGCGGCGACTTCCACGAGGCGATGAACTGGGCCGGCGTCCAGCGGCTGCCGGTGATCTTCGTCCTGGAGAACAACCAGTACGCGTACTCGACCCCGCTCGACCAGCAGTTCGCGGTCGACCCCGTCGAGCGCGCCGCGGCCTACGGGTTCCCCGGCCTCACCGTGGACGGCAACGACGTCGAGGCGGTGTTCGAGGCCACGCGGCAGGCGCGCGAGCGCGCGGTCGCCGGGGAGGGGCCGACGCTGATCGAGGCGGTGACGATGCGCATGCACGGGCACGCCGCGCACGACGACATGAAGTACGTGCCCAAGGAGCAGCTCGAGGAGTGGCGCAAGAAGGACCCGATCGACCGGCAGGTCGCGCGCGTGCGCGAGCTGGGCGTCGACGTGGACGCGCTGCGCGCCGAGGTGCAGGCGGCGATCGACGCGGGCACCGAGGAGGCGCTCGCGATGCCGATGCCCGACCCGGCGACGGCGACCGACGGGCTGTTCGCCGACGAGGCCAACGAGCTGCAGGACGGCCACGCGCCGTGGAGCGGATGGCGACGCTGACCTACCTCCAGGCGATCTCGGACGCCCTGCGGACCGAGATGCGCCGCGACGAGCGGGTCATGGTGATGGGCGAGGACATCGGCGTGTTCGGCGGCGCGTTCAAGGTCACCGACGGGCTCATCGAGGAGTTCGGCAAGTGGCGCGTGATGGACACGCCGCTCGCCGAGTCGGGGATCGTCGGGACGGCGGTCGGCGCGTCGGTCGTCGGCCTGCGGCCGGTGTGCGAGATGCAGTTCGCCGACTTCGTCTCGTGCGGCTTCGACCAGCTCGTCAACGTCGCCGGCAAGACGCGCTACCGGATGGGGCTCGCCGTGCCGATCACCGTGCGGCTGCCGTCCGGCGGGGGGTTCTCCGGCGGGCCGTTCCACTCCCAGAACCCCGAGGCCTGGTTCATGCACGCGCCGGGGCTGAAGGTCGTGGCCCCGTCGACCGCCGAGGACGCCAAGGGCCTCCTGATCAGCGCGATCCGCGACCCCAACCCGGTCGTGTACCTCGAGCACAAGCACCTCTACCGGCGGGTGAAGGGCGAGGTCCCCGAGGGCGACCACACCACGCCGTTCACCGCCCGCGTCGCGCGCGAGGGCGACGACCTCGTCGTGATCGCGTACGGCGCGATGGTCCACACCGCGCTCGCCGCGGCGGCGGACCTCGAGGACGTCGGGTCGGTCGCCGTGCTCGACGTGCGCTCGCTGGTGCCGCTCGACGAGGAGGCGATCCTCGAGTGGGTGCGCCGGTGCTCGAAGGTCGTGGTGGTGGACGAGGCGAACGCGACGTGCGCGGCCGGCGCCCACATCGCGGCGCTGATCGCCGAGCGCGCGTTCGAGGACCTCGACGGCCCGGTGGTCCGCGTCGCGACGCCCGACGTGCCGATCCCGTTCTCGCCGCCGCTCGAGCAGGCGGTGCTGCCCAGCGTCGACCGCGTGAGGGAGGCGGTCCGTGAGCTCCTCGAGTACTGACGCCGCGACGCTCGTCGAGGTGACGATGCCCCAGATGGGGGTCAGCGTGTCCGAGGGCACGATCGCGGAGTGGCACAAGGCGGCCGGCGACCAGGTCGCCTACGAGGAGCCGATCGTCTCGATCTCGACCGACAAGATCGACACCGACGTGCCGTCCCCGGCGGCCGGGGTCGTGTCCGAGATCCTCGTCGAGGTCGGCGAGACCGTCGAGGTCGGCGTCGTGCTGGCGCGCATCACGACCGGGGGCGAGGGCGGCCAGGGCGTCGCGGGGACGACGAACGAGGAGGTCGGCACGGCGTCGGAGGCGGCCGCCGCGGTGGGCGACACGCCCGCGCCGTCGTCGGACGAGCCGGCGCCGGTGGAGGCCTCGTCGGCCGCGGTCGACGAGGGCCCGAAGCGGGCGCGCGGCGGGGCGCGGTACTCGCCGGTCGTGACGCGGATCGCCGCCGAGCACGGCATCGACCTGTCGCAGGTGCCGGGCACCGGCCGCGGCGGGCGGGTGCGCAAGCAGGACGTGCTGGCGTTCATCGAGAACGGCGGCGGCGCGGCGGCGGCGGCTGAGCCGGCCGCCTCGGAGGAGCCCCCGCTGCACATCGAGTCGCCCTACCGGCCCGACCCCGAGCCCGCGCGGGCGCCGGAGCGGCCGAAGTTCGAGCCCGCCCGCGCCGCGGCGGCGGGCGCCTACGAGCCGCCGGCCCCGCAGCCGCTCTCGCGCATGCGCCGCACGATCGGCGAGCACATGAAGCGCTCGCTCGACACCGCGGCGACGTGCACGACGTGGGCCGAGTGCGACATGAGCGCGGTCGAGGCGGCGCGCAAGGCGGGGCCGCAGAAGCTGACGGCGCTGCCGTTCGTCGCGCGCGCGGCGATCGACGCACTGCGCGAGTTCCCCCTCCTCAACGCGTGGCTCGAGGGCGACCGGCACACCGTGCACGAGAGCGTGAACCTCGGCATCGCCGTGTCGCTCGGCGAGGACGGGCTGATCGTGCCGGTCATCCGCGACGCGCAGGACCTCAGCGTCGAGGGGCTCGCCAAGCGCATCCGCGAGCTGGCCCGCGCGGCGCGCGACCGGACGCTGACCCCCGACGACGTCCAGGGCGCGACGTTCACGATCACGAACCCCGGCCAGTACGGGTCGATCATGGCCACGCCGGTCATCAACCAGCCGCAGGTCGCGATCCTCGACCTGGAGGCGGTCGTCAAGCGGGTCGTGGTCGTCGGCGAGGACCAGATCGCGATCCGCCCGATGACGATCCTCGGCCTGTCGTGGGACCACCGGGCGCTCGACGGCGCGCTGGCCGCGCAGTTCCTCGGCGCGATCAGGCGCCGGCTCGAGGCCGCCGGGTAGCCGCGGCCCACCCCGCGAGGATCGCGCCGCTGGCGGCGGCGTCGAGCAGGTAGGTCCAGCGCCCGCGCCGCCGCGCCGCGACGAGCACGTCCGAGGCGCCCAGCAGCCCGGCGGCGCCCGCGCCGAGCAGCGCGATCTCGGGCGTGACGCGGTCGCGCGCGGCGGCGGCGCCGAGCGCGCCGCCGACCGGCAGCAGCAGCAGCGCGACGGTCTCGACGAGCCACCAGTCGTCCTTGGCGCCGGTGACCGACTCGAACGTGCGGCGGCTGAGCAGGGGCCAGGCGGCGGTGGCGCCGTAGTACACGGCCTGGGCGAGCGCGACGTCGCGGCGGCGGAGAGGCATGGCGCGCGCCCTACCCGGTCGGCGCCGGGACGTCACCGACCTCGAAGCGGCCCGATCCCTCGCCGCAGAACGCGCTGGAGCCGTCGAGGACAGCCGGGTGATCGCTCGCGCGCGCCCGTCCTACGCGGGAAGGTCCCTGATGATCTGCTCGGAGCTGTACAGCGCGAGCGCCGCGATCGTCAGCGACGGGTTGACGCCGAGCGCCGTGGGGATCCGCGCGGCGTCCGCAACGTAGAGCCCGTGGTGCAGGCCGGTGCCGCCGGGACTCGACGCGTCGAAGACGCGGCCGAACTCGTCGCACACGCCGCCGGCGGCGCTCGTCGCCATCCGGCAGCCCCCGAGCGGATGCGTCAGTCCGATCGACCTGCCGCCCACGACGTCCGCCGCGTCGCCGAGGAACGGGTTCACGAAATCGGCCGCGGGGTCGTCCGACAGCCGCTTCGCGAACTCCTTGAACGTCGCTCGGATCTCCGCGTAGATCGGATCGTCGAGGAACTGCTTGCCGTCGTCGCGGCGGACGCGCAGCGGCGTCTCGCCGCGGCCGCCGAGCCGGAAGCGCCCCTGCGCCTGC
This sequence comes from Solirubrobacteraceae bacterium, assembly GCA_035940955.1. Taxonomy (GTDB): domain Bacteria; phylum Actinomycetota; class Thermoleophilia; order Solirubrobacterales; family Solirubrobacteraceae; genus CADCVT01. Next base: position 5,299 of record DASZEJ010000031.1, read on the forward strand.
TCGCGCCCCATCCCGACGACGCACATGATGTTGTCGGTGTACTCGTCCTCCGAGGCGAACTGCTCCTGCCGCTCGCGGTAGTTGCGGAACAGCGAGGGCACGTAGCGAAGCACGCGCCCGGTCGCGTACCGGAAGATCGCGTAGAGGGTGAACAGGCGCGTGCGCCGGCCGCGAGACAGCGACTGGAGCAGCTTCATCCCGTGGCCTGTCACCGACGACAGCGCGCGCGGGATGCCGTTGTCCTCGACGGTGTGGAACTTCGCCGGGTCGCCTCCGCCTCCGGACGTCGCGTTGAAGTGGGCGAAGGAGGTGGTGATGGGCCCGCGCGTGAGGCTGACGCGCTCCCGCGTTCCGTCGAGGAAGCCGATGTAGTCGCCGTTGGTCGAGAAGCCGAAGCCGAGCTGGTCGCTCAGTCCCGGGATGGATCCCGCCTTCTTCGAGCGCAGGAGGATCTCGCTCGTCCCGACGCAGCCGGCGGCGAGGATCACCTGGTTCGCCGTCACGACCCGCCGCTCCGTGCGCTTGGGCTCGGCATGGTCGCGCTTCAGGTAATGGACCTCCCAGCCCCCGCCCTGCCGCTTCTTGACGATCTCGACCTCGGCGAGCGCCTCGAGGTGCATGTTGGGGAAGAGCGGCGGGGTCCCCTCCGGATGCAGCTTGCTCGGCGGGCCTCCGAGGACGGCGCGCATGAGCTGCTTGTTGAGCGTGTGGCGAGCGCCCGGCAGGCAGCCGACGATGCACCGCCCCTGCCGCTCGCAGTAGTTCTTCGGCTGTCCCTTCGGATCGAACGGGCCCGGCTCGGGCGGCAGGTCGTTGATCGAGGAGTCGACGAGCCCGAAGTCGTGCGTCAGCCCGGACATCTCCGCCTGGAACACGCGCGCCCGGTCGATCCAGAGGTTGTTGCTCACGTCGGGCGGAGTCGCGTGCGCGTCCGACCGGGCGGGATCGAGGAAGCGCACCGGCCGTCCGCTGTGTGGATCCGTCCGTTCGAGCCAGCGCGGAGCGAGCCGCGCGCTGCGCGTCGCGATGTTGCTGAGGCCGGTGTTGACCTTCGTCTTCTCGTCGTGCGTGAGCGCGTAGAGGACGCTGAAGCCGATGGCCTCGCGGGCCATCGCGAAATAGCGGTTGCGATCCCACGTCATCGGCCAGAGCGGGTCCTCGAACACGACGTTCGGCGGCTGGATCGTGACGTTGGAGTACACGAGCGAGCCGCCGCCGACACCGCTCGCGCGCAGGATCGTGACCCCGTCGTTCTGGCGCAGCCGCAGCCGTAGGAAGCCGAGCTTGCCGAAGTTGGTCAGGTCGTACAGCCCGTCCTCGTTGCCCTTGCGGCGGACGCAGCGGGTGAAGATGTCGAGGAACCCCTTGAAGTGCTCTGCCGACGACCAGAACTGGACGGGCTGACCCTTCTCGGACAGGAATCTGTAGGTGGCGACCTCCTTGTCCTGCACGGTGCCCACGGGCGTCGTCCACCACGTCCCGCGCTCGAGCATCAGCAGCTTCTCGCCGGGGGCCTTCTCCTGCATCGCCCGCGCCAGCGGCAGCGCGGTCATGGTGCCGCCGAACCCGGAGCCGATGACGACCGCTTGGTAGTGACGGCCGGTGTCGGACACGGTAGGCGCAGCACAACAGATTACCGGAGTCTGGTCAAGTATTTGAATGTTGTTCGTCAATCGGTCGGCCCCGCGCTCGGGCCCTCCCGGCCGGCGTAGACTGGGCCGGGTGAGCGGCGAGCTGTGGACCTGCCACCTCGGCGTCGTGGAGTACCGCGAGGCGCTCGCGCTCCAGCGCCGGCTGCGGGCGGCGCGCCAGGCGGGCGAGCTGCCCGACGTGCTCCTGCTGCTCGAGCACCCGCCGGTGTACACGCGCGGGCGCCGCAGCGAGCCCGGCGAGCTGCCGATGGGCGAGCAGTGGTACCTCGCGCAGGGGATCGACGTCGTCGACGTGGACCGCGGCGGCAAGGTGACGTACCACGGCCCGGGGCAGCTGGTCGGCTACCCGATCATGGCCGTCGACGACGTCATCGCCTACGTGCGGACGATGGAGGGCGCGATGATCGCCGCGCTGGCCGACGAGGGGATCGCGGCCCGGTCGCGCGCCGACGAGGGCCGCGACTTCACCGGCGTGTGGGTCGAGGACCGCAAGATCGGCTCGATCGGCGTGCACGTGCAGCGGGGCGTGACGACGCACGGGTTCGCGGTCAACGTGCAGAACGACCTGCAGCCGTTCGAGTGGATCGTCCCGTGCGGGCTCGGCGGCGTGCGGATGACGTCGGTCCTGCGCGAGCAGGGCCGCGGCGGCGACCCGCTCCGCTGCTTCCGCAAGCGGATGGCGTGGCGGTTCGCCGAGGCGCTCGGCCGCCGCCAGCGGCTCGTGACGCCGCGCCGCCTCGCGGCGGCGACGCCCGCCGTCTCCGCGCCCGCCTGAGCGCGGTCAGCCGGTCTCGCGCTGGAAGTGGAACGCCGCGATCCGCATCCCCCGGCGGAAGTAGAAGCGGTGCGCGTCGGTGCGATGCGGGCCGACGCCGGAGTCGAGGTGCAGCTCGCGGCAGCCCAGCCGGGCGGCCTCCTCCCCGAGCCAGTCGAAGAGCGCGCCGGCGTGGCCGCGGCCGCGCCGGCCGGGCAGCGTGCTGAGGTCGTCGACGTACAGCGCGCGGCCCCACGCCAGCATCTCCACCACCCGGAAGCCCGCGACCCCCGCCGCGTCCTCCTCCCCCGCGTCGAACGAGCCGGCCAGCCGGTAGCCCTGCGGGCGCTGCACCTCGTCGATCCGCCGCACGAGCTCGTCCGCGCCGCCGTACTGCGGGCGCAGCTCGAGCAGCGCGCGGGCGGCGCGCGCCGTCGCGCCGGCCGGCAGCTCGCGGACGTCGGGCATCGGCTCGTATCCTCCCAGGGCAGTGAGCGACGCGGCGACCCGCAGGCACCAGACGCGCTCCCGGGCCAACCCCGGCGGGATGGACGTCCTGAAGGTGCTCGGGGCGGACGTCCGCCCGCTGCGCGAGCGCAAGCCGCCGTGGTTCAAGGTGCCGGCGCCCGGCGGGGCGCGCTACCTCGAGCTGAGCGCGCGGATCAAGGACGACAACCTGCACACGGTCTGCCAGGAGGCCGCGTGCCCGAACATCGGCGAGTGCTGGGAGCGCGGCACCGCGACGTTCATGATCCTCGGCGACACCTGCACCCGCCGCTGCGGGTTCTGCAACGTCAAGACCGGCAAGCCGACGTGGAACGACCCGCTCGAGCCGGCCCGCGTCGCCCGGCAGGTCGCCCGGATGGGACTGCGCCACGCGGTCATCACGAGCGTCGACCGCGACGACCTGCCCGACAAGGGCGCGAGCGCGTTCGTCGGGGTCATCCGCCAGGTCCGCCGCCAGGCGCCGCACTGCAAGGTCGAGGTCCTCACGCCGGACTTCCAGGGCCACGAGATGCCGCTGGCGAAGGTCATCGCCGAGCGCCCCGACGTCTTCAACCACAACGTCGAGGTCGTCACGCGGCTCTACCCCGTCGCCCGCCGCGGGTCGCGCTGGGAGCGCTCGCTGCGCGTGCTGCGCAACGCGAAGGAGATGGGCGGCGACGAGGTCGTCACGAAGTCGGGCCTGATGGTCGGGCTCGGCGAGAGCTTCGAGGAGATGGTCGACGCGCTGGGGACGCTGCGCGAGCACGACGTCCAGGTGCTCACCGTCGGCCAGTACCTGCGCCCCAGCGAGCGCCACCTGCCGATCGTCCGCTACTGGCACCCGGACGAGTTCGCGGCGCTGGAGCGGGAGGCGTACCGCCTCGGCTTCGAGCACGCGGCGTGCGGGCCGCTCGTGCGGTCGAGCTACCACGCCGACCAGCACGTCCCGCAGGAGCGGCCGGGCGTCGGCCCGCTGGCGGCGCCGGCGGGCTGACTCCTTGTTCCCGCTCAAGGACAACATCCCCACCGACCGGTTCCCGATCGTCACGGTCGCGCTGATCGTCGCGAACGTGCTGATCTACTTCCTGCTCCAGGACGGCGGCTGGGAGATCACCCGCAACGACACCGGCGACTGGGCGGTCGGCGAGTACGCGCTCGTCCCCTGCGACGTCACCGGCGAGTGCGCCCCGCCGCCGGGTCACATCAGCGACGTGGCGAGCGTCTTCACGTCGATGTTCATGCACGGCGGGATCCTGCACCTCGCCGGCAACATGCTCTTCCTGTGGATCTTCGGCAACAACGTCGAGGACTCGATGGGCCCGCTGAGGTTCGTCCTCTTCTACCTCGCGGGCGGCGTCGCGGCGGACGCGCTGCAGATCGTGTTCGACACCGGCTCGGACGTGCCGACGCTCGGCGCCTCGGGCGCGGTGGCGGCGGTCCTCGGCGGCTACATCCTGCTGTACCCCCGCGCGCGGGTCATCACGGTGCTCTTCTTCTTCCTCTTCTTCACGGTCATCGAGCTGCCGGCGATGCTCGTGCTCGGGCTGTGGTTCGTCGAGCAGCTCGCGTTCGGGGCGCTGCAGTACGGCACGGCCGACCAGGGCGGCGGGGGCGGGGTCGCGTACTTCGCGCACATCGGCGGGTTCGTGTTCGGGCTGGCGGCGATCAGGCTGCTCGCCACGCGCGTCAAGGACATCGCCGACGTGCGGCCGCGCCGGCGTGCGGCGTTCTGATGGACCGGGCGATCCTCGCCGCGGCGCTCGCGTTCATCGTGCTGCTCGCCGCGCTGACGATCACCGTGGCGGTGCAGCACGGGCCGGACGTGCTGACGGTCGGGTCGCTGCTCGTGCTCGCGATGTTCGCGTTCGGCATCGTCGGTGCGCTCCGGCATCCTCCCGACCGGTAGATGCACGGCCGACAGCGGAACATCGCGACCGCCGGGCGGCGCGCGGCCCGGCGACGCCGGCGCCTGGCGCTGCTCGCGCTCGCGCTCGCCGCGCTGCTGCTGCTCGCGCTCCTCGCCGGGCGCACCGGCGGCGGCGACGCGAGCCGGCCCGACCCCGCCGGGCCGAGCGCCGCCGCCGAGCGCCCGCCGGCGCAGGAGGTGCTCGGCCCGCTGCCCGCGGCGGTCGACGCCGCCGACGCGATCCTCGTCCCGTTCAAGAAGCCGCCGCGCGGCGGGATCGGGGTCGACGTGGGCACCGGCGAGGTGCTGTGGCGCCGCCACCCCGACCGGCCACGCCCGATCGCGTCGCTGACGAAGATGATGACCGCGCTCGTCGCCGCCGAGCTGCTCGGGCCGCGCGACCGCGCGAAGATCACCCCCGCCGTCCTGCGCTACACCGGGTCGGGCGTCGGGATGCTGCCGCGCGGCAAGCGGGTGCCGGTCGAGCCCCTGCTGTACGGGCTGCTCCTGCCGTCCGGGAACGACGCGGCGCGCGCGCTCGCGTTCCGGGCCGCCGGGAGCATCTCCGGGATGGTGCGCCGGATGAACACGAAGGCGGCCGAGATGGGGCTGCGCTGCACGCGCTTCGCCGGCGTGGAGGGGCTCAGCCCGGGCAACCGCTCGTGCCCGCTCGACCTCGTCGCGCTGGCGAAGGAGGTGCTGCGCACGCGCCGCCTGGCGCGCATCGTGCGCCGGCGCCGGGCGATCCTGCCGTTCCCCATCAAGGGCGGCAAGCTCTACCTCTACAACCACAACCCGCTGCTGCGCACCCGCTACCGCGGCACGCTGGGGGTCAAGACCGGCTACACCGACGAGGCGGGGCGCTGCCTGGTCGCCGCCGTGCGGCGCCGCGGCGTGACGCTCGTCGCGGTGCTGCTCGACTCGCCCGACCCGGGCCGCCAGGCGCGCCTGCTGCTCGACCGGGGCTTTCGCGCCATCAGGTAGTCCGCCGGCGCCGGTGCGCCGTACTCGCGGGTGTGGGAACCCCCGCGCGCAAGGCCGACCACCTCCGGATCGCCGCCGGCGACGGCGTCGTGCACCGCGCCTCGACCGGGCTCGAGGACGTCCACCTGCGCCACCGCGCGCTCCCGCCCCGCGAGCTGGAGGACGTCGACCTCTCCACCGAGCTGCTCGGCTCCCGCCTCGACGCGCCGCTGATCGTCTCGGCGATGACCGGCGGGACGCCCGCGGCGATCGACGTCAACGACCGCCTGGCGCACGCCGCCGCCGGGCTCGGCGTCGGGATGGTGCTCGGGTCGGGCCGGGCGCTGCTCGACGACCCGTCGCTGCTGCGCACCTACCGCGGCCCGACGCGCCCGCCGCTGCTGCTGGCGAACCTGGGCGCCGCCGCGCTGACCCCGTGGGACGCCGAGCGCGTCGTCGAGATGGTCGGCGCGGACGGGCTGTGCGTCCACCTGAACCCGATCCAGGAGGCGATCCAGCCCGAGGGCGACACCCGGTTCGGCGGCGCGCTCGAGCGGATCGCGGCGTGCGTGGAGACGCTCGCGCCGCGGCCGGTGGTGGTCAAGGAGGTCGGCTTCGGGATGGACCCGCGCGACGTCGTCGCTGTGCGCCGCGCCGGCGTCGCGGCGGTCGACGTGGCCGGCGCGGGCGGCACCAACTGGGCGCTCGTCGAGGGCCGGCGCGACCGCGACGCCGGCCGGGTCGCCGCCGCGTTCGCGGACTGGGGCGTGCCAACGGCGCGGGCGGTCAGCGGCGCGGTCGCCGCGGCGCCCGGGCTGCCGGTCATCGCCAGCGGCGGCGTGCGCGACGGCGTCGAGGCCGCGAAGTGCCTGGCGCTCGGCGCGGTCGCGTGCGGGCTCGCCCGGCCGCTGCTCGTCGCCGCGCGCGCCGGCCGCGCGCGCGAGGCGCTCGCGGCCGTGGTCCGGCAGCTGCGCATCGCGGTGTGGGCGACGGGCGCGCCGTCGGCCCGGGCGCTCGACGCGAGCGCGCTGCGGTGAGCCGCGCCGTCGTCGTCGGCGCCGGGTTCGGCGGGCTGGCGGCCGCGCTGCGCCTGCAGGGGATGGGCCACGACGTGACGATCGTGGAGCAGCGCGAGCGGCCCGGCGGTCGCGCGTACCAGCTACGTGACGGCGGCTTCACGTGGGACACCGGGCCGTCGCTCGTGACGATGCCGTGGGTGCTGGAGGAGGCGTTCGCGGCGGGCGGGCTGGACCTGCACCGGGAGGTCTCGCTCGTGCCGCTCGACCCCTTCTACCGGATCCGGTGGGCGGGCGAGGACCAGCACCTGGACTTCACCGCCGACCGCGACCGGATGCGCGCGGAGATCGCGAAGTTCTCGCCGCGCGACGCGATGGCGTTCGACGGGTTCGTGGCGGCGCTGAAGCCGGTGTACGAGCAGGGCATCCTCGCGGCCGGGCGGCGCGAGGTGGCGTCGCTGCGCGCGCTCGCGCCGCTCGTGCCGGCGATGGTCCGGCTCGGCGCCGCGCAGCCGCTGTGGCGGATGGTGGCGCGGCACTTCCGCCACCCGCGCGTGCGCGAGGCGATGTCGTTCCACTCGCTGTTCGTCGGCGGCGACCCGTTCCGGGTGCCCGCGATCTACGGCGCGCTCGTCTACCTGCAGCTCGCCGACGGCGTCTGGTACGCGCGCGGCGGCGTGTACGCGCTGGTCGAGGCGATGGCGCGGGTGCTCGACGTGCGCTGCAGCGCGCGGGTCGAGCGGGTGCTGACCGCGGGCGGGCGGGTCACCGGCGTGGCGCTCGCGGGCGGCGAGACCGTCCCCGCGGACGTCGTCGTTTGGAACGGAGACGCGCTCGCGCTCGACGCGGCGCTCGGGCGGCTGTCGACCGCCGCGGTCCGGCGGCTGCGGCCGACGATGTCGTGCTTCCTCCTCTACCTGGGGACCGACCGTCCGTTCCCCGTGCTGCTGCACCACACGCTGCTCGTCGGGCCGGGCTACCGGCGGTTCGTGCGCGACGTGACGCGCCGAGGGCGGCTGGCGCCGACGTTCTCGACCTACGTCCACGCGCCGGCGCGCACCGAGCCGGCGATGGCGCGGCCGGGCGGCGACTCGCTGTGCGTCCTGCTGCCGGTGCCGAACCTGCGCGGCGAGGTGGACTGGGCGGTCGAGGGCGACCGGCTGCGCGACGCGCTGCTGGCCGAGTACGAGACGACGTACGGGCTCAGCGGCCTGCGCGCGTCGATCGCGGTCGAGCACCGGATGACCCCGGTCGACTTCGAGCGGCAGCTCGGCGCCGTGGACGGCAACGCGTTCGCGATCGAGCCGACGCTGCACCAGTCGGCGGCGCTGCGCCCGCCGAACCGCGACCGGGCCGTCCGCGGGCTGTACCGCGTGGGCGGCGGGACGCACCCCGGGGCGGGGATCCCCGGCGTGCTGCTCGGGGCGGAGGTCACCGCGGGGCTGGTCGCCGAGGACTTCGGAGGGAGGCCCGCGCGTGCTGGCGCCGCGGCGTGACGACGCGACGCTGGTGCGGGCGCGCGACACGACGAACCGGGTGGCGCGCACGTTCGCGATCGCCTGCCGGATGCTGCCGCGCGAGGTGCGCTCGGACGTCTACCGGCTGTACCTCGTGTTCCGGGGGCTCGACGACCTGGTGGACTTCGGCGACCCGCGGGCGCCGGCGCGGGTGGGGGCGGTCGAGGCGTGGTGCGGGGGGCGGGCGTCCGCGTCCGCGTGCGCGTCCGCGTCGGAGGAGACCCGGATCCTCGAGGCGCTGGACCGCCGGTACGAGCTGCCGCGCGACGCGCTGCTCGACTTCTGCCGCGGGATGCGCGACGACCTCGGCGGGCGGCCGTTCGCGACCGAGGAGGAGCTCGAGACGTACTGCTACCGGGTCGCGGGGACGGTGGGGATCGTGATGAGCGCGCTGCTCGGCGTGCGGCCGGGAGCCGACCACCGGCCGGCCGCGGCGGCGCTCGGCAAGGCGATGCAGCGGACGAACATCCTGCGCGACATCGACGAGGATTTGGCGAGCGGGCGGGTGTACCTGGCGCGCGAGACCGTGGAGCGCTACGGCGCGCCGGCGCCCGGCCACCGCGCGGAGCTCCTGCGCGACCAGATCGCCCGCGCCGACGCGCTGTACGACGAGGGGATCGCTGGCATCGCGCTCCTGGCGTCGGGCCGCCGCGCGATCCGGGCGGCCGCCGCGATGTACCGCGAGATCCTGCGCCAGATCGAGCGCGAGGGCTACGGCGCCCGACCCGGCCGGGTCGTCGTCCCGCGGCCGCGGAAGCTGCTCGTCGCCGCGCGGTCGGCGGCGGCGTAGCGTGCGGCGCGAGGGGGCCGGTGCGCGGTTCGGCGGGCGGCGCGGCGGCACGCGGCCTGGCGTGCGGCGCGGCGCCGGCGCGCGGCCTGGCGGGCAACGCGGCGGCGCCGGTGGGCGGCCTGACGTGCGTGGCGACGGCGCCGGTGGCCCGCGGCGCGCGCCGGCGACACGGCGCCTGTTCCCCCCGCTCTTCGGCGCGCTCGTCGCCGCGCAGGTCGGCTACGCGCGGCTGCCGGAGCGCCGGCGGGTGGCAGCGACGCGCGGGATCGTCGTGCTCATGCTCGCCACGTCCGTCGCCGAGGCGCCGCCCGCGCGCCGCCCTCTGATCGGGCTGGCGGGCGCGGTCGGGTTCGCCGCCGAGCTGGTCGGCGTCGCGACCGGGCGCCCGTTCGGCCACTACACGTACACCGACCGCCTCGGCCCGCGGATCGGGGGCGTCCCCGTCCTCGCCGCGGCGGCCTGGGCGATGATGGCCCGGCCGTCGTGGGCCGTCGCCGGCCGGCTGACCCGGCACCGGACGGCACGAGTCGCCGCGGCGGCCGGCGCGCTGGCGGCCTGGGACGTCTTCCTCGACCCGCGGATGGTCCGCGAGGGGTACTGGACCTGGCCGGGCGGAGGGCGGTACGAGGGCGTGCCGGCGTCGAACTTCGCGGGCTGGCTCGCGACGGGAGCGGCGGTGTTCGCGGCGTGGTCGCTCGTCGAGAAGGCGCGCCCCGCAGCACTGCCCGCCGTGGTCGCGTCCGCCGCGGTGCCGTCCGCCGCCGTGGTGCCCGACGGCGTCCCGCCCGACGGTGTGCCGCCCGCGGCGGCACCGCCCAACGCCGCGGCACCGCCCGCCGCCGCGGCACCGCCCGCCGCCGCCCCCGCGCTCCCCGACGACGGCGGCGCCCTCGCCCTCTACGTCTGGACCTGGCTCGCGGAGACGTTCGCCAACGGGGTCCTCTGGCGCCGGCCGCGCGTCGCGCTCGCCGGATCGGTGGCGATGGGAGCGTTCGCGGTCCCGGCCCTCCGGCGCGCGCGGTCCGCGACGCCGGCATGAGCCGCGTCGTCGTCGTCGGGGCGGGCGTCGGGGGGCTCGCCGCCGCGGTCCGGTGCGCGGAGGCCGGTCATGACGTGACCGTGCTCGAGGCGGCAGGCGCAGCCGGCGGCAAGGCTCGGCGGCTGGAGCGGGACGGGTTCGCGTTCGACACCGGGCCGTCGCTGGTGACGATGCCGTGGGCCTTCCGCGACCTGCTCGGCGACCGGCTGGACCTGGTCCGCGTCGAGCCGGTGACCCGGTACCGGTTCGCGGACGGGAGCGAGGTCGACCTGAGCGCCGACCTGCCGCGCGCGATGGAGGCGCTCGAGGCGTGGTCGCCGGGCGCGGGCGCCGACTGGGCGCGGTTCCTCGGCACGTGCGCGGGGATGTGGCGCGCGTCGGTCCCGTTCCTCACCGGCGAGCCGCCGTGGCCGCCGCGCCTGCGCGGCCCGCGCGCCGACCCGCGCGACGCGCTGCGCGTCAAGCCGTGGTGGACGCTCCGCCAGCTCGCCCGCGCGCACGCCCGCGACCCACGCCTGCGCACGATCGTGGAGCGCTTCGCGACCTACGCGGGCGCCGACCCCCGCCGCGCCCCGGCCGCGCTCGCCGTCGCCGGCTACGTCGAGCACGCGTTCGGCGCCTGGCACCCCCGCGGCGGCGTCCACGCGATCGTCCGCGCGCTCGTCGCCCGGGCGCAGGAGCTGGGGGTCGAGATCCGCTACGGCGAGCGGGTCGTCGGGGTGGCGCGCGACGGGCGGCGGGCGACGGCGGTCCGCGTGGCGGCGGAGGATGGCGACGGCGAGCAGCGGCGCCGCGAAGCGGCTCCCACGAGGGGCGAGCTCCGCCCCGCGGACTGGATCGTGTGGGGCGGCGACGAACTGCAGCTCGCGCGGCTGCTCCGCGAGAGCGATCCGCGCGGGGAGCGCGCGGTCGCGCGACTCCTCCGCGGAGCCCAGCCGCGCGGCGAGCGGTCGCTGAGCGGGTTCGTGCTGATGCTCGGCCTGCGCGGGCGGACGGCGGGGCTGCCGCACCACGTGATCGCCTTTCCTCGCTCCTACGACGCCGAGCTCGACGACGTCTTCGTCGTGCGGCGGCCCGTCCGCGAGCCGACGCTGTACGTCAGCTCGCCGGCGGTCACCGACCCCGGCGAGGCGCCGCCCGGCGACGAGAGCTGGTTCGTGCTCGTCAACGCTCCGCCCGGCCTGCCGGAGCGGGCGTTCGACGGTTACGGCGACCACGTCCTCGAGTGGCTCGCGCAGGCCGGCCTGGACGTGTCCGGCCGCGTCGCGGTCCGCGAGCAGCGCACCCCGGCCGACCTCGAGCGCGAGACCGGCGCGATCGGCGGCGCGATCTACGGCCGCGCGCCCCACGGACGGCTCGGCGCGCTGCGCCGCCCCGGCCCGCGCGTCCGCGGCGTGCCGAACCTCCTGCGCGCCGGAGGGACCGCGCACCCGGGCGGCGGCCTGCCGCTCGTCGCGCTCAGCGGCGCGCTCGCCGCGCGGATCGTCGGCCCGGCGCGCACGCCGCGCGCCTAGATGATTGATTCCGCGCCGGCGTTGGTTTAGGCGGCGAGCGCGGCGAAGGCGCGGGTGGGGTGTCCGAGGTAGTGGTTCAGCCAGACGCCAGCGGCGAGCGCGAGCAGTTTGGTGGCGATCCGCGCCCGTAGCCC
>DASZEJ010000032.1:0-19336 GCA_035940955.1 Solirubrobacteraceae bacterium
GCCATAGGCGACGGCAATCTACATTAAGCCTCGATGCCGATCGCCGCCGCCCGCATCCCGCCCGGGCAGTACGTGACCGAGCGGTTCCCGGTCCTCACGTACGGCTCGAACCCGCCGTACGACCTGGCCACCTGGTCGCTCGCGATCGACGGCGAGGTCGACGCGCCGTTCGCCCTGCGCTGGGCCGAGCTGCTCGCGCTGCCGCAGCACGAGGTCACGGTCGACATCCACTGCGTGACGCGCTGGTCGAAGCTCGACACGACGTGGCGCGGCGTCCGCGTGCGCGACCTGCTCGACCGCGCGCGGGTCAGGCCGTCGGGCCGCTTCGTCCTCGTCCACTCCGACGGCGGCTACACGACGAACCTGCCGCTCGAGGCGCTGCTCGACGACGACGTCCTGATCGCCCACGCGTACGAGGGCGAGCCGCTCGAGCACGACCACGGAGCGCCGGCGCGCCTGCTCGTCCCGAAGCGCTACTTCTGGAAGTCGGCGAAGTTCGTGCGGCGGCTGGAGGTCCTCGCCGAGGACCGCCAGGGGTTCTGGGAGCTGAACGGCTACCACAACGACGCCGACCCCTGGACCGAGCAGCGGCACTGGTTCTGACGTGATCCTGCTGACCGGCGCGACCGGCCTCGTGGGCACGGCGCTGCTGCGGCGGCTGACCCCGCGCGGCGAGCTGGTGCGGTGCCTCGTCCGCGACCCCCGCCGGCTGGGCCCCGAGCGCGTCCGCGTCAACATCGCGCTCGGCGACCTCGCCGACCCTCCCTCGTTCCGCAACGCGCTGCGCGGCGTGCGCACGGTCGTCCACCTCGCGGCGTCGATCCGCGACCAGCCGCAGGGCTCGATCGAGGAGCTGAACGGGATCGCCACCTGGCGCCTGGTCCAGGCGGCCGAGCGCGCCGGCGTGGAGCACTTCGTCTTCTTCTCGGCCCTCTCGGCGTCGGTGCACGACCGCACGCGCTTCCTGCGGGCCAAGGCGCTCGCCGAGCAGGCGGTGCGCGAGTCGGCGCTGAGGACCACGGTGTTCGCCCCGTCGATCGTCTACGCGCCCGGGGACCCGTACGTCGCGCTGCTCGAGCGCCTGTCGCTGCTGCCGGTGATGCCGGTGCCGGGGCGCGGCACCGCGCTGTACCAGCCGATCTGGGCGGAGGACGCCGCCGACTGCGTCATGGCGGTGCTCGACGGCGGCGGCCGCTCGCGCCGCTACGAGCTGGCCGGACCGGACACGATCAGCCACGAGGGGATCGTCGCCCTGGTCGCCCGCGCGGCCGGGCGCGAGCGCCCGCGCGTGAGCGTCCCGGCGCCGGTCGTCCGCGCGACGCTGCGGGCCGCCGAGGCGCTGCTGAAGTCCAAGGCCCCGGCGACGTGGGACGAGGCCGAGCTGCTCGAGGTCTCGATGACCAGCCGGAAGGGCACCGCGGACGCCGAGGCGCTCGGGGTCAGCCCGCGCCCGATGGCCGCCGTGCTCGGCGCCCGCTAGGCCAGCTCGCGCTCGCCGTAGGCGGCGCGCATCCGGCCCAGCCCGAGCCGTATGCGGCTCTTGGCCGTGCCGAGCGGCACCCCGGACCGCCGGGCGACCTGGTGGTCGGGCAGGTCGCCCCAGTACGACAGCACCAGCGCCTCGCGCTGCTGCATCGGCAGCGTGCCGAGCGCGCGGCCGAGCCGCCGCCGCTCGTCGCTGCGCTCGCTGCGCTGCGCCGGGCCGTCGCCCGTCGCGGGCTGCGCCGCCGGCGGCACGGCGGCGCGCAGGCGCTCGGTCGCCCGCGCCGCGGCGCCCCGCGACCGCTGCGCGTCGGCGGCGCGGCTGCGCGCCAGGACGCGCAGGTAGGCGCCGACGTCGGCGCGGGCGGGGTCGTAGGCCTGGGGCCGCGACCAGAGCCGCAGGAACACGTCGTGGGTGACGTCCTCCGCCTGCGCCCGGTCGCCGAGGATCCGCCGCGCGATCGCCTCGACCTCGCGGGCGTGCTGCGCGTAGACGCGGCTGAAGGTGGCGGGCTCCTGGAGGTTCATCGGCGACGTAGAGTACACAAGCGATAGCGGAAGCGCTACCGGTTCCAAGTCGAATGCCCGTGCAAGGTTGGAGGGTGACGGCGGTGCGAGGTCGTCGGCGCTATCGTTTGGCGCGATGCCAATGCGCGCCACCACAGTCCGCTTCGGCGAGGACCTGTGGGCGCTGCTCGAACGCGAGGCGACCGAGCAGGGTGTGAGCTCGGCGCAGTTCGTGCGGGATGCCGCGATCCTCCGGCTGGCGGCCCTGGCGGCCGAGCGCTCCGCGCCGGAGGCCCGCCTGTCGATCGAGCGGATCGCCGCGGGGGCGCTGCGCGAGGAACGGGGCGATGGCGCAACCGATGCCGTCGTGGCCGCGCTGCGCGACGAGGGCCGGCTGGCCACTGTCCGCTCGCTCGCGGGGATGACGAGCCGCCGCCCGGCGCTCGACCGCATCGCCAGCGTGGCGTCGCGCGTGTGCAACGCGCCGGTCTCGTTCGTGACGCTCGTCGACGAGGACCGTCAGGTCTTCGCCGGCTGTGTCGGGCTCGCCAAGGAGCCCTGGGCGACCGAGCGCGAGACGCCGCTGACGCACTCGTTCTGCCAGCACGCCGTCGTGTCGCGCGAGCCGCTGATCGTCAACGACGCGCGCGAGCACCCCGTCCTCAAGGACAACGCGGCGATCCGCGACCTCGACGTCGTCGCCTACCTCGGCGTCCCGCTCGTGACCGTCGAGGGCCACGTGCTCGGCACGCTGTGCGTCATCGACGCCAAGCCGCGGCTGTGGACCACCGACCAGGTGCAGGTGCTGCGCGACCTCGCCGCCTCGGTGGTCACCGAGCTGCGGCTGGCGGCCTCGGCGGCCTAGAGGGGCGGCCGGCGGTCCGCCCACGGGCGGGCCGCCTCGATCTGGGTTCCGAGCGCGAGCAGCGTGCCCTCGTCGGCGGGCCGCCCGATCAGCTGGACGCCGATCGGCACGCCGTCGTCGCGCCGGCTGAACGGCAGCGAGATCGCCGGCTGGCCGGTCATGTTCGCGACCGGCGTGTACGGCGTGAACTCGGCCGCGCGCGCGAACGTCGACTCGGGGTCGGGGGCGTCGGGGTCCAGCGTGCCGATCGTGACGGGCGGCTGTGCGAGCGACGGGGTCAGGACGGCGTCGTACGGGTGCGCCCAGGCGACCAGCTCGCGCGCGACCTGCTGGATGCGCACGAGCGCGCCGTAGGCGGTGACCGCATCGAGCTCGCGGCAGCGGCGCCACAGCCACATGCTCAGCCGCTCCATGTCCTCCTCGCCGGGCTCGCGCCCGGCGATCGCCGCGCCGAACGCCATCTGGCCGCAGTTCATCGGCCCGAACACCGCCGCGAACGTGTCGACCAGCTCCGGCGGCTGCACCGGCGTCGCGACCTCCTCGACGCGGTGGCCGAGGTCCTCGAGCAGCGCGGCGGCGTCGCGCGCGGCGGCCTCGCACTCCGGCGCGAGCGTCGCGGTCTCGAGCACCGGGTCGAGGGCGAGGGCGATCCGCAGGCCGGCGGGCTCGCGGGCGGCGGCGGCGGCGAACGGCTCGGGCGGCGGCGGCGCCCACGACGCGTCGCCCAGCTCCGGCCCGGCCAGCAGGTCGAGCAGTGCCGCGGTGTCGCGCACCGTGCGCGTGAGCACGCCCTCGGCGCTCAGGAACTGCTCCCCGATCGCCGGCGCCATCGAGATCCGCCCGCGGGCGGGCTTGAGGCCGACGAGGCCGCAGCACGCCGCCGGGATGCGGATCGAGCCGCCCCCGTCGTTGCCGTGCGCGAACGGCACCATCCCGGACGCCACCGCCGCGGCCGGCCCGCCGGACGAGCCGCCCGGCGTGCGGTCGGGCGCCCACGGGTTGCGCGTGGGGCCGAAGCGCCGCGTCTCGCAGACCGGCTGCAGGCCCCACTCCGACAGGGTCGCCGTCCCGACGACGATCGCTCCGGCGCGGCGCAGCTTGGTCACGAGGCTGGCGTCGATCGGCGGCGCGAAGTCGCCGAGGAACGGCGACCCGAACGTCAGCCGCTTCCCGGCGACCGGGACGTTGTTCTTGATCGCCACCGGCACGCCGGCGAGCGGCCGCTCGTCGCCGGGCCGCACCCGGTCGGCCTCCGCGAGCGCCTCGTCGCCGAACACGTCGACGAACGCGTTCAGGCGCGGCTCGACCTCCTCGATCCGGTCCAGCGACGCCTGCACCAGCTCGCGCGCGGAGATCTCGCCCGAGCGGACCAGGCCCGCCAGCTCGTCGACGGGGCGGAAGAGGAGGTCGGTGGCGGTCGGCATGGCCGGGCAGGCTACGCCGCCTCGTTGCACGACGCACGACGGGCTACTTTGAGTGTGTGAGCAACTATCGCTGGGTCGTCCTCGCGGTCGGGTGCCTCGGCACCGCGGTCGTGGGCGTCCTGCGGCAGGGGCTCCCGGCCCTCGGCCCGGCGTTCAGGGACGCGTTCGACCTCTCGCTCGGGCAGGTCGGGTTCGTGTTCGGCGCGCTCGCCGCCGGCATGACGCTCGCGATGGTCCCGTGGGGCGCGCTGGCCGACCGCACCGGCGAGCGCCCGGTCCTGGGCGGCGGGCTCGTGCTCGCCGCGGCGTCGCTCGTGCTCGCCGCGCTGTCGGGCTCGTTCGGGCTGCTCCTCGCCGGGCTGTTCCTCACCGGCGTGTTCGCGGCGAGCGCGACCGGCGCGACCGGCCGCGCGGTGATCGGCTGGTTCCCGCGCACCGAGCGCGGCTTCGTGCTGGGCATCCGCCAGACGGCGATCCCGCTCGGCGGCGCCCTCGCGGCGCTGACGCTGCCCGCGATCGCCGTCGGCGCCGGCCTGCGCGAGGCGCTGCTGGCGCTGGCGGCGTTCACGCTCGTCGCCGCGCTGGCCGGGGCGCTCTGGCTGCGCGACCCGCCGCCGTCCGAGCCGCCGCCCGGCTTCGACCCGCCGCCGCCGACCCGCGACCCGCGCATCTGGCGGCTCGGCATCGGCAGCGGCCTGTTCGTGACGGCGCAGGTCGGCGTCATCGGCTTCGTCGTGCTCTTCCTCCACGACGAGCACGGCGTGCCGCTCGGCCGCGCGGCGGCGGTGCTCGCCGGGATCCAGGTCCTCTCCGCCGTCGCGCGGATCGTCGTCGGGCGCCTGTCCGACCGCCGCGACCGCCGCATCGCCCCGCTGCGCGCGACCGGGATCGCCGGCGCCGCGCTCGTCGCGCTGGCCGCGCTGCTGAGCGGCGCGCCGCTCGCCGTGCTGATCCCGCTGCTGGTGGTCGGCGGCGCGGCGATGTCGAGCTGGAACGGGCTGAGCTTCACGATCGCCGCGGAGATCGCCGGCCGCCAGCGCGCCGGCACCGCGATGAGCCTGCAGAACACGATGATCTCGCTGCTCGGCGCGCTCGCCGCGCCGCTGTTCGGCGCGCTCGTCGAGGCCACCTCGTACGGCACCGCGTACCTGATCGTCGCGCTCGCGCCGGTCGCCGGGTGGTGGGTCCTGCGCCCGCTCGAGGCGGACGAGGCCGAGCGGGCCGAGGCCCGGGCGCGGCGACTCGCCGCGTACCCTTCGCGCCCATGACCGCAACCGTCGACACGTCCGGCGTCCAGTCCGGCCTCGAGGGCGTCGTCGCCTTCGCCACCGAGATCGCCGAGCCCGACAAGGCCGGTGGCGCGCTGCGCTACCGCGGCGTCGACATCGAGGACCTCGTCGGCGCCGTGCCGTACGAGAAGGTGTGGGGGCTGCTGGTCGACGGCACGTTCGAGCCGGGCCTGCCGCCCGCCGAGCCGTGGCCGCTCACCGTCCGCTCCGGCGACCCGCGCGTCGACGTGCAGTCGGCGCTCGCCATGCTCGCGCCCGAGTGGGGCTTCCAGCAGATCATCGACATCACCGACGAGCAGCTGCGCGAGGACCTCGCGCGCGCCTCGGTGATGGCGCTGTCGTTCGTGGCGCAGTCGGCTCGCGGCGTGGGCCGCCCGCCGGTGCCCCAGCGCGAGGTCGACAAGGCCCGGTCGATCCCCGAGCGCTTCCTCATCCGCTGGCGCGGCGAGGCCGACCCCGACCACGTCAAGGCCGTCGACGCCTACTGGATCTCGGCGGCCGAGCACGGGATGAACGCCTCGACGTTCGCCGCGCGCGTCGTCGCGTCGACCGGCGCCGACGCGGCGGCCGCGCTGTCGAGCGCCGTCGGCGCGCTCTCCGGCCCGCTGCACGGCGGCGCTCCCTCGCGCGTGCTGAGGATGCTCGACGAGGTCGAGCGGCTCGGCGACGCCGAGCGGTGGGTGAAGGACGCGCTCGACGCCGGCCAGCGCCTCATGGGCTTCGGCCACCGCGTATACCGCGCCGAGGACCCGCGCGCCCGCGTCCTGCGCCGGACCGCGCGCGAGGTCGGCTCGAAGCGGTTCGAGGTCGCCGAGGCGCTGGAGAAGGCCGCGCTCGCCGAGCTGCACGCGCGCAAGCCCGACCGGGTGCTCGCCACGAACGTCGAGTTCTGGTCGGCGGTCGTGCTCGACAGCGCCGCGGTGCCGGCCGAGCTGTTCACGAGCATGTTCACCTGCGCGCGCGTCGCCGGCTGGAGCGCGCACATCCTCGAGCAGAAGCGCGAGGCGCGGCTGATCCGCCCGACGGCGAAGTACGTCGGCCCGGGGCCCCGCTCGGTGTCCGACGTCTAGTCGCCGGAGCCCAGCGCGCGGCGCAGGACGTCGCGCAGCGCGCGGGCGTCCTCGGCGGAGAGCGAGGCGATCGGGGCGGGCGGCCGGTTGAGGCGCTCGCGCAGGCGCCGGCGCAGGTCGGCGCCCTGCTCGGTGAGGTGGAGCATCTTCACGCGGCGGTCGTGCTCGCCCGGGCGGCGCTCGACGAGCCCGCGGGCCTCGAGGCGGTCGGCGATCCCGGTCACGTTCGAGTTGTCGCACCGCATCGCGTCGGCCAGCTCGCTCATCGCCCACGGCCGCCCGGGCTCCAGGCGGACGAGCGCCATGACCTGGGCGGGCGCGAGCTCGAACTCGGACGCGATGGCGAACAGCCGCCCGCGCTGGCCCGCCATCACCTCCTGCAGCAGCGACCACGCCTCGGTGCGCGGATCGGCTTTGGCACGCGACGTCGCGATGGCCATCGCGACGGATAATACTTGCATGACGAAACTGTTGACAACCTCAATCATCTCCCGCTAGTCTCGCCGGCATGGCTGGCAGCGACGGCATCGAGGTCGAGGGCCTCGTTCGGGAGTTCAAGGGCGGCATCCGCGCGGTCGACGGCATCGACCTGCGCGTCGCGCCCGGCGAGATCTACGGGTTCCTCGGGCCGAACGGCGCGGGAAAGTCGACGACGGTGCTCATGCTGACGACGCTCCTGCCGCCGACCGCCGGGCGCGCCAGCGTCGGCGGGTTCGACGTGGCCAGGCACGGCGCCGAGGTGCGCCGGCGGATCGGCGCCGCATTGCAGGAGGCGGCGCTCGACGACTTCCTCACGGGCCGCGAGCACATGGAACTGCAGGGCGGGCTGCACGGGCTGAGCGCCGCCGACCGCCGCGAGCGCGGCACGGCGCTGCTCGAGCGCGTCGGGCTGACCGAGGCGGCCGACCGCAAGGTCGGCGGCTACTCGGGCGGCATGAGGCGCCGGCTCGACCTGGCGCTCGCGCTGATCCACCGGCCGTCGATCCTCTTCCTCGACGAGCCGACCACCGGGCTCGACCCCCAGAGCCGCACGGCGCTGTGGAACGAGGTCGCGCGGCTCGCGCGCGAGGACGGGGTGACGGTCTTCCTGACGACGCAGTACCTGGAGGAGGCCGACGTGCTGGCCGACCGGGTCGGGATCATCGACCGCGGGCACATCGTCGCCGAGGGCACGCCGGCCGCGCTGAAGGCGGAGATGGGGCAGGCGACGGTCGAGGCCGAGCCGGCCGACCCGGACGACGTCGAGCGGGCGCGCGCGGTGCTGGCGCGGTTCGGTGAGCCCGCGGCCGCGGGCGCCAAGGGGTGCGGCGTGCAGCTGCGCGGCGGCCCCGACCAGCTCGCCGAGATCGTCCGCGCGTTCGACGCCGAGGGCATCCGGATCGCGCACCTGCAGCTGCACGCCCCGTCGCTGGACGACGTGTTCCTCGCCAAGACCGGCCGCTCGCTGGAGGGCGCCGCGGCGGAGGAGGACGGCGCGTCCGGCACCGGCGAGCGCGAGGCGCTCGCGGCGTGAGCGGCGGCATCGCCGGACAGGTCGGCTGGGTCGCCCGCCGGTCGATCCGCCGCGCGCTGCGCCAGCCGGCGATCGTCTTCCCCACGATCGTGTTCCCGCTCGTGCTGCTCGCGGTGAACGCGCCCGGGCTGGAGGAGGCCACGCGCCTGCCGGGCTTCCCGACCGACTCGTACCTGGACTTCGCGATCGCCGTCTGCTTCCTGCAGGGGGCGCTCTTCGCGCTCACCACGTCGGGGACGGAGCTGGCCCACGACGTCGAGACCGGCTTCCTCTCGCGGCTGTCGCTGACGCCGCTGCGGGCGGTCGCGCTGCTGCTCGGCCAGGTGGCCGGCGCGGTGACCGTCGGCCTGCTCGGGACGGCGCTCTACATCACGGTCGGGCTGATCGTCGGGGTCTCGATCGCGGCGGGGGTCGGGGGCGTCGTCGTCCTGTTCGCGCTGTCGCTGCTCGTGTGCCTCTGCTACGCGGCCATCGGCGCCTACATGGGGCTGCGCACCGGCTCGGGCGAGGCGGTGCAGGGCGTCTTCCCGCTGATGTTCGTCGTGTTCTTCCTGTCCTCGATCAACCTGCCGCGCGACCTGATCGAGGTCGACTGGTTCCGCACGATCGCGACCTGGAACCCGGTGTCGTACCTCGTCGAGGCGTTCCGGTCGCTGATCATCGTCGGGTGGGACTGGGGCGCGCTGTGGCGCGGGTTCGCGGTCGCGCTCGGTGTGCTGGCGCTCGCCGCCGCGGGTGCGCGGTCGGCGCTGCTGCGGCGGATGGAGCGCACGTGAGCGGCGTCCTCGTCACCGCGCGGTGGACGGCGGCACGGAACCTCAAGCACGCGTTCACCAACCCGGCGCTGCTGCTGCCCGCGATCATGTTCCCGCTGGTGTTCCTGCTCGCGTTCGCGGGCGGGCTCTCGTCGCTGGGCGACACGCCGGACTTCGACTTCCGCTCGGGCTACACGTCGTTCCAGTTCGTGTTCGTCGTGCTGCAGTCCGCGGCGTTCGGCGGGATCTTCACCGGCCTGGCGGTCGCCGCCGACTTCGAGTCGAAGTTCGCGCGGCGGCTGCTGCTCGCCGCGCCGGCGCGGCTCGGCATCGTGCTCGGCTACCTGGCCGCGGGCGCGGTCCGCTTCGCGTTCACGATCACGCTGCTGACCGTGGTCGGGCTCGTCGCGGGGATGGAGGTCGACGGGACCGCGCCGCAGTTCCTCGCCCTGATCGCGCTGGCGTTCGTCGGCAACGCGGCGGCGACGCTGTACTCGATCGGCTACTGCATGCGCGTGCAGAGCGTGGCTGCGGCGCCGGCGATGCAGACCCCGATCTTCATCGTGCTCTTCCTCGCGCCGGTGTACGTGCCGCTGCACGCGCTCGACGGGTGGATCCACGCGGTCGCGTCGTGGAACCCGCTGACCGCGCTGCTCGAGGCCGGGCGCGGGTTCATCTCCGGCGTGCCGGAGGACTCGGGGCTGGCGTTCGGGCTCGTCTTCGGGCTGGTCGCGCTGATGGCGCTGTGGGCGCTGCGCGGGCTGCGGCGGGCGGAGGCGGGCGACCGGTAGCTACGCGCCGGACCGCGGCGGCGGCTCGTCCGGCCAGTGGCCGTGCTCGTCGAAGTACGCGCGGGCGGCGTCCTCGGCGTGGCGCTCGCCGTGGCCGGTGCGGATGACGAGGATCAGCGCGGGGATCGACGCGACGGCGAGCACGACGCTGATCCAGTCGACGACGCTCACAGCAGCTCGACCGCGTCGCCGACGCGGATCCGCGCGTCCGCGACGGCGTCCGCCCAGACGCCGAAGAAGGTGTCGTGGTGCCGGTTGATCCGGCGCAGGACGTCGGGCGCCTTCTCGAGCGTGTCGGGGTCGTAGACGGTGATCGCGCAGCGGTCGGCGGCGCTGACGATCTGCAGCTCGGCGGCGCCGACGCGCAGCCGCCGCCCCTCCCAGCCCGCTTCCTCGTACGGCTCGGCGTCGAGCTCGACGTGGACGTTCGGGCGGAAGCGGCGGACGTCGAGCGGCATGCCCAGCTCCTCCTCCAGCCGGCGGCGCGACCCCTCGACCGTCACGTGCAGCCCGGTGACGTCGCCGAGCCCCCGCGGGTCGTGCACCAGCGCGACCTCCCTGCCGAGATGCTCGGTGACCGCCCGCTCGAGCTCCCCGTCGAGCCCGTACGCCCGCCCGTCCGGCCCGGTGACGGTGAGCCCGCCGTTGAGCGACGCGTGCCAGGCCAGCAGCTTCGGCGCGACTTTCGCGGTCAGCTTCCGCCCGCCCTCCAGCCGCAGCGCGTGCCGCCGGTCCCCCTCCATCCCGTGGACGCCGACGGCGGCCTCGTCCACCGGCTCGCCGGCCATCGACTTGACGGGATAGCGATGGAGGGAGAGGACCGTCCCACGAGCCATGCGCCCAAGCGTACGATGCCCCCGTGCCGCTCGGCGACGACGTGCGCGAGCTGTTCGAGAAGCCGAACTACGTCCACCTCGCGACGCTGATGCCCGACGGCGCCCCGCACGCCGTCCCGGTGTGGTCGGGCTTCGTCGACGGCGACCGCCTCGGCTTCTTCACCCAGCCGGCGTCGCGCAAGGCCAGGAACGTCGGGCGCGACCCGCGCGTCTGCCTCAGCGTCGTCGACCGCGACAACCCCTACCGGATGGCGAGCGTCCGAGGCCGCGTCGTCGAGACCGTCGAGGGCGACGCGGCCCTGGAGTGGATGGACCGCGTGGCCGAGAAGTACACCGGCCGCCCGTTCCCGATGCGGTCGGGGGTGCTGTACGTGGTGGAGCCCGAGAAGGTGTGGCAGATGACGCTGCCGTTCGAGGACCCGGCGCGCTGACCGCCGCGCTACGGCTCCTCGCGCACGACCTCGCGCGCGGGCTTGTCGAAGCGCAGGCCGAGGAAGGACGGATGGCGAAGGCGGCCGTCGGGGGTCCACTCCATGAAGGCGATCTGCGCCACCAGCTCGGGCTCGACCCAGGTGGCCGCGCGCGGGATGCCCTTCTCGGCCTGGAACGGAGACGTCTCGCGAACGAGCGGGCCGAGCCGCTGGGACAGCTCGCGCAGGGTCTCGCGCGTGAAGCCGGTTCCCACCTTGCCGGCGTACCGGAGCCGGTCGCCTTCGAAGTGCCCGACGAGCAGTGCGCCGAGGTCGGTGCGAGAACCGCGCGGCGCGGTGAAGCCGCCGATCACCAGCTCCTGGGAGCGCGTGCACTTGAGCTTCAGCCAGTCGCGCGACCGGATGGACACGTACGGCGTGCCGAGCCGCTTGGCGATGAGCCCCTCCCACCCGTCGCGGCAGGCGTCGGCGAGGAGCGCGGCGCCGTCGCCTCGCAGCTGCTCGGTCACCCGCAGCGGGCCGGTCCAGCGCAGCACGCCCTCCAGCACCTCCCGCCGCTCCTCCAGCGGGAGCGGACGCACGTCGCGCCCGTCCGCGACCAGCACGTCGAACGCGTAGTAGAAGAGCTCGCCGCGCTCGCCGGCGCCGAACCGGTCGCGGCCGCCGACGAACGCGACCGCCTCCCCGTCGATCGCGAAGCCGTCGGCGGGGTCCGCGTCCAGCGCCGCGGCGAGCGGCGCGTAGCGTTCGTTGAGCGAGAGCCGGTTGCGCGAGTACAGCCGCGTGGAGCCGCCGTCCTTGACCGCCAGGCACCGGATCCCGTCGAGCTTGCGCTCGAAGACCCACCCAGGTCCCGCCGGCCGCTCCGTCGTCAAAAGCGCCTTCATCGGCGTCACGAAGCTCGGGCGCACGCAGCGACTGTACGCCGGGCCTGGCATCCTCGGCCGCTGTGGCGAAGGAGGCCTTCATCGACGCGGGCGGGCGCGAGGTGCGCGTCTCCAGCCCCGACCGGGTGATCTTCCCGGCGACGGAGCGCACGCCCGAGCTGACGAAGCTCGACATCGCCTCCTACTACGTCGCGGTGGGGGACGGGATCATGCGCGCGCTCCGCGAGCGGCCGACGACGCTCGAGCGCTGGCCGAAGGGCGTCCATCCGGACATGGTGCTCGCGACGCGCGAGGACCCGCGGGGCGGCGACGCCTTCTACCAGAAGCGGGTCCCGAAGGGCGCGCCCGACTACGTGCGGACCGCCCGGATCGCGTTCCCCTCCGGCCGCACCGCGGACGAGATCTGCCCGACGGAGATCGCTGTGGTGGCGTGGTGCGCGCACATGGGGACGATCACGTTCCACCCGTGGCCGGTGCGCAGCGACGACGTCGACCATCCCGACGAGCTGCGGCTGGACCTCGACCCGCAGCCGGGCACCGACTTCGACGACGCGGTGCGCGTGGCCGCCACCGCGCGCGAGCTGCTCGAGGACCTCGGCTACGCCGGCTTCCCGAAGACGTCGGGCGGCCGCGGGATCCACGTCTACGTCCGGATCGAGCCGCGGTGGACGTTCACCGACATGCGCCACGCCGCGATCGGATTCGGGCGCGAGCTCGAACGTCGCCTGCCCGGCCAGGTGACGACGAAGTGGTGGAAGGAGGAGCGCGGCGAGCGCATCTTCGTCGACTACAACCAGAACGCGCGGGACCGGACGATCGCCTCGGCCTACAGCATCCGCCCGAAGCCCGGCGCGCCCGTGTCCGCGCCGTTCGCCTGGGACGAGCTCGGCAGCGTGCGGCCCGAGGACTTCTCGGTCGCGACCCTGCCCGCGCGGTTCGCCGAGGTGGGCGACCCGCACGCGGCGATCGACGACATCGCGCACTCGCTCCAGCCCCTGCTCGACCTGTACGAGGAGCACGGCGAGGGCGACATGCCGTACCCGCCCGACTACCCGAAGATGCCGGGCGAGCCGAAGCGCGTCCAGCCGTCGCGGGACACCGACCGCAAGCGCTAGGGAGCGGCCTGCGGCAGCTTCTTCGTCCCGCGCCTGGCGGGGCGCGACGGCGGCGGGACGACGGGGCCGACGTCGCCGTCCGGCACCTCGTCCAGGTCGACGATCACCGGCGCGTGGTCGCTCGGCCCCTTGCCCTTGCGGGCGTGGCGGTCGATCCAGGCCGCCTTGACGCGGTCCGCCACGGCGTCCCCGGCGAGCACGAGGTCGATCCGCATGCCGCAGTCCTGGTGGAACATGCCGGCGCGGTAGTCCCAGTACGTGAAGACGCGCTCGCGCGGCCAGCGCTCGCGCACGACGTCGCGCAGGCCGACGCCCGCGAGCGCGGCGAGCGCCTCGCGCTCGGGCGGCGTGACGTGCGTCTGGCCGACGTACGCGTCGGGGTCGAAGACGTCGTCGTCGGTGGGGGCGATGTTCATGTCCCCGCACACCACGGTCGCCGCGGGATCCGCCGCGACCATCCGCCTGAGCGCGTCGAGCCACTCGAGCTTGTACGCGTAGTGGTCGGACCCCGGCGTCCTGCCGTTCGGGACGTACACGGAGACGACGCGCAGGCCCGCGCAGGTCGCCGACACCGCGCGCGCCTCGGGGTGCGGGAAGCCGGGCGCGCCCTCGATCCCCGCGACCGCGTCCTCCAGGCCGACGCGCGACAGGATCGCCACCCCGTTCCAGGCGGCCTCGCCGTGCGTCGCGACCTCGTACCCGCGGTCCGACAGCTCGTCGCGCATCAGCTCGCGGAACGCGTCGTCGGTCAGCTTGGTCTCCTGGAGGCAGACGACGTCGGGCCGGCGCTCGTCGAGCCACGGAAGCAGCCGCGGCAGGCGCTGCTTGAGCGAGTTCACGTTCCAGGTCGCGATCCGCACGCGGGGTCAGCGTAGAACGGGGGAGCGCGGTGCTCAGCGCCGCAGCCCGAGCGGGCTGAGCCGCCGCGCGAGCATCGGCGCCAGCGTCGCGCCGAACGCGGCGGTCATGTGGCCGCGGTCCTTGTGGGTGAGGACTCCGCCCACGACCGGGAAGCAGAGGCGGGGGGAGCAGAAGTAGCGGGTCATGTCGACGAGGCGGACGCGGCCGCCGGCCCGGCGGGCGGCGTCGGCCGCCGGGTCGGGGAGGAGTGCCGAGCCGCGCGGGACCGCGCAGTCGCGGCCGGCGTTCGTCCGGCGGCGGATCGCGGCGGACACGCAGGCGCGGACGCCCGGGGGCCGGATCGGGGTGTCGCGGATGACGACGATGCGCTTGACGGTCTCGGGCACCGCGCGCCAGGCCGTCAGGTAGCCGGCGAGCTCGTCGGCGTAGGAGCCGCGGACGCGCACCCGGTGCTGGGAGACGAAGAGCGTGTCGACTCCGGGGTGCTCGAGCAGCCAGTCGCGGACCGCCCCCCGCCAGCGGACGCACTGCTGTGCGAGCGTCCCGCGCAGGATCGGCGTCGCCGTCGAGAGCGGGCAGCCGTTGCGGCTCAGAGAGAAGCCGGCCCAGCCCCGCGCCTGCGCCACCGGGCCGAGGGCCGCCCGCCAGTGGACGGCGTGGG
The DNA here is from genome assembly GCA_035940955.1 of Solirubrobacteraceae bacterium. Classification (GTDB taxonomy): domain Bacteria; phylum Actinomycetota; class Thermoleophilia; order Solirubrobacterales; family Solirubrobacteraceae; genus CADCVT01. Next base: position 14,488 of record DASZEJ010000032.1, read on the forward strand.
AGTCGCCTATGAGCGCGATCCGGCGGCTGGCGCTCGCCTCCGGCGCGCCGAACTCGCAGACCATCGGGTAGCGCAGGCGCGGGATCGCGCAGGGGGCGTTCGGCTGGCGCTTCGCCTGCGCGGGGGTCGGGGTGACCGTCCGGTCCAGGCGCGGGTTGTGGCACGGCCGGACGTGGTCGCGCGACGCAGCGCCGAAGCACCGCGGCGCGGAGCGCGCGTCGGCCACGGCGACCGGGACGGCGGCGAACAGGAGGGCCAGCAGGGTCGCTCGGCGCAGCAGGCGCCGATCGTAGAACGCCGACAGTCCGCGAATCCGCACCGGGTATTGTCCGCATGTGGCCAATCCGCCCGCCGACATCCTCGGGATTCTCGCCGGACTGGACTACGAAACCGCCCTCCTCCCCGATGATCCCCGGTACGTCGAGACGTCCAAGGCACGTGGAGCTGCCGAAACCCCCGAGCGTCTCGCGCTGAAGTTCGGGTTGCTGCTCCGCGACGGCCGCTTCCTGCCGCCGCCGAAGAAGCACGTGCTGTTCTTCGGCCATGTCGGCAGCGGCAAGACCACGGAGCTGCGGCGGTACTGCCGCCAGCTCGAGGGGCCGGACTGGTACCTGGTCGTCGAGGTCAGCGTTCACGAGGTCCTCGACCGCAACAACTTCGAGTACACAGACCTCCTCATGGCTCTCGCCCTGGCGCTGTGCGAACGGCTGCAAGAGCGGGATGTCGCTGTTCCCCAGAAAGCGGTCCGCGGACTCGAGCGCTGGTTCGCCGAGAACGTGAAGACGGAAGAGAGTCTCGACGAATTTGCCGCAACCGTGGAGGCTGGCGCGGAGGCGAAGGCCGGCGTCCCGTTTCTCACAAATCTGTTCGTGAGGTTCACAGCGGCGTTCAAGACAAACGTCACCTACAAGGACAGTCTCCGGCGGGTGGTGCGGAACACGTACACGCAGTTCGCGTCGGCCTTCAACGAGTTCCTGCGTCAGGCGGAGGAGTCGGCCGGCAAGTCCGGCGTCGCCCGACGCTTCCTCTTCGTCGTCGACGGCACGGACAAGTTGCGGGGCGAGGACCGGCGGCGATTCTTCACGGAGGATCGGGAGCAATTGCTGGCAGTCGAGGCGCATGTCGTCTATACCGCGCCCCTCGCACTCAAATACGAGGGAAACGGGATGGGTGCCATCGACGCCGACCTCTTCCTTCCGCTTGTCAAGATTGCCGAGCAAGACGGGACGCCGGTCAAGGCGGGGCGCGCGGTCATGCGCGAGATCCTGCTGCGTCGCGCCGCGAGCGAGGTGTTCGACTCCGACGCCGCCATCGAGCGGCTCGTCTCTGCGTCGGGAGGGCACCCGCGCGAACTGCTCCGGTTGCTGAAGCTGTGCTGCGAGTTCTCAGACGGCACGAGGATCACGGGCGACGTCGTCGGTCGCGCGATCAGTGCGCTCGCGTCCGAGTATCGCCGGTTCCTCGAGCCCGAGGACTATGAGCACCTCGTCAACATCGATCTGAACCCGGTTCACACCGGCAACGACGAGCGCACGCGCAGGCTTCTGTACAACCTCGCCCTACTCGAGTACAACGACGGCTCCTGGCGCCACACCCATCCTGTCATTAGCGAGCTGCAGGGCTACCAGGACGCGCTCAGCCGGTACCGAGCCGAGTCGCCGATAGGCTGATGAGCGCGCCGGACTGGCACCGCTCCGGCGCCTACTTCGATCTCGTCCGCTCCTCCGCCGGCGCTGATCTGGACAGCTCCCATTACGACGACTTCCTGCGCCTGGTCAAGTCGATCCGATATGGAAGCTCGACGCAGCTGCTCCTCATCGAGTTCGACGACGTCGCCTACCGACGCGAGTTGATCGCCCGCATCGACGACGTCGCCCGCGATCTCGGGCTTCGACCCGCGCAGTACGAGGTGAGCGTGCGGATCGACGACGTCAGGGCGCTCGAGGATGAGCTGGCGGGAGTCGCCGAGAACCACCAACTCATTCACGTCATCGGTGACCAGAGCTGGTTCGACGACCTCCAGGATCCGCGGTGGGAGGATTTGAACCTCCGGCGAGAGGCGTTCTTCAAACGGATACCCGTCAGGCTTCTGTTCTGGCTGACTCCCGCGCGAGTGGCCCAGTTGGCTCGTGCTGCGCCTGACCTCTGGGCGTGGCGCGGTGGCGTGTACGACTTCACGCGTCGACGCCGCACCGTCGTGGCCGACGACCCGCACCAGCGGGATCGCATCGAGCGCGCAGCCCCGGAGAGCGTGCCGGCGGTCGGCCGACGGATCGCCGAGATTCGCGACGCGCTCGCAACGGAGCTCCCGGAGGAGCTCCGATTGTCGCTGCTCGATGAGATGGCGGAACTCGAGGCACGCCTGGGGCGGGACGAGAACGCGCTGCGTATCCGCCGCGAGGAGGAGCTGCCGGTCTATGAGCGGTTGGGTGACGTTCGCTCGGCGGCGATCACGCGGGGACAGATCGCCGATGTCCTTGAGGCGCGCGGTGAGCTTGATGAGGCGCTGCGTATCCGCCGCGAGGAGGCGCTGCCGGTGTTCGAGCGGTTGGGTGACGTTCGCTCGGCGGCGGTCACGCGGGGAAAGATCGCGGATGTCCTTGAGGCGCGCGGCGAGCTTGATGAGGCGTTGCGTATCCGCCGCGAGGAGGAGCTGCCGGTCTATGAGCGATTGGGTGACGTTCGCTCGGCCGCGATCGCGAAGGCAAACCTAGGCATGACTCTCGCCGCGCGCGGCAACCTGGACGAAGCGATCACTCTCTTGAGCGAGGCGCATGCAGACGCGCGCCGGCTCGGTTTGAAGGAAGCGTCCGGGATCGCCCGGCTTCTCGAGCAAGCGACGACTGCTCGAGTCGACTGACCGCCCACACCCTCTGTCCAGCGGCGTTGAGCACCCCTCAGATGCCGGGACGACGTGTGGGCCGATGGCTCCATCGACTCCCGCCGACGGCGGAGCCTCGACGCGTGCCTCCTCGGGAGCTTGGACGCTCGTGCACCGGCGGCGCGGAAACGCGCTGTGTCCGGCGGCGGGCAACGCCGCCGTCACGTCGTCGCACGTCGCTGGTGAGGCGGGGAGGACCGGCAGAACCACGCAGAACGTGTCGCCACGCCGCTGCGAGGCCGGGCTCGCCGAATCAGGACCCGTCGTCGCTGCCGCGGAGACCGGGAGGGCAACTGCGCCCAGAGCAGAGCGCCGATCGTAGAACGCCGAGGGCCCGGCGGATGCCGGGCCCTCGGTACGTCCGGTGGAGCGGCTGACTCCCGAGCGCGAACGCGCTCGCTACATCATCCCGCCCATGTCGGGCATGCCGCCGCCGCCGCCGGCGCCGTCCTTCTCCGGCACCTCGGCGACGATCGCCTCCGTGGTGAGGATGTTCTTGGCGATCGAGGCCGCGTTCTGCAGCGCCGAGCGGGTGACCATCGCCGGGTCGATGACGCCCTCGGCGACGAGGTCGACCAGCTCGCCGGTCTGCGCGTTCAGGCCCTTCGAGCCCTTCTCGCGGCGGATGTCGCTGATGACGACCGAGCCCTCCAGCCCGGCGTTCTCGGCGATCTGGCGCAGCGGCTCCTCGAGCGCGCGGAGCACGATCTTCGCGCCCGTCTTCTCGTCGTCCTCGAACGCGTCGAGGTTGATCGCCTCGGTGGCGCGCAGCAGCGCGACGCCGCCGCCCGGCACGATGCCCTCCTCGAGCGCCGCGCGGGTCGCCTGCAGGGCGTCCTCGACGCGGTGCTTCTTCTCCTTCATCTCCGTCTCGGTGGCCGCGCCGACCTTCACGACCGCGACGCCGCCCGACAGCTTGGCCAGGCGCTCCTGGAGCTTCTCGCGGTCGAAGTCCGAGTCGGTGTTCTCGATCTCGGTCTTGATCTGGTTGATGCGGCCCTTGATCGCCTCGGAGTCGCCGGCGCCGTCGACGATCGTCGTGGTGTCCTTGGCCACGACGACGCGGCGGGCGCGCCCGAGCTGGGAGATCTGGGTGTTCTCGAGCTTGAGGCCCATCTCCTCGGTGATGACCTCGCCGCCGGTGAGGATCGCGATGTCCTCCAGCATCCGCTTGCGGCGGTCGCCGAAGCCCGGCGCCTTGACCGCGACACCGGTGAAGGTGCCACGCAGCTTGTTGACGACGAGCGTCGCGAGCGACTCGCCCTCGACGTCCTCGGCGATGATCAGCAGCGACTTGCCGGACTGGATGATCTGCTCGAGCACCGGCAGGATGTCCCGCACCGAGCCGATCTTCTGGTTGGCGATGAGGATGTACGGATCCTCGAGGACGGCCTCCATGCGGTCCTGGTCGGTGACCATGTAGGGCGAGATGTAGCCCTTGTCGAACTGCATGCCCTCGGTGAACTCGAGGTCCATGCCGAACGTCTGGCCCTCCTCGACGTTCACCACGCCGTCCTTGCCGACCTTCTCGATCGCGTCGGCGATGACGTCGCCGATCTCCTCGTCGCCGGCCGAGATGGTGGCGACGCGCGCGATCTGCTCCTTGCCCGAGACCTCCTTGGCCTGGTCGCGGATGTGGTCGACGACGGACTCGACGGCCTTCTCGATCCCGCGCTTGAGCGCGAGCGGGTTGGCGCCGGCCGTGACGTTCTTCAGGCCGTCGCGGACGATCTGCTGCGCGAGGACCGTGGCGGTCGTCGTGCCGTCGCCGGCGACGTCGTTGGTCGCCGTGGCGACCTCGCGGACGAGCTGGGCGCCCTGGTTCTCGAAGACGTCCTCGACCTCGATCTCACGGGCGATGGTGACGCCGTCGTTCGTGATCGTCGGAGCACCGAACTTCTTGTCGAGCACGACGTAGCGGCCCTTGGGGCCGAGCGTGACCTTCACCGCGTTGGCGACGGCGTCGAC
>DASZEJ010000033.1:0-16904 GCA_035940955.1 Solirubrobacteraceae bacterium
TACGCAACCTGCGCGCCCGCATCGCCCAACGCCTACTCGCGCTGACCGCCTGCGTCTACCTCAACCACTGGCTCGGACGCCCCTCCCGCTCGCTCGTCGACTTCGTCGCATAACGAGCGCGCGGAATCACTCATCTAGGCCGCGGCGGCGGCGTGCGGCGCGGCCGCCGCGAAGCGCAGCGGCACCCGCCCGAGCAGGATCTCGTCGCCGTCGGAGAGCACCGCCTCGGTGACGCGCTCGCCGTTGACCCAGACGCCGTTCATGCTGCGGTCGTCGAGGATCGCGACCTCGCCGCCCGGGCGGCGCACGATCACCGCGTGGCGCCGCGAGACGGTGGCGTCGTCGAGCCGCACCTCGGCCGACAGCCCGCGGCCGAGGTGGACGACCTCCCGGTCGAGCGGGACCACCCGGCAGTCGCCGCCGGTCTCGATGTGGAGGAAGCCGGTCATGGGAGCGGGCACGTTCCCACGGTTTCCTCAGCGTTGCTTAAGGATCCCTGGAAGCGGGGCGGTTTCCGGGGCGCCGGCGCGCCACCGCCCGGCGGCGTCGCGTCAGAGCGCCGCGCGCACCGCGGCGGCCGACGGGGCGTGCTGCGGCGTCAGCCGGTCGAGCAGCTCCCGCCACGCCGGCTTGATCCCGATCGCCTGCCGCACGCGCTCGACCCCCAGCTCCAGGTCCCCGCCCTGCGCCGCGGCGAGCCCGGCCCAGAAGAGCAGCTCGTCGTTCCCCGGCGCGAGCTCGGCCGCCCGCTCGTACAGCGCGACCGCCTCGTCGAACCGCCCCTCGGCCATCCTCTCGTCGGCGGCGCCGGCCGCCTCGTACGCGCGCGCCAGGACGAGCAGGCGCCGCAGCTCGGCCAGCGGGTCCGGGTGGTCCTCGACGCGCAGCTCGACCGCGCCGGCGACGAGCGCCGCCGACTGGCGCCCGCGGATGTCGCCGCCCTCGGCCTCGGCCGCCTCCAGCGCGGCGAGCATCCGCTCGGCCAGCGGGCCGTGGGCCGCCTCGAACGCGGCGGCCATCGCGCCGGGCACGGTCGCGCGGCGCATCATGTTCGCCTGGCACGAGAAGCCCTCGCCGGCGACGTGGCCGGCCTCGGGGATGCACGACGCCCCGGTGTGGACGGCCACCCGCCCGGCCGCGTCGACCGCCGCGGTCTGCCGCATCGCCTGCCCCTCGTCGCCGGTGAGCACGGCGGCGAGCGCCTGGTTCGGCGCGGCGCCGGCTTCGAGCCGGTCGAGGATGCGCGGGCCGTGAGTGGGATCCGGCACCGACTGGACCGCCACCGCGCCGAACCCCCGCCGCACGAAGGGCACGACGGCCCCGACGCTGAACCAGTGCGACTGGACCGCGACCCCCAGCTCGCCGGTCTGCGGGTCGCGCGCGACGAGCGAGTAGGTCACGTGGGGGACACTAGTGCGCGATGGACGTCGCCGAGGTGCTCGACCGCATCCGCTCGATCCCGCCCGGGAGCGTCGCCGCGTACGGCGACGTGACCCCGGGCGCGCCGCGTCACGCGGGGCGCGTCCTGAGCGAGTCGCACGAGCCCGACGTCCCCTGGCACCGCGTCGTCCGCGCCGACGGCTCGCTCGCGAAGGGCGCGCGCCAGCGGCGGCTGCTGGAGGCGGAGGGCGTGCGGTTCCTCCCGGACGGCCGGGTCGACATGGCAGAGTGCCGCGCGTGTGGCTTCAGCGCGACATCACGCTGAGACCCCGCCCGCGCGGGTTCCACCTCGTGACGGGCGAGGTCGAGGAGGGCGTCCCCGAGCTGCGGTCGGTCGGCGTCGGCCTCGCGCACGTCTTCATCCGGCACACCTCGGCCGCGCTGACGCTCAACGAGAACGCCTCGCCCGACGTGCGCCGCGACTTCGCGACGTGGTTCGACCGCGCGGTCCCCGACGGCGCGGCGTACTGGACGCACACGCTGGAGGGACCCGACGACATGCCGGCGCACGTCAAGGCGGCGCTGCTCGGGTTCAGCGTGTCGGTGCCGGTGCGCGACGGGCGGCTGGCGCTCGGCACCTGGCAGGGCATCTACCTCTGCGAGCTGCGCGACAGCGGCGGGCCGCGGAAGCTCACCGTGACGGTCAGCGGCGAGTGACGGCTACGTCCCCGTCCAGCGCGGCTCGCGCTTCTCGCTGAACGCGACGGCCCCCTCGCGCGCGTCGTTCGAGCCGAACACCGGCCCGGTGATCTCGCCCTGCTTGGCCCAGAACTCCTCCGTGCTCCAGTCGCGCTGCCTGAGGAGGACCTCCTTCGTCGCGGTCAGCGCGAGCGGGCCGTTCCTCGCGATCGCGGCCGCCAGCTCGAGCGCCGCGTCGACCGCGCCGCCCGGCTCGGCCAGCCGGTCGACGAGCCCGACCTCGGCCCCGCGCTCGGCCGCGATCGTGTCGCCGGTCAGCGCCAGCTCCATCGCCAGGCCGTACGGGATCCGCTGCGGCAGGCGCAGCAGCGCGCCGCCGGCGGCGACCAGCGAGCGCTTGACCTCGGGGATGCCGAGCTTCGCCCCGCGGGCGGCGACGATGAGGTCGCAGGCCAGCGCGACCTCCAGACCGCCGGCGACCGCGAAGCCCTCGATCGCGGCGATGATCGGCTTGCGCGGCCCGCGCTGCACGATCCCGGCGAAGCCGCGGTCGCCGACCCACGGCCGCTCGCCGGTGACGAACGCCTTGAGGTCCATCCCCGCGCAGAACCCGCCGCCGGCGCCGGTGAGGATCCCGACCGACACGTCGTCGGCGCCGTCCAGCTCGTCGAGCGCGGCGGCGACGCCCTCGGCGAGCGGGAGGTTGACGGCGTTGCGCGCCTCGGGGCGGTTGAGGGTGATGAGCAGGACGCCGTCGCGGCGCTCGGTGAGGACGGGCTGGTCGCTTCCGGACATGGCGCCGGACCGTATAGCGTCCGCGCCATGCGCGAGGTCGCCGGCGGCGTCTGGCAGATCGCCCTGACGCCGCGCAACGGGGTGAACGCGTGGCTGCTCGGCGACGTGCTGGTCGACGCGGGCACGGCCGGGCAGGGCAGGAAGCTGCCGGACGCGCTCGCGGGGCGGAGCGTCGCGGCGCACGCGATCACGCACGCGCACCCCGACCACATCGGCGGCTCCGCGCACGTGTGCCGCGCGCTGGGCGTCCCGTTCTGGGCGCCGGCCGGCGACGCGGCCGCCGCCCGCGCCGGGATGGCGGTCGGCAAGGAGAGCCCCCTCAAGCCGCTGCTCGACCGCGGGCGGTCGTTCGCGCCCCTCGACGTCGCCCGCGAGCTGCGCGAGGGCGACGACGTCGCCGGCTTCCGCGTCCTCGACGTTCCCGGCCACTCCCCCGGCCACATCGCCCTCTGGCGCGAGTCCGACCGCGTCCTCGTCGCCGGCGACGTCTGGTTCAACCTCTCGCTCCTGACCTTCCGCTACGGCCTGCGCCAACCGCCCGGCCCGTTCACGGTCGACCCGCCGCGCAACCGCGACTCGATGCGCCGCCTCGCCGCCCTCGAGCCGTCGATCGCCTGCTTCGGCCACGGCCCGCCGGTGACCGGCGCGGGGCCGAAGCTGCGGGCGTTCGTGGCGCGGCTGCCCCGGTAGGCGCGCGCGCCCTGCCGGCGCAGGCGGCGCCTCCGTCGCGCAAGAACGATCGCCTTCCCGCGTTCGAAGCTGTGAAACCAACCCGGGAGGGGTGAGGGGAGGGTCATGTTCTCCAACAAGGCACTCGCGCTCGGAGTCGCCGCGGTCGCAGCCTGCGCGATTCCAGCGGCAGCGAGCACATCGGCGCAGACGTCGAGCCAGCAGGCGCGGTACTGCATCCCGTCCGGCGGTCTGCTCGAGGACGCGACGCGCGTCGTGCACGGCACGCGTGCCGGGGGCGGTATCCAGACGACCGAGTACCTGCCGTCCGACGTCTATCGCGTCTCGCTCTGCGACGCGGACGGAACCCTGGTCCGCGCGCAGCTCGTCGGGCCCATCACGGTGCCGGGCGGGCAGAGCGTCCGGCTTCCCTACTGGACCGAGAACCGGCTCGACGACGGCTCCTACGGCGGGGCGTTCGCGACGTATCCGGATCCCCGGGATCCCCGCTGGGCGGCGGTCTGGCCGGGCGTGACCAAGGCGCGCGCCAACGTCACGCCGCCGACTCCCGAGGGGCGGGTGACCGCCGAGCGCACACGCGGCGCAGACGGCACGTTGTCCGATCCGCACGCGAAGTGATGAGGGAGGCGAACCCGATGACCACGCACGTCACCGTCCGGTACACCCGCGCCCTCGCTGCGCTCGCCATCGCGACGGTCGCCCTGGTCGCCGGCGGCGGCGCCACCGCGTCGGCGAACGTGTGCGCCGACGCCAACGGCGGCTACTTCGGCCGCTGGTTGCAGCCCAATCACGCGATGCCCATCAACGAGCTGACCTACCTCTCGTCGATGGACGCGACGAAGGTCCGCGCGCGGCTCATGGATGCGGCCGACACGTGGAACCGCGAGATCAACACCTGCGGCTACTCGACCTCCTTGAGCCACACGATCGCCTTGGCTCCCGGTGCGTTCGCGAGTGCGCAGGACAGGGCCGACGGCGACCGCTTCAACGGCCGGAACCAGATCGCCTTCGGGCCGATCCGCGGCATCCAGTGGGCACGGTTCGGGTGCGACGGGGGCGTGCTCGCCTGCGCCCCGTACCACCGCGGTGCCAACGGCTACTTCGACGAGACCGACGTTCAGTTCGACACGAACTACAACTGGTGGGGCGGCCGCGAGACCACGGTCCCCGGCAACGCCCACGACATCTACGTGCCGGAAGGCTGGTACGACCTGTGGGGCATCGGAGCGCATGAGCTCGGCCACACGCTCGGCCAGGCGCACGCGACGAATGCCGGGAACAACCTGACGATGCGCCCGCAGTTCTGCTCGGGGACCAACGACGCGGCGTGCGCGCCGTACGGCGGTCCGAGCTCGAACGCGCGGACGCTTGGCCTCGGCGACATCCACTGGTACCGGCAGAACTACCGACGGAGCGGCCCCTGACGGCTGATCTCACTACGCCGCGAACAGCGTGAGGTCCGGCTCGCGCTCGCCGCGCAGCACGGCGAGGTCGACCTCGACCCACGCGATCCCGCGCGACTCGGCGAGGACGCGGGCCTGGGGCTTGACGACCTGGGCCGCGAGCACGCCGCGGCACGCGCCCATCGCCGGGTCGAGCCGGATCCGCTCGAGGTAGCGGTGGAGCTGCTCGACGGCGTCGATCGTGCCGACGCGCTTGATCTCGACGGCGATCCAGCCGTCGTCCTCGTCGCGGCACATGAGGTCGACCGGCCCGATGTCCGTCGGCCACTCGCGCCGCACGAGCCGGAACCCCTCTCCGCACCAGTCGGGCCGGTCGGCGAGCAGCTCCTGCAGGTCGCGCTCGACGCCGTCCTTCACGAGCCCCGCCGCCTCGTCCGGCGACCCCATGTCGTACGTCACGTCGGACAGCACCTCGGCGATCCGGATGTCCAGCGCGTCGTCGCCCTTCAGCTTCCTGACGACGATCCGCCCCTCCGACTCCTCGACGCACGTCGGCGGCGTCATCCAGTTGAGCGGCTTGTAGCCCCCGGCGTCCGCATGGACGAGCACCGACCCGTCGGCCTTCAGCATCAGCAACCGAAGCGCCTCGGGCAGCACGGCGCTCAGGCGGCCGGAGTACTCGACGGAGCAGCGGGCGACGATCAGACGCATGGCGGCGAGACGGTACGAGGGCGGGCGGACGGCTCGGCCGGGCGCGAGCTGCGCCCCGCGCCGTGCTACGTTGTCGCACATGGAGGTCAGCGTCCGCGAGCTGCGCAACCGCACCGCCCAGGTCGTCGACGCGGTTCGCGCCGGCGCGGTGGTGACGCTCACCAGCCGCGGCGAGGCGATCGCCGACATCGTCCCGCATCGCCGGCGCACGCGGTGGCTTCCGGGCGACTGGCTCGGCGAGCAGCTGCGCTCGTCGCAGGCCGACGCGGCGCTGAGCCGCCAGCTCGACGAGCTCGCCGGCGCGACGATCGACGAGCTGTGAACCGCGGCCTCCTCGACACGTCGGTCTTCATCGCGCGCGAGCAGCAGCGACCGCTCGGGGCGCTGCCGGAGCAGGTCGCCGTGTCGGTCGTGACCCTGGGCGAGCTCGAGCTCGGCGTCCTCGCGGCCGGCGGCCCGGACGAGCGCGCCGCGCGCGCCGCGACGCTCGCGCTCGCCCGCGCCGCCGACCCCCTCCCGGTGAGCGAGGCGACCATGAGCGCGTTCGCGCGCCTGGTGCACGACTGCCGGGCCGCGGGCGCGCGGCCGAGGATCCTCGACGCGCTGATCGCGGCCACGGCGGTCGAGCACGGGCTGCCGGTGGTCACCCAGGACGACGACTTCCAGTCGATGAGCGCGGCTCACGCGCCGCTCGACGTCCTCGCCGTCTGAGCCGCGGTCCGCATGACGGCGGCGCGAGCTGACGCTACGCCGCCGGCAGCACCCGCGGCAGCGCCGAGCGCAGCTGGTCGAGCAGCTCGGCGACCTCCGCGTCCGCGCCGAGCGACAGCGCGTGCTCGGCCGCCCCGATCCCCTCGGCGACGCGGTCGGTGCGGGCGAGCGCGAACGCGTGGCGGGTCCAGGCGCCCAGGGAGTCCGGGAACGTCTCGATCGCCTGCGTCGTCGCCGAGACCTCGCCGCCGACGTCGCCCGCCAGGTGGTAGGCCAGCGCGAGGTCGAGCAGGCCGTCCACGCTCGGCCCCAGGCGCCGGGCGCGCTCGAGGGCGGAGAGGGCCGCGCCGCGCTGCATGAGCCGCAGCCGCAGCCGGCCGACGCGCTCCCACGCGTCGGCGTCGCCCGGCGCCCGCGCCGCCGCGCGGTCGGCCGCCTCGGCGGCCAGGTCGACCGCGTTCATGTCCTCGTAGATCCGCGCGGCGTAGCGGTGCGGGGCCGGGCGCTCGCGGTCGACGCGCGCCCAGTCGCGCACGGCGCGCCCCGCCGCGGCCAGGTTCCCCGCCTGCCAGAACGCGATCGTGAGCAGCCGCAGCACCGCGGTGTTCATGGGGTCCGCGTCGCGCGCGTAGATCAGCCGCTTGGCGGCGACATCGAAGTCGCCCTCGGCCAGCGCGTGCTGCGCCGCCGTCATGAAGCGCTGCACGCGCTCGGCGCCCGGGTCGGGCGTGGAGAAGTCGACGAACTGCAGCGAGCCCGCCGGCACCGTCCGCACCCCGGCCTGGAAGCGCATCCGGGCCCACTGCTGCACGTCGTCGCCGTCGCCGGTGAAGTAGATGCCGTCGACGGTCCCGACGCCCCACTCAGGATACGAGAGGCAGCGCGCGTACTTGTGCACGACCGAGTGGTCGGGGACGCGCGCGCCGAACGGGTCGTGCCTGGCCCGGTCGGCCGCCGCGGCGCGCGCCCGCTGCTCGGCCTCGTACGCCCGCCGGCCCGCCTCCGCCCGCGCCTCGCGCGCCGCCATCGCCGACGCGCGGACCGCGTTCTTCGACACCTGGCCGCCGCGGGACTGCTCGGCGAGCGACTCGAGCTGGTCGGCCGCCTCGTTGATCGCCTTGAGGTGCCGCTCGTGCTCGAGCTGCTTGCCGGGCGGCGCGATGTCGGGGTGCCAGACCTTCGCCATCCGCCGCCGCGCGAGCTGCACCTCGCGCTTGCCGAACGGCGGCTCGAGCTCCAGCAACAGGAGCGACTGCTCGAGGTCCAGGACGTTCGCCATGAACCCCCGAGGGTACCGCCGCGTTTGCCACCGCGAGAGCTCCGGGAAACGTCATTCACATGCCCGACCGCGCGATCATCCCTCTCCTCCCGGCGGTCTCGCTGGGGTTCCTCTGCGGCATCATCGTCTCGGTGCTCATGCTCGAGAGCGGCCCGGCGCTCCTCGTGGGCGTCGCGGGCGGCGTGCTCACCGCGCTGGCGGGGCTGAGCAGCGTCTTCGGCGTCCGCGGCGACGGCGGCGAGAAGGCCGTCGTGGCCGGCCTGCGCGCCGTCACGGCCGTCGCCCTGTTCGCCTGCGTCTACCTCTTCATGCTCGGCTTCCTGCGCGACGCCAGCATCGCCGCGATCATCTGGGTCCCGCTCGCCGTGGCGTGCGGACTGCTGCTCAGCCGCTTCCGCGTGCGCGACCGCGAGCCGGTCCGCAGCGACGCCGAGACCGCATAGCACCGCACCCGCGGTCGCGTCGTACGCTGGGCGGCGATGTCCTCCCAGTACGTCTTCACGATGCACCGCGTCACCAAGCGGTACCCGCCGGACAAGGTCGTCTTCGACGACGTGACCCTGGCGTTCTTCCCCGGCGCCAAGATCGGCGTGCTGGGGCTGAACGGCTCGGGCAAGTCGACGCTGCTGCGGATCATGGCCGGGCGGGACGAGGACTACAAGGGCGACGCGCAGCTCGGCGTCAACCGCACGGTCGGGCTGCTCGAGCAGGAGCCCGAGCTGGACGAGAGCAAGGACGTCAAGGGCAACGTGGAGGACGGCGTCGCGAAGACCCGCGCGCTGCTCGACCGCTTCAACGAGCTGTCGATGAACTACTCCGACGAGACGGCGGACGAGATGGCCCGGCTGCAGGACCAGATCGACGCCGCCGACGCCTGGACCCTCGACACGCAGCTCGAGTACGCGATGGACGCGCTGCGCCTGCCGCCCGCCGACGCCGACGTGAGCACGCTGTCGGGCGGCGAGCGCCGCCGCGTCGCGCTCTGCCGCCTGCTCCTCAGCGCGCCGGACCTGCTGCTGCTCGACGAGCCGACCAACCACCTCGACGCCGAGTCCGTCGCGTGGCTCGAGCGCCACCTCGCCGAGTACGAGGGCGCCGTCGTGGCGGTCACCCACGACCGCTACTTCCTCGACAACGTCGCCGGCTGGATCCTCGAGCTCGACCGCGGGAAGGGCATCCCGTTCGAGGGCAACTACTCGGCGTGGCTCGAGGCGAAGGCCAAGCGCCTGGAGCAGGAGCAGCGCCAGGACCGCGCGCGCCAGCGCGTCCTCGCCGCCGAGCTCGAGTGGGTGCGCACGAACCCGAAGGGCCGGCGCACGAAGTCCAAGGCGCGCCTGAGCCGCTACGAGGAGCTGGTCGCCGCCGAGCGGACGGTGCGGCTCGACGACGTGCAGATCCACATCCCGCCCGGGCCGCGCCTCGGCGAGCACGTGATTCGCGCCGAGGGCCTGCGCAAGGGCTTCGGCGACCGCCTGCTGATCGACGACCTCACCTTCGACCTCCCGCGCGCGGGGATCGTCGGCGTGATCGGGCCGAACGGCGCCGGCAAGACCACGCTCTTCCGCATGATCACCGGCGACGAGCAGCCCGACGGCGGGAGCATCGCGCTCGGCGACAGCGTCGAGCTGGCGTACGTCGACCAGTCGCGCGACGCGCTCGACCCCGGCAAGACGGTGTGGGAGGAGATCTCCGGCGGCTACGACCACGTGCAGGTCGGCGACCGCGAGATGAACTCGCGCCAGTACGTCGCGGGGTTCAACTTCCGCAAGTCCGACCAGCAGAAGCGGGTGGGGACGCTCTCCGGCGGCGAGCGCAACCGCGTCCACCTGGCCAAGCTGCTCAAGTCCGGCGGGAACGTCCTGCTGCTCGACGAGCCGACGAACGACCTCGACGTCGACACGCTGCGCGCGCTCGAGCAGGCGCTGCTCGACTTCCCCGGCTGCGCCGTCGTCATCTCGCACGACCGGTACTTCCTCGACCGCATCTGCACGCACGTCCTGGCGTTCGAGGGCGAGTCGCAGGTCGTGTGGTTCGAGGGCAACTTCGAGGCCTACGAGGAGCAGCGCCGCGAGCGTCTCGGCGCCGAGGCCGACCGGCCGCACAGGCTGACGTACAAGCGCTTGGTCCGGGGGTAGCCCTGCGGGGGTGCCGCTCCCGCCGCCGACCGACCCCGACGCCGCGATCCTCGTCACCGGGGCCTCCTCCGGGATCGGCGAGGCGATCGCGCGCGACCTGCGGGCGCGCGGCTACGACCTGATCCTCGTCGCGCGCCGGCGCGACCGGCTGGAGCGGCTGGCTCGCGAGCTGGGCGCCGAGCCGATCGCCGCCGACCTCGCCTCCGACCGCTCCCGCGCGCGGGTCGTGCGCGCCGTGCGGGGGCGCATCGCGGGCGTCGTCAACAACGCCGGGCAGGCGGGGTTCGGGGACCTGGTCGAGCACGACCCCGAGCGGGAGGAGGCGATCTTCCGCACCAACGCGCTCGCCCTGTTCGACCTGACGAACCGGCTGGTCCGCGACCTCGTGGAGCGCGGCGAGGGCGCGGTCCTGAACGTCGGCTCGATCACCGCGTTCGCGCCGTTCCCCCACAACGCGACGTACGCGGCGACCAAGGCGTTCGTGCAGTCGTTCTCCGAGGCGCTGCACGAGGAGCTGTCGGGCACCGGCGTGTCGTGCACGGTGGTGAGCCCCGGCCCGACGCGCACCCCGATCTGGGAGCGCTCGAACGGCGCCGCGCTGGAGGGGGCCGGCGGGCCGCTGCTGTGGCAGACGGCCGAGCAGGTCGCGCGCGCGGCGGTCGACGCGATGGTCGCGGGCCGGCGGACGGCCCTGCCGGGCCTGACGAACCGGGCGATCTCGCTCGGCTTCCGCCTGACGCCGCGGACGGCGCTGCTGCCGTTCACGCGCGCGGTCACTAAGTTCGCCGTGTGATCGATCGGTCGCTGTGGCGCCCGGAGGGCGTCTACGTCAACACGGCGTCGTACGGGCTGCCGCCGCGGCCGGCGTGGAACGCGCTGCAGTCCGTGCTCGGCGACTGGCGCTGCGGGCGGACGAGCTGGGAGGCGTGGGGCGACGCGACCGACGAGGCGCGGCGCGAGTGGGCCGCGCTGATGGGGGTCGCGCCCGAGCGGGTGGCGACCGGCGCGACCGTGTCGGGCCTGGTCGGGCTCGTGGCGCCGGTGCTCGAGCGCGGCGCCCGGGTCGTCGCGCCGGAGGTCGAGTTCACGTCGAACCTGTGGCCGTTCATGGTCCGCGAGCTGGACGTGCAGCTCGTGCCGCCCGACCGCGTCGCCGAGGCGATCGACGGCCGCACCGCCGCGGTCGCGTTCAGCGCCGTGCAGTCGGCGACGGGCGACGTGGCGGACGTCGAGGCGATCCTCGCCGCCGCGCGCCACCACGGCGCGCTGACGTTCCTCGACGCGATCCAGGCGTCCGGGTGGCTGCCGCTCGACGCCTCGCGCTTCGACGTCGTCGCCTGCAGCGCCTACAAGTGGCTCATGTCGCCGCGCGGCACGGCGTTCATGGCCATCGCGCCCGAGCTGCTGGACCGGGTGCTCCCGTCGGCCGCGGGCTGGTTCGCGGGCGAGGACGTCCACGGCTCCTACTACGGCGGGCCGGTCCGCCTGGCGTCCGGCGCCCGGCGGCTCGACACGAGCCCCGCGTGGTTCCCGTGGGTCGGCACGGTCCCGGCGCTGCGCGTGGTCCGCGAGATCGGCGTCGAGGCGATCCACGAGCACGACGTCGGCCTCGCCAACCGCTTCCGCGCCGGGCTGGGGCTGGAGCCCTCGACGTCGGCGATCGTGGTCACCGACGCCGCGGGCGCGGAGGAGCGGCTGGCCGCGGCGAACGTGATGGCGGCGATGCGGGCCGGCCGGCTGCGGACGTCCTGGCACGTCTACAACGACGAGTCCGACGTCGACCGCGTGCTCGAACTGATGAACGCACCCGTTCGCTCGCGCTAAGCTCGCCGGGATGCGCCGCAGGGGGACGCTCGCCGCGCTGGTCTGCGCGGCCTTCATGGGGGTGACGGGCACCGCGCACGCGGGCGAGCTGCGCGCGGGGGTCGGCTTGGCGGACGCCTCGTGGCACGTGGGCGCATCGGCGGGGCAGTACGCGAGCGGGCGGCAGGACACCTTCCACGTCGACCCGCACGTCCACCAGGTCAAGAACGCGCCGTCGTACGGCGTCCAGTCGCGGCTGACGATGCGGGCGATCGTCGTGGAGGAGCAGAACGGCGAGAGGTTCGCGCTGGTCAAGCACGACCTCTACCTGTCGCAGGACCTCCTCTACCGCCGCGCGGCGCAGCTGCTGCGCGGGACGGGGATCGACCGCACGAACCTCGTCATCGCGGCGACCCACAACCACTCCTCGCCGTACTACACGTCGACCGCGTGGGGCGCCTGGACGTTCCAGGACGTCTTCGACGTCCGCGCCTACGACCACTACGCCAGGGCGATCGCCGCGGCGGTCAAGCGGGCGGCGGCGGACATGAAGCCGGTTCGCGTCGGCGCGTCGGCCACCTACTTCGACAAGACGCACCGCAACGCGATGGGGCCGGCGATCGCCGACGACGGCACGCCCGCCGGCTACCCGAACTCCTACACCGACCACGACCTCACGGTGGTCCGCTTCGACGACGCCGCGACCGGCAAGCCGCTGGCCGTCCTCGTCAACTACTCGCTGCACCCCGAGGGCCTCGACGGCAACGACCTCATCTCGGCCGACTGGGTCGGGCCGCTCGAGCGCATGGTGGACCGCACGACCGGCGCGCTGACGATCTACACCCAGAACGCGGTCGGCGCCGCCGAGCCCGAGCGCTCGCGCTACCACCACTACCGCGAGCGCCAGGAGTTCTCCCACCGCGAGTACAGCTCCGGCGAGTTCGCCGCCAAGCAGATGGCCGAGGCGGTCATCGACACGCACCGCGACATCGCCGCCGGCACGCCGGACGAGCGCTACGCCGACCGCTACGTCGCCCCGTTCGGCGACGGCAGGGTGGACTTCGAGGACGCCTGGTTCCCAGGCCCGCTCACGCACCCGTACCCGGCGGTCTCCAACTGCCGGACGAACAAGAACTTCAACAACGCCACCGATCCGCAGCTGCCGATCGTCGGGCTGCCCGACTGCGCCGGCCCGTCGCGGGCCTTCGACGAGATCGGGATGGAGTACCCGATCCCCGCGTTCTCCCCCGGCGTCACCCAGGAGCAGCTCAAGGAGGCGGGCGTCCCCGTCCCCGACAACTACGGCGCCCCGTCGTTCACCGGCCTGGAGGAGAACGTCGACGTCCACCTGCAGGCGTTCCGCATCGGCGACATCCTCTTCACGGTCTGCTCGTGCGAGCAGTGGGCCGACCAGTCGTACAACATCAAGTCGCGCACCGACCGGGTCGCGGGGAACGAGACGCAGCCGGGCACGCCCAACCTCGGCTACGACTGGAGCGAGCGGTGCACCCGCAACGCCGACGGGACGTGGTCGTGCCCGAACCCGCACAGCGAGTGCCCGCCGAACCCCGGCCCGGAGGGGACGTTCGAGTGCTGGACCGACCGGCTGACGATCCCGGACGAGCGGTACCGGCGGATGCGCGCGCAGGTCAACAACGACGCGCACGGCTGGAACTCGGCGGAGTTCGCGCCGTGGGCGGAGTCCGAGCCGCCGGCGATCGACGACGTGAAGGGCAACTTCACCCACGACGACAACGAGCACTCGGCGGCGCTCGGCTATCGGATGACCGTGCCGATCTCGATGGCCAACGACTACAACGGCTACATCGCGTCCTACCGCGAGTTCCAGCGCGGCGACCACTACCGCAAGGCGCTCACCGGCTGGGGGCCGCACTCGTCGGACTACATGGCGACGCGGCTCGTGAAGCTCGGGCGGTTCATGCAGAACGCGAACCTCGGCCTCGACGAGACGATCCGCGGCGCGCCCACGAAGGACGGCGTCCCCGACCCGGACGCCGACGCGCTCGCGTTCCGCGCGAAGACCGAGGCCGACGTCCTGCAGAACGACGCCCGCGCCGCGGCGATCGGCGGGACCGGCGCCGGGCTCGTGCAGGCCTACGAGGCGTCGCTGCCCGACGACGGCGGCACGGCGGAGATCCGCCGCCAGCCGGCCGACGTGCAGCGGTTCGACCTCGCGAGCATGGAGTGGAACGGCGGGTCGAACTACACGGACAACCCGGTCGTGCGCGTGCAGCGGCGCGAGGACGGCCGCTGGGTGGGCGCCGCGGACATGACCGGCGAGGTCGTCACGACGGTCGACTGGCCGGAGTCGCCGGACGCGCTGCCGGCGTACCGCGCCGGAGGGATGGAGTGGCACTGGACCGCGCACTTCGAGCCGTTCGTCTCGCGGTTCGAGATGCCGGGCGCGCCGCGCGCGACGCCCGCCGGGACGTACCGGTTCGTCGTGACCGGGCACCGGCGCGAGGGGCGCGCGACGAAGGAGTACCGCCTCGTGTCGGACGGCTTCCGCATCGGCCCGTGGGCGGGGATCACGGTCGAGGACGTGCGGCGCGAGCCCGACGGCCGGGTCTCCTTCCGGGTCGGCCCGCGGCGGCGCGACGTCGTGCACTTCGACCAGTCCGAGCCGCCGCGCAGCCCGGTCGCGGTGCCGGTCGAGCTGGGGCCGATCGACTACCCGGACTCGTACGCCGGGCGGCCGGAGCGGGCGGCGTTCATCCGCGAGGTCCGCCGCTACTCGCCCGACCCCGCCGCGCCCCGCGACGCCTCGCGCTACGAGCTCTACTGCCTGGAGTGCTCGTTCCGGCCGTGGCTCGACGTGGGCGACGCCGCGCGGGCGACCGTGACGTTCGTCAAGGCGGGGCGCACGCGGCGCGTCGAGGCGGCGCCGGACGGCGACCGCTGGGTCACGGCGGCCGCGCTGCTGCGCGGCGAGGCGGCGTACGTGTGCCCCGGCGGCGTGCGCGACGCGTGGGACGACTTCAACGAGGGCCTGTCCGAGCCGGTCGGCGACGGCCCGGTGCGGATCGACTGCAGCGAGCCGCAGGTCGTCGGCGAGACGCCGGTGACGACCGGCACCGCGCCGCCCGCGGCAGGGGACGCCGGGCGGGCCGGGGCGGGCGGCGTCGGCGCGGGCGAGACCGGCCGGGCGGCGGCGCTCGGGCTGCCCGCCGCGCGGCGGACGTGCCGCCGCGCCCGGACGCTGCGCATCCGCCTGCGCGCCCCGCGGGCCGGCCTGCGGATCCGCCGCGCGGTCGTGCTCGTCAACGGCCGCCGGGTGCGCACGCTGCGCGGCCGAGCGGCGCGGCGCCCGTTCCGGGTCCGGCTGCGCGGGCGGCGGACGACGGTCACCGTGCGGATGCGCGCGAGCGACGGCCGCACGTACGTCATGCGGCGCACGTACCGCCGCTGCGCGGCCCGCCGGTAGGGTCGCTCGGACGCGCGCGCTCGGCGCTGCCGCTATCCGCTAGGTTCGGCCAGGTGCTGCACGTGGCCGTCCGCCTGGCGCTCGCCGCGGTCCTGCTCGGGGCCGCCGCGGCCAAGCTGCGCCGGCCGACGGAGAGCCGCGCGGCGCTCGCCGGCCTGCTCGGCGCCCCGCGCTGGCGGCGCGGAGCGCCCGCCGCATGGGCACCGCTCGGCACCGTCGTCGCGGCCGAGCTGACGCTCGCCGCGGGCGTCGCCGCCGGGCTCGACGCCGCCGCGCTCGCCGCCGCCGCGTTCCTCGTCGCCGGCGCGATGATCCTCGTCCGCGCCCTGCGCGCCGGGCGGGCCGGCGCTCCCTGCGGCTGCTTCGGCGCGCGCTCGCGCGTCAGCCGCGGCGCGGTCGTCCGGGCCGGGCTGCTGGCCGCGGGGTTCGCGGCGCTGCCGCTCGTGCCGCGCACCGATCCCTCGGCCGAGACGTGGCTGGCGATCGGCCTCGCGGTCGCGCTCGCCGGCGTGGCCGCGCTCGGCGTCGCGGTCCTCGCCCTCGCCCGCGAGGTGGGGATGCTGCGGCTCGCGGTGGGGCCGCAGGGCGCGCTGGAGGTCGCCGGCGAGGGGCCGGAGCTGGGGACGGACAGCGGTCTGGCGGCACACCTCGACCCGCGCGTCGGCAACGACGGCCTCGGGCTCGCGGTCTTCACGTCGGAGGGGTGCGGCATGTGCCGCCGCCTCGCGCCCGGCATCCAGGCGTTCGCGCGCCACCCGAACGTCGCGCTGCTGGAGCTGGACGAGGTCCGCGACGCCGAGCACTGGCGGCGGCTGAACGTGCCGGGGAGCCCGTACGCGCTGGCGCTCGACGCGCGCGGCCGCGTGCTCGCGAAGGGCACGTTCAACTCGCTCGCGCAGCTCGAGTCGGTCCTCGCCGCGGCCGAGCGGCGCCAGGCGGACGCGGCGCGTGCCTGACGAGCCGTCGCTCACCGAGGAGCTGGCGCTCGGCACGTCGCGGCGGGGGCTGCTCTCCCGCGTCGGGGCGGCCCTGCTCGGCGCCGCCGGCGGCTCGGTCGTCAAGGCGGTCGTCGCGCCGGGCGAGGCCGACGCCTACCACTTCTGCGGCCACATCTACACGACCGACTCCTGCCCGCACCCGACCGGCCTGCCGCGGATCGACTTCCACGGCCTGCCGCTGCGCGCGAAGGACGGCAGGCCGGTCGACAACGCCGGCCGCGCCGTCGACCGAGAGGGCTACCCGGTCGGCGAGGACGGCCGGCGGCTCGTCGACCCCGACGGCCGGCCGCTGCCGCGCGCGCCGCGGACGCCGATCTGCGACCAGGTGGCCGAGCGCTACGGCTTCCGCACGCGCGTCGACGGCGCCTGGTACCGCTGCTGCGGCGGGCAGGTGCGCAAGCTCGTCGACTGCTGCTCGTACTCGAAGCGGCGCATCAACGGCGACCGGTCGCTGACCGGCTACTGCTACAAGGGCCGCCGCGTCTTCTGCGTCATGTACTACGACACGAGGGTGCCGTGCTGACCGCCCTCCTCGCGGTCGCCGCGTTCGTCGCGGGCGTCACCGGGTCGTGGTCGCCGTGCGGGTTCTCGATGGTCGCGACGCTCGGGCCCACGGGGCACGACCGCGGGCGCGGGACGACGCTCGCCGCCTGCGCGGCGTTCGCCCCCGGCGCGCTCGCCGGCGGCGTCGTCACGTTCACGTCGCTGTCGGTGCTCGGCGCGCTGCTCGGCGGCGGGCAGGTCGCGCTCCTCGCGGGCGCCGCCCTGGCGGGCGCCGCCGCGCTGGCGGAGGCGACGGGACGGCGCATCGTCCCGCAGATCCGCCGTCAGGTCCCGGAGCACTGGCGCCGCTCG
>DASZEJ010000034.1:0-7486 GCA_035940955.1 Solirubrobacteraceae bacterium
TACTTCGAGAGGGCGGCGGCGAGGGGCGGGCGCGCTCGGCGAGGCGCCGGCTCATCCTGCGGCCGAGCCGGTCGGCCTAGCCGTCGTCGTGGTGCTGGGCTGGTTGCGGGCCGGCGCGTCGTCGGCGGCGGAGGCGGGCTCGGGGGCGTCGCTCTCGGCGGCCGCACCGCTAGGCGGGGCGAGGCGTCCGCGTCAGGCCGTAGAGCGCCGCCGCGACGGCGGTCGCGAGGTTCAGCGACGAGACGCCGGGGCGCATCGGCAGCGCGATGCGGGCGTCGGCGCGGGCGAGGAGGGCGGGGGAGAGGCCGTGGCGCTCGGAGCCGAAGGCGAGGACGGCGCCGGGCGGGAGCGGGCGGGGCGGGTCGCCTTCGGGGTCGAGCGCGACGAGCGGCAGGTCGTCGGGCGGGTTCGCGACGCGGCCGACGGGGAGCGCGAACTGCAGGCCGGCGGCGCCGCGGATCGCGTGGCGGTGCCAGGGGTCGGCTTCGCCGGTCACGAGCACCGCCGCGGCGCCGGCCGCCGCGGCGACTCGGATGGCGGCCCCGAGGTTGCCGAGGTGGCGCGGGCGGTCGAGGAGGACCGTGAAGCGGTCGGACGGGGGAGGGAGCTCGAACTGCGGCCGGCGCGCCCGCGCGACGACGCCGGTCGGCGGGAACGGCCCGGGGCCGGGCTCGGCCAGCGCCAGGAGCGGCTCGGCGACGTCGGGCGCGAGCTCGCGCGCCAGCGCGGCCAGCCGGTCGCGGTCGCCGGTCCGCACCTCGAGCAGCTCGGCGCCGAAGCGCAGCGCGTGCTTGACAGCGTGGAAGCCCTCGAGGCAGACGGTCTCGTCGTCGGGCGCCGGCTGGAGCGGCTCGGACCCGCTCACTGATCGTTAGCGTTCACTCGACATGGACCTGCGCAGGCGGGAGCTGCTCCTGCGGACGGGGGGATTGTCGCTCGCGGGGCTCGTCGCCGCCGCGGCGCCGGCGGCCCGCGCGCTCGGCCAGGGCCGCCTTCCCGGGCCGGTCGACCGCGACGCGGCGCTGCAGGCGTTCGCCGACACGATGCTGCCGGGGCGGAAGGTCGACCGGACCGAGTCCGGCGCGCCGGTCGCCCCCGGCGCGATCGCCGGCGTCCATCCGCTCCCGGGCGCCGTCGAGACCGACGCGCTCGCGCTCTACCGCCATCCCAAGGTCGGCTTCGACGCGCTCGAGCCCGCGTTCCTCGCCGACCTCCAGCGCCGCGCAGGCGGGGACTTCGTCGCGCTCGGGTTCGACGCGCGGACGCGCGTCTGCCTCGACGGGCTGAGCTTCGACAACCCGTCCCGCACGCTCTGGGAGGCCGCCGCCGCGGTCCCGTTCACCGCGTTCTGCGCCGCCGCCCTGTCCGAGGAGCAGACGGCCGAGCGCGCCGCGGGCTACCGCGTCATGGGCCTTCCCGGCCGCAACCTGCGCGGCTACCGGCGCTTCTCGTACGGACGGCGGCTGAGCCGCGAGCGAACCCGGACCGGGAGCCTGCCGTAGACACCCATGGCCGAGCGGGTCGACGTCCTGATCGCGGGCAGCGGCTTCGGCGGCAGCGTCACCGCGTGGCGCCTCGCCGAGCTGTACGTCGCGGCCGGCGCCGATCCCCGCTCGATCGTCGTCGCCGAGCGCGGCCGGCGCTTCCCGAACCACACCGACTTCCGGCAGTCGATGCACATCGACCACCTGTCGGAGATCTACATGCTCGTCCAGGGCGACGGCGCGCAGGTCGTCGTCGGCAACGGGGTCGGCGGCGGGTCGAACGTGTACCTCGCCGCCTCGCTGCGCAGCCCGAGCGAGACCTTCGAGCGCCGCGACCGCCGGCCCGGCGACGGGCCCGACCGCCGCATGTGGCCGGCCGAGATCAGCCGGCGCTCGCTCGACCCGTACTACGCGCGGGCCGAGCGGGCGCTGCGCGTGCGGCGGCCGGCCTGGCGGCACGTCTCCAAGGCCGGCGGCCTGTGGGCGAAGACGCTCGCCGCCGCCGGGCACACCTGCGACCGCGTGCCGCTCGCGATCATCGAGCGCCGCTGCGCGAACGTCAACTGGTGCCACACCGGGTGCGTCTTCGGCGCGAAGAACACCGTCAACACGAACTACCTCGCGAGCGCCGAGCGGGCCGGCGTGCAGGTGCGGCCGAACCTCGAGGTGCAGTCGGTCCGGCAGACCAGCGCGCGCCCGTACCGGTACGTCGTGACGGCGGTCGCGCTCGGTGAGCGGTCCAAGCAGCCGGAGGGACCGCCGATCGAGTTCGAGGCCAAGGTCGTCGTCCTCAGCATGGGCGCGATGGGCACTCCGCCGATCCTCATGCGCTCGCGCCCGCAGCTGCCGTCGCTGAGCGAGCACGCCGGCCGCCACCTCGGCGTCAACGGCGACCACGTCGCGGGCGTCGAGTACGACCCGCGGCGCGTGCGGGACGTGCTGCGGCTGCCGCCGTACGCCGACTTCCACAAGGGCAAGCCGATCACGACGATGACGTACGACTTCTGGGTCGGCCGGCGCGGGAACCGGTGGGACGGCACGCGCTTCACGCTGCAGGAGATCTTCCTCACGTCGCTGACGAACTTCCTCTACGACGACGGGCGCGAGCCCGCCGAGCCGAGCTGGTGGGGCCTGCAGAAGAAGGACGCGATCAGCCGGTGGGCGAGTCGCATCGAGGTGCTGGCGATGGTCGAGGACACGCACGACGGCGCGTTCTACGCCGCGCCGCACAGCGGGAGCGCCGAGCGGCCGAACGCAGGACCGATCGCGATCGGCACGTTCACGTACCGGTTCGGAGAGCAGTCGGTGCGCGTGCGCGAGGCGGCGGACCGCGCGATCCGGGGGATCATCGAGCGCCGCGGGCTCGCGCGGTTCATGAAGCTCACCGAGACCCAGGGCGCGTACGCGTCGCACCCGCTCGGCGGCTGCCGGATGGCGACCGGCCCGGACCTCGGCGTCACCGACCACCGCGGCGCGGTGTTCGGCTACGAGGGCCTGTACTGCATCGACAGCTCGATCGTGCCGACGTCGCTCGGGGTCAACCCGTCGCTGACGATCGCCGCGCTGAGCGAGCGGTGCGCCGAGCACCTCGTCGCGAGCGCTGGGGACCTCGGGCTGCCCGCGCGGCCGCCTGGGTTCGCGCCGCGCACGCCGGACGAGATCCTCACCGAGCACGTGCGGAGGGCGGCGTGAGGCGGGCGGCGGTGCGGCGGCAGTCCTCGCGCGCCGCTTCCGGCGGCGCGAAGCGGGGGGCGGTCCGGCGGGAGCCCTCGCGCCCCGCTTCGGGCGGCGCGAGGCGGGCCGCGGTGGTGGCCGCGCTCCTCGCGCTTGCGGCCGTCGCGGTCGTGCGTGCCGCCGAGCCGCGGCCGTGGGACGGGAGCAACCCGTTCGCCTGCGAGCTGCAGTACGCGGGCTTCGAGCCGGCCGGCTCGGACCCCGCCGCCGACCCGTACTGCGTCGAGTTCGACAAGCGCCGCCAGAACGTGACGCAGCTGGGCATCGTCGACTTCTTCGCCAAGGAGCCCGAGCGCGTCGCGTCGGCGGGCGACAAGTGCTTCTACTACCAGGTCGACCACTGGCGCAGCGCGGTCGTGCAGGACGACGGGACGACCGCGGTCTACGAGTGGGACGGGGCGTACTTCTTCGACAAGGCGCGGGCCGAGGGCGGCGCGCACGTCACGAACTTCCGCGTGAACGGGCGGACCGAGGACCCCGGCCGCGTGCCGGGGATGCCGCCTGAGTACGCGCAGCACATGGGGCCGGGGAGCGGCGGCGTGCGGTTCGCGCACGGCGACGGGCCCGACCCGCGGTGCGTCGAGAAGGCCCGGCGCGAGCCGGTGTACGCGGCGCAGGGCGGCGGCGGCGGCGACGGGCGCGGCGGGGCGAGCGCGGGCTGCCGCGCGCCGTCCGTGACCTCGCGGCGGCTGGGGCCGGTCGCGCTCGGCGACTCGGAGGCGACCGTCCGCGCGAAGCTCGGCCCGCCCGCCGAGGTGCGCCGCGGCTTCCTGCGGTACTGCGCGGACGGCGCCTACCTCGTCGGCCAGCGGACCGACCGCAGCGGCGACCTCGGCGCCGGCGACGCCGAGCCGGCCGTGATGATCGTCGCCCGCAGGGGCCGCTTCCGCCACGGGCCGGGGACGCCCGCGAAGCGGATCCGGCGCCTCCGGCCGGCGGGCAGCGTCGCGCGGACGCGCGTGTGGCTCGGCCGCCGCGGGCGCGTCGTGTACGGCACGCGCGGCGGCCGGGTCCGGTGGGTCGCGGTGTACGACCGGCGCGCGCTGCGCAGCCGGCGGGCGATGCGGGAGCTCCTGCGGCGGGCGCTCGTGGGGTGAGGTGCCGCGGGCTCGGCTCGGGCTCGGCTGGCGCTCCGCTCGCGCGCGCCGCTGCCGCCGGGTGCGGTGTGACGGCTCGGCTGGCGCTCCGCTCGCGGTCGCCGCTGCCGCCGGGTGCGGTGTGACGGCTCGGCTGGCACTCCGCTCGCGCGCGCCGCTGCCGCCGGGTGCGGTGTGACGGCTTGGCTGGCGCTCCGCTCGCCGTCGCGGCTGCGGCCGGGCGCGGGTCTGACGGCTCGGCGAGGGAGGGAGGGCATCGACCCCCCCAACACACCACTCGGCGCGTCGCTCGGGGACGTGTGTCCCTTTTGGGGTCTATAGCACCCCAAACGCACCACACGTCTGTTCCCGGCGAACGAGTGGTGCGTTGTGGGGCCTCCACCACATGTCCGTCCTCGGCGAACGAGTGGTGCGTTGTGCGGGCCGAAACGACTCCCTGCCCTCGGTGAGCCGTCAGTGCGGCGCCGGCGAGCGCAACGCGCCCGAGCGGAGCGCCGCGCGCCCGGCGGAGCGCCGCGCGCCCGGCCAGCGCGGCGACCCCGAGCGGAGCGCCGCGCGCGCCTACCCCTCCGCGCCCGTGGACGCGTGCGGCTCGCCCACCGGCTTGGACTGCGACGAGCCGCGCTGGCGCAGCCAGACCGAGAACACCACCATCGACGCGACCGCGAGGAACTCGGACTGCCAGTTCTGCAGCGTGCGGTTCCAGAAGTCGGACGTCCCCGCGTACTGCCACAGCGACAGCGCCGCCTCGTGATGGTCGAGCTGCGCCTCGTTGTACTCGACGCGACCGGTCACGAGCTGGGCGAACCACGAGCCGAGCCAGATCGCGGTCATGAGCAGCAGCAGCGAGTTCGAGTAGACGAGGGTCCGCAGGCCGCCGGCCTTCGCCCACTCCGGCGAGTCGGGCTGCGCGTGCTCGCCGATCTTCTGGTCCTCGTCGGACTCGCGGCCCTCCTCGCCCGGCGGCTTGGACTCGGTCGACCCGCGCTGGACGAGCCAGACCGTGCCGAAGATGAACAGCGTGAACTGGAGGTACTCGGACTGCCAGTTCTCCATGACGTCGACCCAGTAGCCCGACGACGTCAGGTACCGCGACAGCGAGATCGTCGCGTCCTGGTGGGCGAGCTGGTCGTGGTTGAACTCCGAGTGCCCGACGAGCGCCTGGCCGCCCAGCGAGAGCAGGAAGATGGCGAGGAACGCGATCGTCAGCGAGTTCTCGCGCAGAAAGCCGCGCTCGCCCTTCACTGCGCGAGCGCCCCCACGACGAGCGCGTACGCGATCCCCAGCCAGATCAGCACGACCAGGAACGCGAAAAGCGCGCGCATCTACGCCTCCGCCTCGCAGTCGAAGGGTCGGTCGGCCGGCTTGCCCTTCTCGGCCTTGCACGCGATCGCGCTCAGCTTCCAGCCGCCGTCCTCGCGGCCCAGGAACGCGCTCTCGCCGCCGCGCAGGTTGACCTTCGCGTTCGTGATGTAGACCTCGGCGCCGACGATCGCCCCGCCGTCGTACTCGAACCGCGTGATGACGCCCTCGCACGACTGCTGGGTCTGCGACTCGACCTGCTCGAGCAGCGACTCGCTCAGCTCCGCGCACGCCGCCTCGGCGTCGTCGCTGCGGAGCGCGTCGTAGAAGCGCTCCACCACCGCGCGCGCCTGGTCGCGGTCGTCCGAGGTGCCGCATCCGGCGACCGCCGCGGCGAGGGCGAGCAGGAGGAGGAGGGCGCGTCGCATCGCGACGCGGAAGGATGGCGTCGCTTCCGGACGGCTTCGCGCTAGGCGAGTCCGCGTCCCTGGCGGTAGCCCAGCGCGTGCACGCGCACCGCCGGGCCGGGGTCCATCAGGTTCGCGCCCATCGCCGCGCCCGCCTCGCGGCTCGGCCCCACGATCCGCACGCGCGCGCCGCGCGCCCGCAGCGCCAACGCCTCCAGCTCCGAGGCCGTCGCTGCGGCGGTGCGCAGCGCCCCCCACGGCGAGGTGATCGCCGCACCGCCCCGCGCCGACGGGTGCAGGCACAGCAGGTCGCTCCCCCGCCCGGCCGGCGCGGCGTCGAGGTTCGTCAGCGACCACGCGCCGCCGTCGACGTACGCCCGCCCGTCGATCGCCACCGGCCGGAACACCGCGGGGATCGAGCACGACGCCGCGACCGCGTCCGCGACCTCGGCCGGCGGCGCGCCGGGCGCGCCGAAGACCACCCGCCGCCCGCTCCCGCGGTCGACGCAGCACACGCGCAGCCGCCCGTCGAACCGCACGCCGCTGCGCCGCACCTCCGCGCGCAGGTGGTCCAGCCGCCGCGTCCCGTCGGGGAGCGCCGCCAGCGCGAGCCGCCGCGGCAGCGCGCCGCCCGCGGCCCCGAGCGCCAGCGTCACCGGGGCGAGCGGCATCGCGGCGACGCGGACCAGGTCGCGCAGCCGCTCCCCGGCGCCGGCCGCGCGCGGCGGCGCGTCCTCGACGAACCCTGGATCGCCGCCCGCCTCGCCGCCGCGCGGGCGGCGCGGCCGCCCGCCGCCCGCCAGGTGCGCCGCGACGATCGAGCCCGCGGACGTCCCGACGAACGTCTCGACCTCCCGCAGGTCGAGGCCGGCCGCGTCCTCCAGCCCCGCGAGCACGCCGCTCATCCACGCCTCGCCGAGGATCCCGCCGGCGCCGAGCACGAGGATGTCCGGGAGGGTCGCGGTGGGCATGCGAGCGCCGAGCTTAGGCCGCGGCTACGGCGGCGTCCGCGCCAGCTGCTGGAACGCCCGCGGCGGCCGCCCGCCGAGCGACCACGGCTGCATGACGTCGCAGGAGCGCGGCGCGCTGCCCGCGACCGGCAGCGCCGGCGGGTTGCCGAGATGGCCGCAGTCGAACGACTCGAGGCCGTACGGGAGGCGGTCGAGCGCCCGCGGGCGCATGTACGCGTTGTGCCGGTTGGACGGCAGGCGGCGCGGCTGGTTCACCGGCCCCTCGTTCGTCAGCGGGATCAGCACCCGCAGGTAGTGCAGGGCGTCGCGCGCGCCCGGCGCGCGGAACGTGTCCTGCGTCGCCGCCGCGACGTTCATGAACGGCGCCATCACCTCGGAGCGGTAGGCGCCGAGGTACTCCACGACGGGGACGAGGTCGCGGGCGGCGACGTGGAGCGCGCGCACGAGCGGGCGCGCGGCGTCGACCGTGCGCGTCAGGCCGGGCAGCGCGG
>DASZEJ010000035.1:0-7853 GCA_035940955.1 Solirubrobacteraceae bacterium
GCCGCGGCCGCGGCGCCAGCGGCCGGCGGCGGCGCGACGCCGATCGTTCTCGGCGGCGACGGCGGCGGACCGGGAGGCGGCGGCGGGGCCGGCGGCCCCGGCGGCGGCACCGGGCCCGGCGCTGACGGCCGCGGCCGCGGCGGCCCCGGCGGCCCCGGCACGGCCGCCGGCGACGGCCCCGGCTCCGGCGGCCCGGCCGGCGCGACCCCCGACGGCGCGGGCGCGGGCACGGCCGCCGACGGCGGCGACGGCAGCGGCGACGGATCGGCCGGCGACGGCAGCCCGACCGCCCCGGTGGCGGACGCCGTGCGCGACGCCGGCGAGGCGGCCGGAGGCGCCGCGGGCACCGCGAGCCCGCCCGCGGGCGGCACCGCAGGCGAGACGGGCGGCTCCGTCGGCGACGCCGTCGAGGACGCGGGCAGCGCGCTGCCGCGGGTCGGCGACGAGGCGACCGGCACGGTCCGGGACGCCGCCGACGCGACGACCGGCGCCGTCAGCGACGCCGGCGACGCGGTCGCGGGCCTGCTCGGCGGCTAGAGCGCCATCGCGAGCGGCTCTTCGAGCAGCGCGCGGATCCGGCCCAGGAACTCGGCGGCGTCGGCGCCGTAGAGGATGCGGTGGTCGCAGACGAGCGACACCTTCATCCGCTGGCGCGCCTCGACCTTGCCGCGGTCGTCGACGACCACCGGGCGGCGCTCCATCGCGCCCACCGCGAGGATCGCCGCCTGCGGCGGGTTGATGACCGCGGTGAACTCGGTGATGCCGTACATCCCGAGGTTCGAGACCGTGAACGTGCCGCCCGCCAGCTCGGGCGGCGACACCGTGCCGTCGCGCACGCGCGCCGCCAGGCGCCGGGCGTCGCGGGCGATGTGGCCGAGCGACTTCTGGTCGGCGTCGTGGATGACCGGCACGACGAGCGCGTTCTGCGCCGCCACCGCCACGCCGACGTTGACGCGCGAGTACAGCTCGAACTTCCCGTCCTTGTAGCTGCCGTTGGCGCGCGGGTACTCGCGCAGCGCCACCGCGCACGCCTTGACCACCATGTCGTTGAACGACGGCACGACGCCGTCCTCGCCCGCGAGCTCCTTGAGCCGCTTGCGCAGGGCGACGGCGTTCTCCATGTCGATCTCGGTGACGAGCGTGAACTCGGGGATCGTGGCCTTGGCCTCGGCCATCCGGCGCGCAACGACCTGCTGGGTGCGCGTCAGCTCGACGACCGACACGTCGCCCTTCGTCGTCCCGGTCTCGGCGACCTTCGCCTCCGACGTGCCGGGGGCGGCGGCGCTCGCCGCGGCGGCGGGCTCGGGCTCGCGCTCCGGCTCGCGCTCGGCCGGCCGCTCCTCCTCGCGCGCGGGCGCCTCGGCGGTCGCCGCCGGCCGCGCCTCGCCCGAGGCCGCCTTCTCGACGTCCGCCTTGACGATCCGCCCGCCCGGCCCCGTCCCGGAGATCGCGCCCAGGTCGATGCCGCGCTCGCGCGCCAGCCGCCGCGCCACCGGCGACGCCTTCACGCGACCGTCCGGCCCGGCGCCGTCGCCGCCCGACTCCGCGCGCGCCGGCGCGCGCTCGGGCTGCTCCTCGGCCGACTCGCCCGCGGCCCCGGCGTCGACCGACCGGTCGCGCTCCTCCTCGCCGCCCGACTCCGAGCGCTCCTCGGGCTGCTTTTCCTCCTGCTCCTCCTCCTTCGGCTGCCCGCCGTCGCGCGACGGCGCGTCCTCGCCGATCGTCGCGATGACCTCCCCGATCGGCAGCGTGTCGCCCTCGCCGGCCACCGGGTGGAAGACCCCGTCGGCGTCGGACTCGAACGTCATCGTCGCCTTGTCGGTCTCGATCTCCGCGATCTCCTGGCCCTTCTTGACCTCGTCCCCCTCGGAGACGAGCCACTTGAGGATCGTGCCCTCCTCCATCGAGTCGGACAGGCGGGGCATCGTGACCTCGGGCAACGGGACTCCTCCGACCTAGACGTCGCGGAACGTCGCGAGCACGGCCTCGACGATCTGCGGCTCGTGCGGGAACGCGATCTGCTCGAGCGGCTTCGAGTAGGGCATGGGCAGGTCGGCGCCGGTGACGCGGCCGACCGGCGCGTCGAGGTGGTCGAACGCCTGCTCCTGGATGAGCGCGGCGAGGTTGGCGCCGACGCCGCCGTGCGGCCAGCCCTCCTCGACGATCACCGCGCGGTTGGTCTTCTCGACGGACCTCACGATCGTGTCGAGGTCGAGTGGGCGCAGCGTGCGCGGGTCGATGACCTCGGCCTCGATCTCGTGCTCGCTCGCGAGCTGGTCGGCCGCCTTCTGCGCGGTCAGCGCCATCCGCGAGATGCCGATGATCGTCACGTCGGAGCCCTCGCGGCGGATCGCCGCCTGGCCGAAGTCGGTGACGAAGTCGTCGTCGTCGGGCACGTCGCCGCGCTGGCCGTAGAGGTACTCGTGCTCGATGAAGATGACCGGGTTGTCGTCGCGGATCGCCGCCTTGAGCAGCCCCTTCGCGTCCTCCGGGGTCGACGGCACCGCGACCAGCAGACCGGGGACGTGCAGGTACAGCGCCTCCCACGAGTGCGAGTGCGTCGGGCCGAGCTGGTGCCCGGCGCCCTGCGGCATGCGGACCACCATCGGGACCCGGACCTGGCCGCCGAACATGTAGTGGATCGTCGCCGCGTGGTTGACGATCTGGTCCATCGCCAGCAGCGAGAAGTTGATCGTCATCAGCTCGACGATCGGCCGCAGCCCGCCCATCGCGGCGCCGACGCCCATGCCGACGATCGTGTTCTCGGAGATCGGCGTGTCGCGCACGCGCTTGTCGCCGAACTCGTCGAGCAGCCCCTGGGTGACCTTGAACGCCCCGTTGAAGACGCCGATGTCCTCGCCCATGATGAAGACGCTCTCGTCGCGCTGCATCTCCTCGCGGAGCGCCGCGTTGAGGGCCTCGCGGTAGCGCATCACCGGCATCGCGTCACCCGCCCGGGGACTGGTTCGCGCCGTCGCTGTCCGCCGACTCCTTCGGCAGGTCGCCGCGGTCGGTGCCCCCGGCCGTCTCGTCGTCCTCGGCGTCGCGGTCGGGCGTGTCGTCGTCGACCTCGGTGCTCTTGTCGTCCAGCTCCTTCGCCGCCCGCTTGAACCCCTCCGCGCGCGCGCCCCGGCCCATCTCGGCCTCGTCCTCGCCGTGGTGGACGCCCTCGCCGCGCTCGTCGACCGAGTACCACCCCTTGACCTGGTTGCCGAGCACGTAGATGTGCTCGTAGAGCGACTCCGGCGTCGGGAACTCGGACTCGTCGGCGAACTGGACCGCCCGGTCGATCTCGGCGACGACCTCCTCGTCCATCCGCTCGCGCTCGCCCTCCTCGAGCATCCCCTCGTCCTCCAGGCGCTTGGCGAAGGTCTCGATCGGGTCCTTCTTGCGCCACTCCTCGACCTGCTCCTTGGTGCGGTACTCCTCGGGGTCGGCCATCGAGTGGCCGCGGAAGCGGTAGGTCTCGGCCTCGATGAGGATCGGCTGGTGCTCCTCGCGCGCCCGCCTGACGGCCTCGCAGGTGACGCGGTAGGTGTCCATGACGTCCATGCCGTCGCACTCGACGCCGGGGACGCCGAACGACTCGCCCTTGACCTTCAGGTCGGTGACCGCGGAGTGCCGGTCGAGCGCGGTCCCCATGCCGAACTGGTTGTTGGTGACCATGAAGACGATCGGCAGCTTCCACAGCGCGGCGAGGTTCATCGTCTCGCCGAACGTGCCCTGGTTGGACGCGCCGTCGCCGAAGACGCACAGCGTGACCTCGTCGGTCCCCCTGTAGTCGGAGGCGAGCGCCAGCCCGGCGCCGAGCGGCAGGTTGCCGCCGACGATCCCGTAGCCGCCCATGAACCGGCGCTCGGCGTCGAAGATGTGCATCGACCCGCCGCGCCCCCCGGACGTGCCGTCGACCTTGCCGAACAGCTCGGCCATGACGTTGTTCGGGCTGGTCCCGCGCGCGAGCGCGTGGCCGTGCGAGCGGTAGGTCGAGATCAGGTAGTCCTCGTCGTGCAGCGCCCGCACGGCGCCGACGATCGTCGCCTCCTCGCCGATGGCCAGGTGCAGGAACCCGCCGACCTTCGCCTTGGCGTACATCTGCCCCGCGCGCTCCTCGAAGCGGCGGATGAGCATCATCTGGCGCAGCCAGTCCCGAGCGGTCTCGCGCTCGGGAAGTTCCTGCTGTTTGGACTCCGCTCGGGTGGCCATCTCTCCTCGCCCGGCACAGTACCGCGCGCGAAGCGAAAGCCATGCGCCCGCGACGGCTAGCGGGCGATCGCGCCCCACCGCTGCACGAAGCGCGTGTCCTCGTCGTCGCGAACGTGGCGCAGTCCGATGCGATCGCAGAGCGCGAGGCTCCGGCGGTTCTCGCGCGCCACGACCGCGCGCACGACCGGGTCGCGCTTGCGGTTCGCGTTGTCCGACAGGAGCACCTCCGCGAGCCATCGCCCCACCGAGACCGCCTTGCCGTCGGGATCGAGCGGCTCGGCGTCCGTCAGCACGCCGCCCTGAAACGGCAGCGAGACGGCCGCCAGCTCCAGGTACGTCGACGTCAGGAGCAGGTCGCCGTCGCGGGTCAGGTCCTCCTCGTGCGCGCCGACCGCCACGAGGCCGTGCTGCGGCAGCTCCAGCCCGATGACGGTGTGGTCGGTGTCCCGGCGGCGGGACTCGTGGTAGTCGACGAGCCGCGTGGCGACGAAGCGCTCGACGTCCTCCTCGTACCAGGCGCCGCGGGAGCACCGGAACCGAGCGAGGGCGTCGCGATCGCCCTCGCCGAGGTAGCGGGCGGCCGGGGTCGGGAGCTCCACTTCGGTGCTAGCGCGAGCCGGCGATCGGCACGGGCGGCGGTCGCCTCACGGTGGCCTGCACCGAGAGCGCCCCGGTCAGCTCGACGCGGGCGTCCTCGGCCGGCAGGGCGCGCTCGTACGGGCGGACCGCCGGCTCGTCGCCGAGATCAAGCGCCGCGTCTGACTTGAGCAGCGTGAGGCCGTGGCCGAGCGGCTCCCACCTCAGCGAGACCCCTGCGCCAAGGCAGAGCGTGGTGTGCGGGGAGAGGTCCACGTGCCGGATGGGCAGCGCCGCCCCGCTGCCCTCGAGCCGCAACTCCACCAGCTCGCCTTCGGCGAGGCTTGCGATCCGCGCGAACATCGCCGCGCCCAGGCCGAGCGTCTCCTCCACGTCGCGACGCTGCGCCTCCGTGTGCGCGGTCAGGGCGACGACGAACCTGCGAGCGTCGGTGCGCAGAAGGCGGTCCAGCGCCGGGTACAGGGACTCTCCGCGCGCGAGCTCCCGCGCCAGCTCCTCCGCGGTCCGGCGCGCCTCCTTGCGGCGCTCGAGCGACGCCGCCCGCCGCGCAAGGCGCCTCGCGCCGGTCTCGTCGCCGCGCCGGTAGAGGCGGACGGCGTCGAGGTTGAGCGACGAGTAGACGTGCCGCGCGCCGCTGACGCGGCCACCCACGCCGCGCGGCCGCACGCCGATGCCGTCGCTGACCACACGCTTCGCGCGCAAGGTGCGCAGCGCTCCCTTGACGCTGACGTCGACGCCCGGCTTGTACTCGGCCGCGATGTCCTCGGCGGTCGCGAACGGCAGCTCGGCGAGCATGGCCAAAGTGTACTTCGCCGGCGGTGCTTTTTTCGACGCCGGTCTATGCGCGAAGCTCGGCGGCGAAGCCCTCCAGCGCCTCGTCGCCATGGGCGACGCGCTCGCCGTCGAAGAACGCCGGCGTCGACACGACGCCGCGCTCGCGGGCGAGGGCCGTCGCCTCGTCGAGCCGCTGCGCGATCGACCGGGTCTCGAGCGCCTTGAGCAGCGCGCGCGGGTGGATCTCGCAGGCGGCCGCGGCGATCATCACGTTCTCCTGCTCGGCCAGCGACCGCCCGCCGGCGTAGGCCTGGCGGAAGGCGGCGAGGCAGAACGCGACGGTCTTGCCGCCGGCCTTGGCGTAGGTCGCCGCGAGCTGGGCGAGCGACGAGTCGAACGGGAAGTCGGCCGGCCAGCGCACGGGCTGGGGGGCGCGGCGCTCGATCTCCATGCGGAAGATGTCCTCGTCCTCGGCGCACCGGAACCCGCCGTCGAAGGGCATCCGCACCGGGACCCACTCGCACGGCACGGGCACGAGCGCGAGGATGCGCTCGGCGCTGAGCCACGCCTCCGGCGAGGAGAGGTCGAGGTAGAAGGCGGGGTCAGCCGTGGATGAGCCAGCCATCCGCGGCGCGGGCGGCCTCCATCACGGCCTCCGACAGCGTCGGGTGGCCGTGGACGATCCGCGCCACCTCCGGGAACCCGCCCTCGATCGCCTTGACGTTCACGAGCTCCTGGATCAGCTCGGTGGCGCGCGACCCGACGATGTGGCCGCCCAGCAGCTCGCCGTACTTGCGGTCGCCGACGATCTTGATCATGCCCGTGCGGTCGCCGTAGACGGTCCCCGCGCCGACCGCGCCGTACTGCAGCTTGCCCACGACGACGTCGTGGCCGGCCTCGCGCGCCTGCTCCTCGGTCAGCCCGAACGAGCCGACGTTCGGCGTGCAGAACGTCGCGCGCGGGACGTCGATCTGCTCGAGCGGGTGCGTCGGGTTCCCGACCGCGTCCTCGGCGGCGATGATCCCCTCGTCGGACGCCTTGTGCGCCAGCGCCGGGCCGCGCACGAGGTCGCCGATCGCGTAGACGTTCTCCTTCGACGTGCGCTGCGCGCCGTCGACGTCGATCAGCCCGCGGTCGTCGAGCTTGACGCCCGCCTCGTCGAGCCCGAGGCCCTCGACGTCCGGCCCGCGCCCCGCGGCGATCACCAGGTAGTCGACCTCGGCGCTCTCGCCGCCGTAGGAGAACTTCACCGACGACTCGGCCGCCTCGACGTCCTCGACGAACGTCTTCGTGAAGATCTTCATCCCCTGCTTCTTCAGGCCGCGCTCGACCACCTTGGAGACGTCGGCGTCCTCGCTCGGCGTCACCCGGTCGAGCCCCTCGAACAGCAGCACCTCGACCCCGAGCCGCGCGTACGCCGACGCGATCTCGACGCCCGAGGCGCCCGCGCCGACGACCGCGATCCGCCCCGGCAGCTCCTCGAGCTGCCAGGCGCCCTCGGTGCCGATCACCCGGCCGCCGAACGTCGTGCCCGGGATGGGCTTCGGAACCGACCCGGTGGCGAGGATCACCTTGCCGGCCTGGATCTCGCTGCCGTCGAAGTTGCCGCCGATCTTGACGTTGCCGTCGTCGGTCAGCGCTCCGTGGCCCTCGATGTAGTCGATCTTGTTCTTCTTGAACAGGCCGGAGACGCCGCCGGTCAGCGTCTTGATGACCTTCTTGCGCCGCTCGCTCACCGCGCCGAAGTCGACCTCGGGCTCGCCGACCTTCAGGCCGAACTCGCCCGCGTCGCGGATCTCGCTGAGGATGTCGGCCGAGCGCAGCACCGCCTTGGCCGGGATGCACGCGTAGTTGAGGCAGCGCCCGCCGACGACGTCCTTCTCGACGACCGCCGTCTTCATGCCCAGCTGCGCCGCCCTGACCGCCGCGACGTACCCGCCGGGTCCGGAGCCGATGACGACGCAGTCGTAGGAGCTGTCGGGCATGGGCGCGGACTATACGTCGCCGGTCCGGGAGCGGCGGTCAGGCATCTGGAGGCGGGCGAGCGCGCGCACGAGCTTCCAGAACAGCCATCCGCCGAGCCCGACGATCGTGACGCACAGCGCCACCGCGGCGACGTTCGACGCGACGAGCATCGCCGTCGCGGCGATGACGATCGTCAGCGCGAGCAGCGCCTGGAACCCGAGGACGGCCCAGTACCGCGCGCGCCACATGCCGTACGCGGCGACGAGCATCAGCGCCGCGAAGAGGATCGTCCCGCCCGGCGCCGGCCGCTCCCC